>JBIOWA010000147.1:0-14098 GCA_044868045.1 Candidatus Limnocylindrales bacterium
TCGGCAACGGCCCGCCCGTGGTCCTGGTGAGCGGCGGCTCGGTCGATCGATCGTCAAACGCCGGGCTTGCCGACCAGCTAGCGGACCGGTTCACGGTCTTCAACTACGACCGCCGCGGCCGCGGGCCGTCGGGCGACACCCAGCCGTACGCAGTCGAGCGTGAGATCGAGGACATCGACGCGGTGATCGGTGCCGCGGGCGGCCAGGCGGGCCTGTACGGCTCGTCATCGGGTGCCGCGCTGGCCTTGCTCGCGACGGCCGCCGGCTCGCCCGTCTCCAAGCTGGCCTTGTGGGAGCCGCCCTGGATCCTGGACGAGACCCGACGTCCGCCGGCCGACACGGCCAAGACCTATCGGGATCTCGTCGCGCAGGATCGCCGCGGCGACGCCGTCGAGTACTTCATGTCCAAGGTGGTCGGGATGCCGGACGAGTTCGTCGCATCCGCACGGACGCAACCGTGGTGGCCGTGGCAGGAAGCCCTCGCCCACACGCTCGCGTACGACGCCGAGATCATGGCCGACTACTCGCTGCCGGTCGACGCGATCAAGCGCGTGAAGGTCCCCACTATCGTGCTCGTCGGAGCAGCCAGCTTCGACTTCTTCGGCCCGACCGCCAAGGCCATCGCCGACGCACTGCCTACCGCCGAGGTCAACACCCTCGAGGGCCAGGAGCACAACGTCGATCCGGCCGTCCTCGGCCCGGTGCTCGCGGAGTTCTTCGGCCGCTGAACCACCTTCCCGAACGACTGCGCGCCCCGGGTCCTCATCGGCTCGGGGCGCATCCGCGTCCCCACATGTGGTCGTCGCGCTGCTTGATGAGCATCGTCGATCAGGCGATTACCGAATCCACCATCGGGCGAACGAGGGTCGTCAGCGACTCCATGGTCTCGACATCGAAGGGTGCGGGCAGCTCGACCATGAACGTCTCGAAGCCGACCCGGAGGTAGCCCGCCATCGTCTCGGCGATCTGCTCCGGCGTCCCGGTCCAGAACGACACGTCGCCCTCGACTCGTTCCATCGGTGTCCGGTTGTATTGGTGGAGCGAGCGCCGGACGCGTTCCGCCGAGGCCGCCGTCGAGCGGATCGTCACCTTGCACCCGACGGTGCGCTCGATCTCCGATTGGTCGCGTCCGACGTCGGCGCAGTGGGCCCGCAGCACCGCGTCCTTGCCCGCCACGGTCTCGGGCGTCCCGAACACATTCCAGATGTCGGCGTGTCGGGCCACGATCCGCAACGTCTTCTTCTCGCCGGCACCGCCGATCATGATCGGCGGTGCGACTGGAGGGGCGGCGGATCGATCCGCAGTTGATCGAACGAATACCGCGCGCCAGGGTCACTCGTGACCGTTGAGCCGTCGAGGAGCGCACGCATCGCCGGGACGGCCTCGGCCGGCCAATCGAGGCGCTGTCCGAAGCTGGTGCCGAAATCCAACCCGCACGCGCGGTGCTCAAGCTCGAACCAGGCGCCACCGATGCCCATGATCGCCCGGCCACCACTGATGTGATCGATGGTCGTTACCGCCTTCGCCGCCAGGCCCGGATTGCGAAAGGTGTCGGCGCCGACGAACAGCCCGAGCCGGATCCGCTCGGTGGCCTGGGCCAGGGCCGCCAGCGCGGTGTAACCCTCGAAGATCGGTTGGTGCGGGTCGCCGAAAATCGCGTACAGGTGGTCTCACGTCCAGAGCGTGTCGTATCCCAGCTCCCCCGCACGGCGGCCGGTCGCGAGGAATGACGGCCAGTCACTCGCCTGACTCCACAGGGTGATCCCGAGCTTCACGGTAATGCGCCCTCCCCGAGTGCGTGCACAGCGTATCGGATTTCTGCGCGAAATCGAATGTATGCACACGTTTGCATCCATGGTATGGTGGGCGCGAGGTCTTGGGCGACGGACTGGTCGCATCCGGCTGACCAGACTGCCCGGAGCCTGGCATGGAGGAGCACAGGGATGAGGAGCCAACTCCGGTTGCCCGTCCTCGCGATGGTGGCGGTCCTCGCGATCGCGGCCTGTACCGGCGGGGCGGCCCCCACCAGTGCGCCCGGCAGCGCGCCGGCCAGCGTCGCCCCGAGCGAGTCGGCGGCGCCGTCCGGCGAGCCTTCGGCGGCAGGCGCGATCCCCGAGCAGGGCGTCGACGACGGCACCACGATCACGATGTGGAGCCGTGCGGCGACGGAGACCCGTGTCCAGTCGCAGGTCGATGCCTACAACGCGACGCATCAGAACAAGGTCGAGCTGCGCCTCGTTCCGACGGACGAGTACGTCGGGGTGGTGGGCAATGCGGCGACCGCAAACGAGCTGCCGGACCTGTTCTCGGCCGACGTCGTGTTCATGCCGAACTGGACGTCACAGGGCCTGTTCCTGGATATCACCGACCGCATCGACGGACTGCCGGGTATCGACAAGGTCGGCCAAGCGCACATCGTCGCGTCGTCCTGGGAAGGCAAGAAGTACGGCCTGCCCTTCATCATCGACCTGTCCGTGTGGATGTACAACCGAGACCTGTTCCAGAAGGCTGGGCTCGATCCGGATGATCCGCCGAAGACACTCGCCGCGTTCGCCGACGCAGCCCGCAAGGTCCAGGCGCTCAAGATCGACGGCACCTACGGCACGTACTTCGGCGGGAACTGCGGCGGATGCAACGTCTTCACGTGGTGGCCGATCATCTGGGCCGAGGGCGGCGACGTCATGAACGAGGATGGCACCGAGGCCACGCTCAACACCGATACGGCCAAGGAGATCTACCGAACCTTCGGCGCTCTGTGGGACGAGGGCGTCATCAACCCGGAATCCATCCAGGAAGCCGGTCCCACCTGGACCCAACCATTCCCCGCGGGCAAGGTCGGCATCATGCCGATGCCGGCCAGTCTCCAGGAGAGCGAGGGCATGCCGCTCGACAACCTCGGTGTGACCGCCATCGCCGGTACGACCAAGGGTGAATCGACCTTCGTCGGCGGAGACAGCATCGGGCTTTCCAAGGACAGCAAGAACCCAGAGCAAGCCTGGAACTTCATCACCTGGATGCTCGGTGACCACAACCAGGTCGAGGTCGTGGCGAAGGCGGGCAACGTCGTCGCCCGGACCGACCTCGCCGACAACCAATACAGCTCAGCCGACCCGCGGCTGGTCCTCTTCAACGAGGTGGCGGGCGTCGGCAAGACCCCGTTCGCGCTCCACTTCAACGCCGCCTACAACGACCCGCAGAGCCCGTGGATCCAGCTGTTCCGAGCGGCCGTCTTCGACGACGCCGACGATGCGAAGGTCGACCAGCTCAACTCCAGCATCACCTCGGTCCTGCAGGGCAACTAGCGGGGTCGCCATCCAAGCTGACGTGAGCGTCAGGGTGCGGGTCTCTCCCGAGACCCGCACTGTGTCACGATCCTCTCGACCGACCGTGGACAACGCACACCCATGAGCGTCGCATCGCGCCTCGCCTCCGAAAGGCTGACCGGACGGGCAAACGCCTGGGGTCGCCGACGCCGTCTCGCGGGCATGGCCTACGCACTGCCGACGCTGGTGTTCGTACTCGTGTTCTTCATCTGGCCGTTGCTGCTGGTCGCCCAGATGTCGGCGAGCGACTGGAAGCTCCTGGGTGGCGACCAGGGGATCAACTTCCCGCGGAACTATGGGGCGCTCAACAACAACCCGCTGTTCTGGCCAGCCGTCGAGTTCACTATCCGCTACACGGTCATCGTGACCGTCCTGCTCATCGGCCTGGGACTCGGCCTCGCCCTCCTTGTCCAGGAGTCGAGCCGGTGGGTCGGGATGCTACGCACCGTGTTCCTCATCCCGCTGGCGGTCGGCCTCGCAGCCGCGTCGCTGCTGTTCTGGGGCTTCTACTCGGACAGCATCGGCCCGGTGAACCCGCTCCTCCAGGGCGTGGGGCTGATCGACGAACCGATCCTGTTCTTCGGGACCCACGCGAACGCCTTCCTCTCGACCGTCTTCATGATCGTCTGGAAGTTCGTCGGTCTCTACATGCTCATCCTGCTGGTCGGCCTGCAGGCCATCCCCAGTGAGTTGAACGAGGCCGCGTCGATCGACGGCGCCGGTCGGCTGCAGACCTTCCGGCACATCACGCTGCCGCTGTTGCGCCCGTCACTCGCGCTGGCGCTAATCCTCTGCGTGACCGGATCGCTGCTGGCGTTCGACCACTTCTATCTCCTCACGAAGGGCGGCCCGGACAACTCCACCGTCACGATCGTGCAGCTCATCTATCAGCAGGCCTTCGTGCGCCAGAACCTCGGCAACGCCGCCGCACTCTCGCTGGTCCTGCTGGGCGCACTCCTGATCCTCAACCTCATCTGGTTCCGCCTGCTTCGACGCGGGACGGCAGTGGAATGAGCGACCGGATGAGCTTGCCGACGATGTTCGCCCGGACGCCCTACTACGTGCTAACCGGCGGCCTGGTCATTATCTTCCTGTTCCCGATCGCCTGGGCCACCATCTCATCGTTCAGCGCGCAGGCCGGCTCGGCCCAAGCCTTCGGCTACGGCCTTGGCAACTACGAGCGGCTCTTCGAGTTCCAGGAAGGCCTGCCGACGTATTTCATGAACAGCGTCGTCATCGCGGCGCTCACGGTGCTCTTCACCGTGTCAGTCTCGGCGCTGGGCGGCTACGCGTTCGCCCGCTTCGAGTTCCCGGGCAAGAACATCCTGTTCCTGCTCACGCTGGCCATCCTGATGGTCCCGTCGGCGACCCTGCTGATCCCGCTGTACGTGCTGCTGCGCCAGCTGAACCTCGACAACACTTTGCTCGGCCTGAGCCTGGTTCTGTCGGTCTACCAGCTGCCGTTCGCGACCTTCATGATGCGGATCTCCTTCGAGGCCGTGCCTCGCGAGCTTGAGGAGGCGGCGCTGGTCGACGGCGCCAGCTCGAACGATGTGCTGCGCAGGATCATGCTTCCCGCGGTCATCCCCGGCCTGATCACGGTCGTGCTCTTCGCGTTCCTTGCCGCCTGGAACGACTTCTTCGCGCCACTGATCCTCATTAGCGACCCCAGCCAGTCGCCGCTGCCGCTGGCGATCGCCGTCCTGCGGCAGCAGACGATGGGCGTCATCGACTACGGCGCCACCGAGGCGGGCGTCGTGGTCATGACGGTGCCCTGCATCATCATCTTCGTCCTGCTCCAGCGCTACTACATGCGGGGCTTCATGTCCGGGGCCGTGAAAGGATGAGCCACGCGCTGCGCAAGCTGGAGGCCTGGTTCGTGACGGGTAGCCAGCACCTCTACGGGGAGGCGGTCCTCGAGCAGGTCGACGATAACGTCCGGCACATCTCCCGCTGCCTCGACGAGGCCGCCGACATCCCCGTACGCGTCGTCGCGAAACCGGTGGTCACGACGCCAGAAGCCATCGCCGCGGTCCTGCGTGAGGCCGATTCGGCCCCGGACTGCGTCGGCGTCATCGCCTGGATGCACACATTCTCGCCGGCCAAGATGTGGATCGCCGGGCTGACCGACCTGCGCAAGCCGCTGGTCCACCTCCACACGCAGTACAACCGCGACCTGCCGTGGGCCGACATCGACATGGACTTCATGAACCTCAACCAGGCTGCGCACGGGGATCGCGAGTTCGCGTTCATCCAGACTCGCCTGCGGCGCGGCCGCAAGACCGTCGTCGGCCACTGGGAGGATCCGATCGTCGCGGCTCGGCTGGGGTCCTGGGCGCGCGCGGCGGCTGGCTGGCACCAAGCCCACCGCCTCAAGGTCGCCCGTTTCGGCGACAACATGCGCCAGGTCGCGGTCACCGAGGGCGACAAGGTCGAGGCCCAGGCGCGACTCGGGTTCTCCGTCAACGGCTACGGCGTCAGCGAGCTCGTCGACCAGGTCACGGCGACGACCGAGTCGACGGTGTCCGAGCTGGTCGAGGCGTACGTGGAGTCCTACGACATCGTCCCGACGCTGCAGCCGTCCGGCGAGCGTCACGCCGAGCTTCGGTCGGCGGCGCGCATCGAGGCCGGGCTCCGCTCGTTCCTCGAGGACGGCGGATTCGATGCGTTCACCGACTCGTTCGAGGATCTCGGCGGGCTTGAGCAGCTGCCTGGTATCGGCGTCCAGCGCCTGATGGCCGACGGCTACGGCTTCGGGGCGGAGGGGGACTGGAAGGCCGCGGCACTGGTGCGGATCCTCAAGGTCATGGCCGCCGGCCTGCCGGGTGGCACCTCGTTCATGGAGGACTACACGTATCATCTCGGCGACCCGGTCCCCGAGGTCCTTGGTGCCCACATGCTCGAGGTGTGCCCGTCGCTCACGAGCGACCGGCCCTCCTGCGAGATCCATCCCCTCTCGATCGGTGGCCGATCAGACCCGGTCCGCCTGGTGTTCGATGCGTCTCCCGGACCGGCCGTGATCCTCGGTCTGGCCGATCTCGGCGACCGGTTCCGCCTGATCGCCAGCGAGGTCGACGTGGTCAGCTCCGCCGAGCCCCTGCCGAAGCTCCCGGTCGCGCGGGCCGTATGGCGCCCGCGGCCGAGCCTCGCCACGGCCGCCGAGGCGTGGCTGATGGCCGGCGGTCCCCACCACACGGCGATGACCACGAGCTTCGGCATCGAGCCGATCGCCGACTTCGCCGACATCGCCGATCTGGAGCTCGTTACGATCGACGCCACCACGACGCCCGCGCAGTTCAAGCGCGAGCTCCGGTGGAACCAGGCGTTCTACTACGTCAGCCGCGGGCCGTAGCGATGGCCATGTCCTCCGGCCTCGTCGCTGGCGTCATCCCGACCGGGACCGCGCCGTCGAGGGTGCGTCCGCTGAGCGCGACCGACGTCCGCGTCACCGGCGGCTTCTGGGCGGATCGGCTGTCGACGAACCGGGAACGGACGATCCCCGCCGGCATCGAGCAGCTGCGCGACGCCGGCACGCTGCACAACTTCCGGCTCGCGGCCGGCGCGACGACGGACGGAGAGGGCTATCGGGCCCTCGGGCTCATGGTCGACAAGCCATTCCCGTTCCTCGACTCCGACGTGTACAAGTGGCTCGAGGCCGCGGGCTGGGAGCTCGGTCGAGCCAGGGACCCCGGCATCGCGGCGATGGCGGACGAGGCGATCGGCCTCGTCGAAGCGGCCCAGCGACCGGACGGCTACGTCAACACGTTCGTCGAGGTCCTGGCTCCGGGCATGGAGTACCGCGACCTCGCGTGGGGCCACGAGCTCTATTGCATCGGACATCTCCTCCAGGCGGCGATCGCCTGGCACCGTGCGCTTGGCGACGATCGTCTCCTCCTCGTCGCCGAGCGTGCGGTCGCCTCCGCCGAGCGGGAGCTCGGACCCGGACGTCGCGACGCGATCGAGGGTCATCCGGAGATCGAGATGGCGCTCGTCGAGCTCTACCGGACGACCGGCGAGCGGCGGCATCTCGACTTCGCCACAGCGCTAATTGAACGTCGCGGTCGAGGGCTCCTCGGCAGCGGGCGCTACGGGCCGGCGTACTGGCAGGACCACCTCCCCGTCGCCGACGCCCCGTCGGTGGCGGGACACGCCGTCCGTCAGCTCTATCTCGACTGCGGCGCCGTCGATGTCGCGGTCGAGACCGGGGATCGCGCGCTGCTAGACGCGGTCTATCGCCGCTGGCAGGACATGGTCACGACGCGGATGTACGTCACCGGTGCTCTCGGCAGCCGCCACCGGGACGAGGCGTTCGGCGATCCTTTCGAGCTGCCCCCCGACCTGGCCTACGCGGAGACGTGTGCGGCGATCGCATCGGTGATGCTGGCCTGGCGGCTGCTCCTCGCGACCGGCGACCCCGAGTGCTCCGACGTCATCGAGCGCACGCTGTACAACGCCGTCCTCCCGTCCCTCTCGAGCGACGGCACACGCTTCTTCTACGTCAACCCGCTCCAGCGTCGGACTGACCGCGCCTGGGGCGTGCCCGGACAGGGGGAACGGGCGACCTGGTATGCCTGCGCGTGCTGCCCGCCCAACCTGATGCGCACCATCGCGTCGTTCCCGCAGCTCGTCGCCACCCAGGATGCGGACGGGATCCAGATCCACCAGTACGTCGATGGCGAGGTCGACACGATGCTGTCGGGTGGCCGTGTCGGCCTGTCGATCGGCACCACCTACCCTTGGGACGGCCGGATAGACGTAACGATCCGCGAGACGCCGGTCGAACCGTGGACGCTGACCCTGCGCATTCCGGGCTGGTCGAGCGGGGCGACGTTCCGATCGCCCAATGGGGCGACGCATCGCGTCGACGGCCGCGCCGTCGACCTGCGCCGCACCTGGCAGCCCGGGGATCGCGTGACGCTGGAGCTGCCGGCCGACGTCCGGGTGATCGATCCTGACCCGCGGGTGGACGCCGTTCGCGGCTCGATCGCGATCGAGCGCGGTCCCCTCGTCTACGCGATCGAGACCGCCGACCTGCCGCCCGGCACCATGTTGGAGGATGTCGCCGTCCCATCGACGCTGCGCGCTCGGACCGTGCCGCGGCCGGATCTGGGCAACGGGTTCCTGGGGCTGTCGATGACCGCCGCTTCGCCGGCGGGGATGGAGATCGGCGCCATCCCGTACCTCGCCTGGGGCAACCGGACCGTGGAGGCGATGCGCGTCTGGATCCCGACCGCGACCGAATGAGCGATCTCGCCGAGCTCCGGGCCAGGGTCGCCTCGGCGAATGCGGCCATCCACGACGCCGGCCTGGTCACGCTCTCGTTCGGCAACGTCAGCGGCGTGGACCGGGACGCCGGGGTGCTGGTGATCAAGCCGAGCGGCGTGCCCTACGCCGAACTTCGGCCTGAGAGCATGGTCGTGGTCGCTCTCGAGGACGGCCGGGTCGTCGACGGGTCGCTCCGGCCGTCGACCGACACGCCCACGCATCGCTTCCTGTATCGCACCTTCCCCGAGATGGGCGGCGTGGTGCATACCCACTCCCGCAGCGCCACGGCATGGGCCCAGGCGGTCCGGGCCATCCCTTGCCTCGGCACGACCCACGCCGACTACTTCCGGGGGTCGGTGCCGGTGAGCCGGCCGCTGCGCGACGAGGAGATCGCGGGGGAGTACGAGTGGGAGACGGGCCGTGTCATCGCCGAGACGCTGACCGCCGCCGGCCGGAGCCCCGGCGATGCGCCGGCCGTGCTGGTCGGCTCGCACGGGCCGTTCGCGTGGGGTCCGACGCCCGAAGCGGCCGTCGAGGTCGCCGTCGCCCTGGAAGCCGTCGCGGTGATGGCATTCGAGACGATCACGATCGAGGCGACTGCCACCGAGATCGGCAAGGAGCTGCTCGGCCGCCACTTCGATCGGAAGCACGGCGCCGGCGCCTACTACGGCCAGCGGACGCGGTCATGAGGTACGCGGTCGGGATCGATTTCGGGACCGAGAGCGGGCGTGCCGTCCTGGTCGACGTCGCCACGGGTGACGAGGTCGCGACCGCCGTCCACGAATACACGAACGGCGTGATCGATGAGCGCCTCCCAGCGCCGTTCGACCACGTCCGACTCGCCGCCGACTGGGCGCTTCAGGACCCCGCCGACTACATCGCCACGGTCCGGGCCACGGTACCCGAGGTCCTCCGCCTCGCGACGGCATCCCCAGAGGAGGTGGTTGGCGTCGGGATCGACTTCACCTCGTGCACGATGCTGCCGACGACGCGCGACGGCCTGCCCCTCTGCGAGGATCCGGCGCTGCGGGCCGAGCCGCATGCCTGGGTCAAGCTCTGGAAGCACCACGCCTCCCAACCCGAGGCTGATCGGATCAATGCCGTGGCTGCCAGCCGGGGCGAACCGTGGCTCGCCCGATACGGCGGACGCATCTCATCGGAGTGGTTCTACTCGAAGGCCCTGCAGATCCTCGACGAAGCGCCGCAGGTCTACGCTGCCGCCGGCCGCCTGATCGAGGCGGGCGACTGGATCGTCTGGCAGCTCACCGGCCGCGAGGTCCGCAACAGCTGCACCGCCGGCTACAAGGCGATCTGGGCGAAGGCCGACGGGTTCCCGGAACCCGCGTTCTTCGCGGCGCTCGACCCGCGGTTCGAACGGGTCGTCGACGACAAGATGTCGCGGGACGTCCGCCCGCTCGGGGAGCGAGCCGGCGGCCTCTCCGCCGCGGCCGCGGCTTGGACGGGGCTGTTGCCCGGGACGCCGGTCGCTGTCGCGAACGTCGATGCGCACGTGTCGGTGCCGGCGGTCGGCGTGACCCGACCGGGGACGATGGTGGCGGTCATGGGTACCAGCACCTGCCACGTCGTCCTCGGTGCGCGCGAAGCAACGGCCGAGGGGATGTGCGGGGTGGTCGAAGACGGCGTGATCCCCGGGCTGTTCGGCTTCGAGGCCGGTCAGTCGGCCGTCGGCGACATCTTCGCGTGGTTCATCAAGCACGCCGTGCCGCCGACGGTGCACGACGCTGCGCGCGACGCCGGCGAGAGCGTCCACGCCTACCTCGAGCGGGAGGCAGCCCGTCTCCGGCCGGGCGAGAACGGTCTGCTCGCGCTCGATTGGTGGAATGGCAATCGGTCGATCCTGGTCGACACCGAGCTCGATGGCGTGCTGCTCGGGGCGAGCCTGGCGACCCGTCCGGCCGACATTTACCGCGCCCTCCTCGAGGCGACCGCGCACGGGACGCGGATGATCGTCGACTCGCTCGAGGATGCCGACGTCGAGACCGACCGGATCGTGGCGTGCGGCGGTCTGCCCGATCGCAACCGGCTGCTGATGCAGCTCACGGCCGACATCACCGGGCGCGAGGTCGATGTCGCCGCCTCGAGCCAGGCTCCCGCCGTCGGGTCCGCGATGTACGGGACGGTCGCCGCCGGCGCGGCCGGCGGCGGATACGACTCGATCGACGACGCGGTTGCGGCGATGACTCGACCGCATGCCCGGACCTACCGACCCGACCCCGCGACCGCCGAAATCTATGCGCGCCTGCACGAGGAGTACCGCGTCCTGCACGACTATTTCGGGCGTGGCACGAACGACGTTATGAAACGGCTGCGTGCGATCCAGCACGAGGTGCGTTCGTCGGCCGACGTCGCCGACACACAACGGGTCGCGTCGACCGCGGGCTAGTCCGGCCGGGGTGCCGCGGTCGACTGGCGTACGATCAGCGACGGGGCGATGATCTTGACCGTCGGCTCGCGCGGCTGACGCGGGTCGCGCGTGGCGTCGACTGCGAGCCGCATGCCTTCGCGGACGATCTCGGCGGTCGGCATCCGCAGCGTGGTCAGGGCCGGAACTGTATGGCCGGCGAATAGGATGTCGTCGAACCCGACGACGGACAGGTCCCTGGGCACGACCCGGTCGAGCGTGGCCGCCTCGTGCAGGACCCCGATGGCGAGCGCGTCGGTAGAAGTGACGATCGCGGTCGGCGGATCGGGGAGGTTGAGCAGGTTCCGCGCCGCCGCCTCGCCGCCGGTCGGCGTGTTGGGGACCTGGCGGATATACCCATCGGGCACGCCCCCGAACCGTTCGCGCATGAATTCGATGAACGCCGCCTCGCGCTCCCGGATGTCGCCGAGCAGCCGCGCGCTCACGAACGCGATGCGCGAGTGCCCGAGGCCGACGAGGTGTTCGAGCGCGGCCAGGATACCGGCCCGGTTGTCGACGTCCACGGTTGGCACCTCGAGGGGGCTCGACCCTTGCCAGAGGGCGACGACCGGGACGATCGAGTCGCGGAGATCCTTGATAAGGCGAGGCTGATCCTGCACGTCACCGAGCAGCACGATCGCATCGCAGTGACGGGTTTCGAGCACCGCGGTCAGCGCGATCGCCTCATCGGCCCGACCATGCGCGTGGCCGAGCACAACGTTGTAGCCGCGGCTGCGCGCTTCGCCGGAGAGTGCCTCGATCGCCCCCGCAAAGAACGGGTCGGTGATGTCGCGGACCACCGCCCCGAGCAGCATCGTCGGTGCTCCGCGCAGGCCACGTGCGAGGGGATTGGGTCGGTAACCGAGCTGCCTGGCCGCCTCGTGCACACGGGCCCGTGTCTCAGCCGTGATCGGGACTCGCGTCGCGACGTCATTGAGGACACGCGAAACCGTGCTCTGGGAGACGCCGGCCGCACTGGCGATGTCGCGCATCGTCGGGACGTCACGCGACCGATCTCGGGGGTGGCTATCCGCGGGCTCGATCTGCGCGTCCTCCGGCGTCTTGATCGTCCCGGTCTTGCCTCGCATCGACGAAGCCTAGCATGCGATGCGGTCATACGATTGCATTAGTGGTTCACACGAGCTCCGGCAATCCTGCTTGCGCCGCCCGGCGCATCGCGATGGCGCGGTCATGACGCGTGACGTCACTTCGGGGCAGACTGCCCGGCATGCGATGGCTAGCACCGGCCGCTTCTATCCTCAGCGCGCTCGTTCTGTCCTTGGCCTGTTCGCCGGCGAGTAGCCCAGCCCCGGCGAGTAGCCCAGCCCCGGCGAGTAGCCCAGCTCCGCCGAGCAGCGACGTGCCTACTCCCAGCGTTGCCGCAACCCAGGCCACCGGAGGCGGCTCGCCTGCCGCCGGAGAGTTGAAGCTCGCGATCCGCGAGTTCGACGTCCCGTCCGGATCCCATCCGCACGACGTGGCGCCCGCCGTCGATGGCGGCGTCTGGTACACGGGTCAGAACGTCGGGATACTGGGTCACCTCGATCCCGCAACGGGCACGGTTCGCGAGATCCGGCTCGGTGCCGGATCGGCCCCGCACGGCGTCATCGTCGGACCGGATGGCGCTGCCTGGGTGACCGATAGCGGCCTCAACGCCATCGTCCGCGTCGACCCGGGAACCGATGTCGTGAAGACCTTCCCGCTCCCCGCCGACCGTCCGGGAGCGAACCTCAACACGGCGGCGTTCGACGGGAACGGCACGCTCTGGTTCACGGGCCAGGCGGGGATCTACGGCCGCCTCGATCCGACGAACGGTGAGATGGCCGTGTTCGACGACCCGGATGGGCGCGGTCCGTACGGCATCGCCGCGACCCCGTCCGGCGACATCTGGTACGCCTCGTTGGCCGGCAGCCATATCGCGCGCGTCGACCAGGCCAGCGGCCGGGCGACGATCGTCGAGCCACCGACCCGTGACCAGGGAGCCCGCCGCGTCTGGTCCGACTCGACGGGTCGAATCTGGGTGAGCGAGTGGAACGCCGGGCAAGTCGGCGTCCACGATCCGTCGACCGGTTCCTGGCAGGAGTGGCCCCTCCCCGGCGACCGGCCGCAGGCATACGCCGTGTACGTCGACGAGCGCGACATCGTGTGGCTGACCGACTTCGGGGCCAACGCGATCGTCCGGTTCGACCCAGCGTCCAAACGGTTCGACTCGATCGATCTACCAAGCCCTGACGGGTCGGTGCGTCAGCTCCTGGGTCGGCCCGGCGAGCTCTGGGGCGCCGAGTCGGCCGTCGACAAGCTCGTGCTCGTCACCGAGGGCTGATCCGCGTCGCCACGCTCGGCGATCAGCCGTTGGACACGCGTCGTGTGGCGGGCCAGGAAGTCTCGGCGATCGATCTGTGGCGTTCGACGCCTCATGTTTCCCTGAGGCACACATTTGGAATAGATGAGCGTGACCGGGGGCGCAGATTCGACAGATTCTGTCGGAATTGACTGCGGGTCACGCTCATTCGTTCAGATCCTGTTACTGGCAGAAACATCCTCGCCATCGAGGCTGTGGTCGACCGGATCCGACGCCGCCTTTACGGCTTTCCGGCTGGAGCTCGAGCGAGTCGACCAGATCCTGGCCGATCGCCATTTGCTCGGCTGTCAGGGCGACGTCGTATCGGACGAATTCGACCAGGATCGGCCGATCCCCGACGTCGACGAGCCAGAGCCGACCGGACAGGCCATTCATCAGGCTGTCGTCCGGGCAGCATTGTTCGGTGACGATCTGACCGCCACAGATGGACGAGCCCTTGACATCGATGTATATCGCGTCGTGCCCGCCGATCGTGGTCCGGACAGGTTGCGAGAACGAGCCCATCGTCCCCGCCCGAGCCGGATCCGCGAAGTCCGCCATCGTCCAGCCGTCCTCGAGCACACCCTTTGTGGCATCGCACACGTTCTTCGCCGGGTGCGGATCGACGAACAGGCGAAGCTCGTAGTCGGTCATCGTGGTGCCGGGACGATCGGTCCCGACTCGGAGGACCCGGGGAGCCTGACCGGCCTCACCCTCGGTGTAGCCATACGGCCCGACGCCAGGGAT
>JBIOWA010000148.1:0-32829 GCA_044868045.1 Candidatus Limnocylindrales bacterium
ATCCAGGCTCTCGGCACCAGTGGCCGGCCGACGGTCGCCGTTGACGAACTCTACGTGCTCCGGCCGCGCTAGGAACGGGACGGGGCCCGGGCGACCGGGCTCCGGTCCTCTGGTATCCTGTCGGCCGTCCGTGGCTTCCCGCCACCCGACGGCCCGGCGCCGCATTCGTCTAGAGGCCTAGGACACCGCCCTCTCAAGGCGGAGATCACCGGTTCGAATCCGGTATGCGGTACCAACTCTCCTACTACATCTGGTGGTGATGCGCATCGAAGCCACAGTATCTTGTGGTTCCCGGCGATCGCACCTTTGCGAAACCCCTGTGCGGTACCACTCCCCGCATCGGATGCCAGCCTGCCTGTCGTGGGTCGTCCATATCGCTCGCCCGACAGGTGTTGGACGCGCGGATGACGATCTCCAGCATCCCGATCGAGGGCCGCGACGAGTGGCTCGCGGCGGCAGCCAGGCGCCTCTCGCGCCACCATCTCTGACAGAAAGCCGGTCAAGCGGCGGGGTCCTTCAGACGGGAGCAGGCGGGCGGCCCTGGTGGGCCGCCCGCGCATCGGTCTCGGGTCAGGTCGGTTACGGCATCTCGAAGGTGGCCGACTCGGCGATGGTTCGCATCTCGTCGACAAGGTCGACCGGTACCGCCGGGCCGTACATCGCATCGAGGATCACGATCGAGCCGTCCACATCCAGGATCCACAGCTCGTCGACCTGGCCCGGTCCCTGGTGGTTACGCTCCGGTTCGGTGCCCCCCTCGAGTCCGTAGCTGCCGAATATTTTCTGGTCGCAATCGGCGAACTCTTCCTCCCGGGTCGCGTTCGGCACGTCGAACGCCATCGGCACGTGGAGCGTGATGGTCTTGCCGGCGTACCCGCCCACGGTGACGTCCACGGGCGCCGTCGCGTCGCGCGACGCCTGAGCAGCCAGGTCCGCGGCGATCTCGTCGGGCGTGGTGGCGGGCGTCTCCGGGACGGTCGTGGACCACCGACAGGGATCCCCGTACACGTTGAACCCGGTCCCGGCTGGCCATGCCCACGCGAGCAACGCTGCTCCGACGGTTCCCGGCGGGTCCAGGCCGTCGTCGTCCTTCGACACGGCATCGAATTCCCGCAATGGGACCCAGCCGGACGACGCGATGTTGACCGTGACCTGCACGGGGTCATCGCTGCCGGTGACGACGAACGGGCCCTCGTCGAGGCCTGTCCAGGCCGACGCCGAAGGCGCGACGACTGATGGGGCTGGGGAGGGACTAGGCTCGACGCTCGGTCCGCCGACGTTCGCGCTCGGCGAACCAAAGAGTTGAGAGCCGACGAGTAACACGGCGACCACGGCGGCCGCGCCGAGTCCGATGGGCACGAGCTTGTTCATGATGGGCATCCTCCACCGGCCGATGACGACCCGTTGTCGTTTCTGTTCGGTTTCGCCACGGACCGCGTCATAGACCTGGTCCGCGACGAGCGTCTCGTGCGGTCAGCGCGAGCGGGTGCTGACCTGGATATCCCCGTCGCGGCCGAAGTGGAGTCGCAGGCCGTCCCACGACAACGACGAACGGCTCTCGTTGCCGGCCGTGTTGACGTTTGAGCCGAGGTTCACCGCGGTCGTCCATGGATCGCTCGTCGACGCTCGGCTCGCCGTGTAGACGTCCTGCCCACCGAAGCCACCGGCCCGGTTCGAGTTGAACACGATCTCCAGCCCGTCTTTGCGGACGTTCGGCATGAAGTCGTGGACGCTCGTGTTGAGCTCGGCCACGGCAGTGGCGGGCGCGAAGCTGCCGTCGCTCAGCTGGCGGCTCATGTAGATGTCCTGGTCGCCACCAACGTCGTACCCGTCGCTGGAGAAGAACAGGAACGTGCCCTCTGCCGTCTCCACCAGAGACGGGCCGAACTCGCCGCCCGGGAAGTTCGGGCCGCTGCCGGTCGCGTCGCAGCCGAGGTGCTGGATCGACCAGCCGTGGACCGGGTTGTTCCGTCCGAGGTAGATGTCGCCACCACCGCAACCGCCCGGACGGGTCGAGACGAACAGCAGGGCGTTGCCGTGCAGCGGCGTCGGGCAGTAGTCGGCATAGATCGAGTTGACAGGTGTGCCGAGATTCTCGGCCGGCCCCCAGGCGCCATCGATCGATTCGCGGTGGAACGCATAGATGTCGTTCGGGTCGGGGCTACCGGTGCCGCCGGCGCGGTTCGAGGCGATGTAGAGGCTGAGGCCATCCGGCGACTCGATCGGACAGCCTTCAGCCGCGCTGGTGTTCACACCGGGCTCGGCGACTGCCGGTCCCCAGGTGCCGAACGACGTGCCGGCGACGCGGGCCGGCGCCATCAGGAGGATCGCCATAGCGGCCGCCAGGACCCGGACGAGTCTGACGCCAGCTGGTCGACGGCGCTGGGGCGTGGATTGGCCTGCTGCGAAGCCGGTCATCGTTCCCTCTCCATCTGCTGCGGCGGGGCGCGTGCCCCGCTTCATCCAGGGAGAGGGTGGCCCTCAGGTCGGCGCACCACATCGGCACGGTCCTTAGGCGGCCCACCCAAGATTCCTCATTTCCTGGCCGTGTATCAGCAGGTGTAGAGAGGGGTGCCGCTTGCGAGCTCAGCGACGAAGTCCACCGCGGAGATGATCCGCGCGCCATCGATCAGGTGCTCCTCGGCGATGCCCCGCGGCTTCGTGCAGGCGCCGCAGGCCCAGATTTCCCCGCCGTTGGCGAGCAGCGAGGCAAGGACCTCGCGGAGCGGCGGCATGCCCTCGTGGTGGATGTCGTCCGCGTAGCCCTTCGTCGCCAGCCAGACCCCATCGATGGTGAGCAGGACGATGGCCTCCTGATCGGCCGACGCGGCGACGTTGGCGACGATGAACGGCAGCGTCGCGCGCTCTGGATCGTCACGACCGTGTGTAGCTTGCGCCAAGAATCTCGGCAACCTTCTGGTCCTCCAGGTCTACTTTCGACGCAGGTAGTAGCAGGTCCGCCCCGGCCCGTCCTCGACGACGGCCACCATGGGGTTGCCGGTCAGCCTCGACCAGGACGCCAGCCCGCTGCGTGCGGTGGGGTCGTCGGAGACGACCTCCAGGACCTGGCCGGACTCCAACTGGCGCATCCGCGAGGCGATGATCGGCGTCAACGTCGCGCAGGCCTGCCCGACGAGGTCCATGCGAACATCCACGGCCGGGACACTCGATGCATCGGTCATTGGCTGCTCCGGTTCGATGTCACGTTGCCGGCAGGGTAGGCCTGGATGGCGAGCGGCGGCAATGGGGCGCTCCTCATTTCCGGGCGAGGGCGTTCCTTAGGCGCATGCCAGGAGGTTCCCCGGCACCGCGCCGATGGTCGCTCGCTCTCCGGCAGATAATCCGCCAATGTCCGCGAGAATCTCGAGTCCGGTATTCGTCGGGCGCGGTGAGGAGCTCCAACGGCTCCAGACCGTGCTGGAAGGCGCTCGGTCGGGGGCCGCGGGTACGGTCATCGTCGGCGGCGAGGCCGGCGTCGGCAAGACCCGTCTGCTCGCGGAGCTCCGAGCGGGAGCCGAGTCCGCCGGTCTGCGGTTCCTCGGGGGCGCCTGTGTTGACCTGGGCGATGGAGCCCCCCCATACGACCCCCTCGTCGGTGCGCTCCGTCCGTGGCTGAAGGGACTGCCCCCGGGGGACTTCTACCGGATCGTCGGGCCGGCGCGATCCGCCGTCCTGCAGCTGATCCCGGACCTCGAGCCCGGCGGCGAGGGCGAGGCTCCAGCCGAAGCGCCCACCTCTGCGAGCCAGTCCTCCCTCTACCTCCATGTGCTCGGATTGATCGAGCGCATCGCGGCGGACACGGCCACCGTCATCGCGCTGGAGGACCTGCACTGGTCCGATCGATCGACCCGCGACATGCTCCGGTTCCTGGTGCGCAATCTCACCAACGGCCGCGTGGTGCTGATCGGGACCTATCGCACCGACGAGCTGAACGAGCGCCATCCGTTTCTCACCCTGCTCGCCGAGCTTGGGCGCAGCGGGCAGGTGGAGCGAATCGAGCTGGCACCATTCACGCCCGACGAAGTGCACGACCAGCTCGCGGGCATCCTCGGCAGAAATCCCGACCGCGCCCTCGTCGCACGCCTCCACGAGCGCGGCGGGGGCAACGCCTTCTTCACCGAGGAACTGCTCGCCGTGGAGCAACGTGGCGAGCAACGCCTGGGTCTGACGCTTCGAGAGACGCTGCTGGCCCGCGTCGGCGGCCTGTCGACCGCGTCGCGGGCCCTGCTGCGGGTCGTCGCCGTCGCCGGTCAGTCCGCGCGACACGACGTCCTGGCGATCGTCACCCACATGGAGCAGGCCGAGATGGCGGCCGCGCTGCGGGAGGCGATCGACCGCCACCTGCTGCTGGCGGGCGACGACGAGATCATGCAGTTCCGCCATGGCCTCCTCCGGGAAGCCGCCTACGAGGAGCTGCTGCCTGGCGAGCGGCTGGCGCTCCACGCCGCGGTGGCCGAGGCGGTCGAGACGGTCCACGCCGGCCTCGACGTCGACGCGGCGGTGGCCTCCGAGCTGGCGCACCACTGGTACGAGGCACGCGATGGGCGCCGGGCGCTGCCGGCCCTGTTGCGCGCCGGAGGGGCCGCGGAGCGGATGTTCGCGTTCGGCAACGCATTCGCGCACTACCACCTCGCGTTGAGCCTGTGGCCGTCCACCACCGAGACCGTCGAAGGGCTGACGCGCCTCGAGCTAACGATGCGCACCGCCGAGGCAGCCGCCGTGACCGGTGCATACCGGCGCGCGATCGAGCTGGTGCAGGCAGCGCTCGACGCCGAGTCCGTCGATGCGCCCGACCCGATGCGTACGGGGACGTTGCTCGAGCGGCTCGCCGTGTATCACCTCGGCTCGGGCAACCCCGATGCCGCACAGCCCGTGGCGCTGCGAGCGCTCGACCTCCTGCCGGCCGATCCTCCGTCGGTCGCGCGCGCCCACGTACTGGGCGTGCTGGCCCAGGCGCTGGGGTTGAAGGGCCATTTCAGCAAGTCGAACGACATCGCCCAGGAGGCCCTGTCGACGGCCCGCAGAGTTGGGTCGGCCACCGCCGAGATCCGCGCGCTGGGCTGCATCGGCCGCAACGCCACGGCAGTTGGGGAAGCCGACTCGGGCGTTCGCACCCTGCGCGAGGCGCTGACCCTTGCGCGCTCCGTCGGGGATTTCACCGGGGCAGCCGAGATCTCCATCGAGCTGGCGCTGGCACTCCACTGGGCCGGAGACCTGGATGAGGCCTGTCGCGTCGCCGATGAGGGGATCGCCGAGAGCGGCCGCTGGGGAGCGGAGGGATTCGGGAGCGCGCTGCGGGCCATTCGGGGCTTATCGGCCTTCCGCCTTGGGCACTGGGCGGAGGCCGACGATTGGATCTCGGCGGCGCTCGCGCGAGATCCGGTGGGCTCGCACGGCGTCCTGGCGCACGGTGCCCAGGCGCTCCTCGACCTGGGCCGCGGCAGGTTGGACTCGGCCGCCGAGCACCTCGAGATCGTGCTGCTGATGTGCAAGGCCTTCACCGCGACCGCCTACGGATGGACCGATCTGTACTCGAGCATCGCCCTGCTGTCGATCGCGCGCGGGCGACCCTCTGAAGCCATCGACTCGGTGCGGGAGAGCCTGGCGCGCTCCGCCGAGCCGGAGCGCGACGTCCACATGCGCGTGTGCCACCGCCTGGCAATCCGTGCTGCGGCAGACCTCGCCGAGGTGGCCCGCCCGCTCGGCGATGCGGCGGGGCTGGACCAGGCGCTCGCGATCGGACGCGAGTTCGACAGACGGCTCGATCGTCACGCGCAGCTCGTGCGCGAGCTTCCTGGTGGGGGCGACCCACACCTGGCCCTCGACGCGGCCCTCGGCAAGGCGGAGCTGAGCCGGCTCATGGGTCGCTCGAGCGCAGCAGGGTGGGCCACCGCGGCGGCCGCAGCCCACGAGCTGCGTCATCCCCATGACCAGGCCTACAGCCGATTCCGCCAGGCCGAGGCGCTCCTGCTCGCCCGCGGGTCGCGGGCCGCCGCGCAGGCGGCTGCGGTGGAGGCGCACCACATAGCGAGCGATCTGGGGGCCGCTCCCCTCCAACGGGAGATCGAACGGCTCGCCTTGCGGTCACGGCTCGACCTCGTAAGTCGGCCCGTGGCGTCCCAGCGAGCTTCCGGCGCGACTCCCGTCGGCCGTGGGACCCCGTTCAGGCTGACGCCTCGCGAGCAGGACGTCCTTGAGCGCCTCACCCTGGGGCGCACGAACCGGGAGATCGCAGCCGACCTGTTCATCAGCGAGAAGACGGCCAGCGTGCACGTATCGAACATCAAGTCGAAGCTGGGAGCTAACGGCCGAGCGGAGATCGCAGCGATCGCGGTGCATCTCGGCCTCGTATCCGAATCGGCCGACGGAGACGAGATGGCGGGACTGATGGCAGGCGGTTCGGGGCTGACACAGCCATAGTCCGCCTGAACGCGACCTCTGCAACACGGATGCTTCGCTTTCGCAGAGCGCAACAGCCGAACCTGACTGCCGGCACCGGGCGACCAGGTGGCCGAAACCCTGCGCGCGGTGCTCGCCATCTCGGCCACCCACGTCGTCGACGACGAACTCCTCCTGCGGACCATGGAGTTGTACGAAGGGAATCGCCTCGACTTCGCTGACGCGTACCTGGTGGCCACTGCCGAGCGGACCGGGGTCAGAGAGGTCGCCTCATTCGATCGGGCGATGGACCGGGTCGGGACGGTTCGCCGGGTTGAACCCGGATAGGCGTTCGGCTCGCCGCGTAGCCGGCGTTTGAGCCCTTGCTGGGAACCCCTATCTGAACCCTTATCGGTCTTGTCTCTTGTGTCTCATGCGTCTCTTGGTAGGCGTTTCTGAACGCGGCTGAGACGCATGAGACGGCTCACTGGACATCCGGTATGCGGTACCAACTCCAGCACGACGCCGCGGCTGACCACGCGACCAGCCGTCGTCAGCCTCCGCTTGCGAGGCTCCCCACGGCCGCGACGACGGCGCCAGGCGCCTCGCGTGGCAGGAAGTGCCCGATCCCTGGCAGGAGACGCCGCTCGTACCGTCCGGTGAACCGGTCGGCGTCGTGATCGTCCGCGGACGGCGGGTCGATGGTATCGGCCTCGCCGGCGAGCACGAGCGTCGGCGCCCCGATCGGCGGCTGCATCGCCAAGCGTTCCTCGATCGCCGCGAGCCGAGGATCGCCGACCGCATTCAGGCGCCGGTGGCGGTACGAATGGACGACGACGTCGACGAAGTCTGGATTGTCGAAGCTTGCGGCGGTCGCCTCGAAGGTCGGCTCATCGAACGACCACGTCGGCGACCAGAGTTGCCACAACAGCCGACAGAGGTCGCGCCGGTTCTCCTTGAGGCCCGCGCGACCCCGTTCGGTGTTGAAGTACCACTCGTACCAGGCGCGGTACTCGCTGATCGCCGGCGCGGGACGATTGGCATCGGCAAGGTTCTGGATGTTGTACCCGCCTGCGGTCACGAGGCCGCGACAGCGATCCGGCCAGAGCGCGGCGACGACGCAGGCCGCCCGGCCACCCCAGTCGTAGCCGACGAGGATCGCCGTTTCGATCTCGAGGGCGTCCATGAACGCCAGGAGGTCCGCCCCGAGGGCGGCCTGCTGTCCGGAGCGCGGCGTATCCGCCGCCAGGAAGCGCGTCGGGCCGAAGCCTCGGAGCCAGGGCACGAGGATCCGGCAACCGTGCGCAGCGAGCGGTCCAACCGTTGCGTCGTAGGCGCGGACGTCATCCGGGAAGCCGTGGAGCAGGACGACCGGCACGCCGTCCTCGGACCCGCTCGATTCGTAGGCGATCTCGAGGGCAGGGGTTCGGACCGTGCGCGGGCGATCGATCACGCGTCGATTGTCGGGCATCGGATCCCGCGGTGTCGCGCCGGGACCCGGAGCATCACAGGTGTGGACACCACACCTAGCCCGGGCCGTGCCGTCCAGCGGCCGTATCCAGCGGAGTTGAAGGAGCGCGCCGTCCGGTTCGTGTCGCCCGACGGGCGTCACCTCGTCGTCATGGCATGGGCGCCCTCAAACGTTCTCACTCGCCTAACCATCAACGTTCTGCCTCTGCTCGCCGACCTAATCAGCCCACCGTGCGGCAGTGACCCTCACGTTCGAACCGGCACAAGCGGCTGACGCGGACGGGAGCGTGACCCCACGGATCGTGAACCCACCAATTAGGTAGACGCCGGCGAGGCGCCAGCACCGCAAAGCGGACGCCCCCACGACTTGAACAATTAAGGTCGCCGGCACCGTCTAGGTCACAGTCGACCGGCCGGAGAGGCTTGGATGGTCGGCGCACTATGGCGCCAGCACGAACACCTCGATCGGCCGCTCGAGCCCTTTCACCTGGTGACGCCCGCGTTCCTCGAAGCGGAGGCCGCTGCCCTCCACCAGGCCGCGCGTGACCGACGACACGATGATCTCGGATGCGCGCCCCAAGGCCATGATCCGCGAGGCCGCATGGACCGCGACGCCTCCGATGTCGTTCGGCAGCACCTCCACCTCGCCCGTATGAACGCCGATGCGGAGCTCGATCCCCAGGCCTCGTACCGCGTCGCGCATCGCGACGGCGGATCGGATGGCGCCGGCTGCGCTGCCGAACGTCGCCAGGAAGCCATCGCCCGTGGTGTTCACCTCGCTGCCTCGGAAGCGATCGAACTGCGCACGGATGAGGCGGTTGTGTTCGGCGAGCACCTGCTTCCAGGCGGCGTCCCCGAGCCTCGTCGCGGTGAGGGTGGAGTCGACGATGTCGGACATGAGGAGGGTCGTGACGAGGCGCTCGTGCTCGCCCGGCACGCCGAGCGCGCCGATATTGCCCAACACGTCCACGACGACCACCGGCTCATCCCCAACGACCCAAACGTCATGCCCGGGCGGGACGTTCATGACGTCGCCAGGCCCGAATTCGGCGGTCTCGCCGTCGTCCATCTCAACGTGGAAGCGACCCTGCAGCATCAACTGAAGATGGTGGATCTGGCACGAGGGAGTTCCCTGGATCGGCTTCAAGGACGTCGACCAGCGAAAGCCCGGCTCCAGGATGCCGCGACCCATCGTCACGGAGCCTATGTGCACCAAGTCGACGATCCCCCTGGGAAACCGGCGCACGTCATCCGGCGCGTCGAAGCTCTTCCGCTGGATGGCAGCGACGGTACGTCCCTCGCGCTCGAGCATACCCTTGGCCCTCCTTCAACCGGCGGCTTCGAGGGCAAGCTCCGGCTCGGGGAGCGACAGATGTGACCGCGCGTCCTCGTCTAGCGCGACCGGCAGGAACCAGCCAGGCAATGCGGCGACGAGCTCAGGTTCACCGTAGACGCGAACCGATCCTTCAGCCATGGCATCTGTCCATGAGCGAAGGCCGCGGGCGATGGGGTAGAGGTCGGCCGCGTCGACCTCGACGTAGACGTAGAGATCCTGGCCGATCAGCGGGTCCTCGAGGCAGAGGGTGGGTTCGGTGCTGCGTGCGAGTAGCAGCCAGCATCGGTCCGCATCGTTGCCGCGCATGGCGATCTCCAGCGCCACCTGCCGCTCGGGTGCGGTTCGCACGTCGACGCGATGCGCGAGCCACCACAGGATCATGGTGGGGTCGCGCTGGGCCATGGCCGGATCCTCGGGCACCCACTTCTCGGCCCACTGCCAGAGCGACTTCAGCGTCGGCATCAGTTGCTCGCCCGCGGGGGTCAGGCAGTAGGGGAGCGATCGCGATCCAGTCGCTGGATCACGAGCGACCAGCCCGATCTCCTCGAGCTTTCGGAGCTTGTCGGCCAGCACCGACCGCGAGACGTGGCCCGGCAGGCCGGTGGCCAGGGTATTGAATCCCTGCGCCCCGAACATCGCCAGCTCGCGCACGATGAGGAAGCTCCAGCGGTCGCCGAGGTGCTCGACCGCCTTCGTGAAGGCGCAGTACTCGGTCTTGGCGCTCGATCCCATGGAGCCATTCTCACACCGCTCACAACCGCGCCAAGTTCGGTGTTCGAACTAGGCGGGCCGCAGCGGGGCCGCACATCGTCTGTGCCATGAAGTACCAAACACGGAGGTGAGTTCGATGACGGCTGAGACTGTAGAGCGCCACGAGGTGGTGGTGATTGGCGGCGGCCAGGTGGGCTTGGCGGCCGGCTATCACCTCGCCCAGCGCAGCATCGAATTCGTGATCCTGGAGGCCAGCCCGCGGGTGGGCGACGTGTGGCGCGATCGCTACGACTCGCTGCTGCTCTATTCGCCTGCCAGGTACGACGCCCTGCCCGGGCATCCCTTCCCGCTGGGGCGCAACGCCTTCCCGACCGGGGCCCAGATGGGCGACTACCTGGAAGCGTACGTTGCGCATCATCAACTGCTGGTGGAGACGGAGGTCCGTGTCGACTCCCTCCGAGCGGCCTCGGATGGAGGCGACGGCTATCTGATCAGCGCCGGTCCACGGACCTACGGCGCCAACCATGTGATCGTCGCAACCGGCGCTTTCCAGCGACCCCACGTGCCGGAGTTCGCCTGGCAGCTGGACCCACAGATCCGCCAGCTGCACTCGGCCGACTACCGCAACCCCGGGCAACTCGCCGACGGTCCGGTCCTGGTGGTCGGTGTCAGCCACTCCGGCGCGGACCTCGCCTACGAGGTGGCGGCGGCCGGCCATCGCACCATCCTATCGGGCAAGGATCGTGGGCAGCTGCCGTTCTCGGTGGATAGTCGCCGCGGGGTGCTCGCCTGGCCGATCATGCGCTTCATCGCCTGGAACCTCCTCACCCTCAGCACGCCGATCGGTCGCAAGATGGCCCCCGTCGTCCGGAAAGGTGGGGGACCCCTGCTGCGGATCAGGCGTGGCGATCTCGAGCGCGCCGGCGTCGAGCGGTTCGAAGCACGCACCACCGGCGTCAGCGACGGGCAGCCGATCCTGGCCGACGGAACCGTGCTCGATGTGGCGAACGTGATCTGGTGCACCGGCTTTCGCCCGGACTACGGCTGGATCGACCTGCCGGTCATCGGCGAGGACGGCTGGCCGATGGAGCACCGCGGCGTGGTCGACTCGAGTCCCGGCCTCTACTTCTTGGGTATCCCGTTTCTCTACTCGTTCGCCTCGATGCTGGTCATCGGTGCCGGTCGGGACGCGGCCTACGTCGTGGAGCGGATCGCGGGGAGTCGCGGGAGGCGTGATCGGGTCAGCGCGGCCGCTGGCTCCGAAGCTGCACCTTCGCGAGTATCGTTTTGAGATGTCCCCCGCTCTCGTGACTGTGCTGACCCTGATCAGCGGCGTCAGCTGGACAGTCGTCTATCTGGAGATCATCAACCGAGGGTTCAGGGACAGGACTTACGGCATGCCGCTGTTCGCGCTGGCGTTCAACGTCGGCTGGGAGTTCATCTTCGGCTTCCTGGTGGGCGAGGGATACAGCCTGCAGCGGATTGTCAACGTCGTGTGGTTCGTCTTCGACGTCGTCATCGTCGTCACCTATTTCAGATACGGGCGGCGCGAGTACCCCGCGACCGTCCAGCGGTGGTTCATCCCGTGGAGCGTCACGGCGCTCGTTGTTGCCTTCGCGGTCCTCTACGTTGCCCACTTTGAGTTCGAGGACTTCTGGGGCGCGCGGTACTCAGCATTTGCCCAGAACCTCATGATGTCGATCCTGTTCATCGCGATGCTGGTCGGCCGCGACGACGTCAGGGGCCAGTCCATTTATGTCGCTATCTTCAAGTGGCTGGGCACACTCGCGCCCACGATCCAGATGTACGGGCAGACGGGCAGCAACCTGATTCTGGTCCTCGGGATCGCCGTCTTTCTGTACGACGTGATCTACATCGCGATGCTCTACCGGAAGTTCGGTGAGCTGGGGCTAAATCCGTTCACGCGCCGACCAGTTGTCGCAGCGGCGACCGGCGGACCGCTGGCCTAGCGATCGGGCAAGCCGGACACGCCGCGCAGACGGAGCCGGGTCGTGAACCCACGAAGCATGGTCAGGCTCCTTGATTGGGTGGCATCGCGTCGATGGGTCGGGAGCGGACCGTCAGCTTGACCGGCTCGGCGGGTCGCAGGGTCACGGCCGGACGCGGAGTGACCTCCTTGGAGTCGACCGGTCTGAAGCTGAATCGCCGGGCGATCGTCGCAAGCACGAGGACAGCCTCCTGCATCGCAAAGGAAGCTCCCAGGCACTTCCGCGGTCCTTCGGCAAAGGGCAGATAGGCGCCTCGTGGGAGTCGTCGGGCGAGGCCTTCGAGCCAGCGTTCCGGCTCGAAGGTTGAAGGGTTCTCGAAGATGTCGGCGCGGCGATGTGTCGCCCAAACGCTGATGAACGCGATCCCTGCCTTGGGCAGCGCCCGACCTGCGACTGTCGTTGGCCTGATCGCCTCGCGACTGATCGCGTACGCCGGGGGGAAAAGGCGCAGCGCCTCGAGGACGACCGCCTCCGTGTAACGAAGGCGCGAGAGGTCGTCCACGGTCGGCAAGCGGCCGCCGAGGACGTCGGCGAGTTCGGACTCGAGCGCGGCGGTGGCCTCGGCGCGCCGGCTCAACAGGTGGATCGCCCAGGTGAGCGCGACCGCCGTCGTCTCGTGGCCGGCCATGAACAATGTCATGACTTCGTCGCGGACCTCGCGGTCGGTCAGGGGCGTGGCATCGCCGGCACTCGCGTCCAGCAGCATCGAGATCGCATCACCGCCGCGGCTGACCGTCGCTCGCCGGGTGCGAATCAATCGGTACACGATGCGATCGAGACGACGCACCGCGCGGCGCATTCGGAGGTTGCCAGGGGTGGGGAGCCGATCCGGGATGAAGTACGCGAGGCCGTTGAAGCGCGAGTCGAAATGGTCGGTCAGGATCGCGACCGAATCTCGTACCTCCTCGAAATCGCGCTCGTCCAGGCGACTGTCGAGCAGCGTGCGACCGACGATCGACAGCGTGAGGTCGGTCATCTCGCGGTGGATGTCCCTGACCTCGCCGTCGTCCCACGCCGACACGTGGGCCTCCGCTTCGTTGACCATGACCTCCGCCCAGGCCCGCACCCGGTCGTGGTGGAAGGCCGGCTGCACGGTGCGGCGGTGGGCCCGCCACGTTTCGCCTTCGCTCAGGAGGAGTCCCTCGCCGACCACCACCCCGACTCGGTTCGCCGCCCGGGACTTGCGGAAGTCCCGGCTCTTCGCGACCAGGACCTCGTCGATCGCAGTTGCATCGGTCAGCAGGAGGGCCGGGAACGGCCCGAAGCGGATGGGAACAACGCCGCCGTACTCGGCTGACACGCGCGTCACGAACCCGAGCGGATCACTCGCGTAGGCCGGGAAGTGGCCGAGCAGCGGCACGGCCCCGGGAGGTGATTCGGAGCGCGTCGGCAACGCCATAGTGGCTCCTGTGGACCCCTATCGACCCGGGCGCGCTCCGGCCATCTCCGGCATGTCCGGAGATCGAGCGGCCATGACGGCGACGAATGAGGCCATGGCATCCGCAGCAGCGGCGTCGGTGAGCGTGGCTCTCGGGCTCCGGCCGCGCTTCAGGCCACGGCTACGGGCGGAGCGTTCTTGTACGTCGCCGGGAGCGGGGTGCCGGTAGCAGCTGACTCGACCTCGACGATATCGGGGCGCAGCGGTCCAAGGACCGCGAGTAGCTCGTCCTGTTCCCCCTTCCCGACGCCGAGCTGGTTCAGCGTCGCGACAAGGTCCTCGACGAGCGCGTCGAACTCCCCGGCCGTGACCGCCATGCCGTCGTGCGTCTCGCGCATGTCCCGTCCCTGGTAGGTGCACGGTCCACCGGTCGCCGCGCAGATCTGATCGACGAGCATCCGCTTTAGTCGCGCGATGTCAGTCCTTGCGAACTTGCCGTTGATCCTCGCGTCCCCAGCGCAGCGGGCGACGAAATCATCGACGACGCCACTGATCGCGTCCTGTCCGCCGAGACGTTCGTAGAGCGTAGCCATGGCAGCCACCTCCGATCCTCCACGCGGCCGATCGGTCGCACCTGAAACAGTCTACGTCCCGACAATTCGGTTTTCGTCATGGCCTGCGGTGTGGACGGTGCTTGGTACACTCCGCTGACCCACGACAATCGTGCATCCCCCGACGCCCCCGGACCGCGCCCCGGGGGCGTCATCCTTTCGTAGACTGCCCCGATGCTGCCATCGGCGCCTCGCCGCCTCGTGATCGCCACCGAGGGGCAGTTCGGGATCCACGACGCGAAGACCGCGATGGGCGTGATCCGGTACGGGCGTGACAAGGTCATCGCGATCCTCGATTCGACGATGGCCGGGCGGAACCTGCGCGAGTTCATGCCCGCCTTCGACATCCCGTTCGTCGGCTCGCTCGCAGACGCCCTCGCCGGACCGGTCCGTCCGGACGGCCTGCTCATCGGGATTGCGCCCACCGGCGGCAAGCTGCCGCCAGGCTGGCGTCCGCTCATCCTTGAGGCGATCGAGGCCGGTCTGGACATCCATTCCGGCCTGCATCAGTTCCTTGGGGATGACCCGGAGTTCGCGGCAGCCGCGGCGGCCGCGGGGACGCGACTGATCGACTACCGGCGCGCGCCCGACCGGCTGGAGACGACGATCGGTCGGCGCCACCTGCCGGGCAAGCGGGTGATCCTCACGGTTGGCACCGACTGCGCGATCGGCAAGATGTCGGTCGCATTGGAACTGGTCGCGGCCGCTCGGCGCGACGGTGCCTCGGCGGTGATGGTGCCGACCGGCCAGACCGGCATGATGATCGAGGGCTGGGGCGTGGCCGTCGATCGCACCATCAGCGACTTCACGAACGGCACCGTCGAATGGCTTGTGGAGCAGGGCGAGGGACGGGCTGACTGGGTCTTCGTCGAAGGCCAGGGATCGATCGACCATCCGGCGTACAGCGCGGTGACCGTCGGTCTCATCCACGGCGCCACGCCGCACGCCATGGTCCTGGTGCACAAGCCGGGATTGACCGAGCACGACTTCGACCACCTTCCCGAGGCATCGTTCCCGATCGCGGAGCTCCCGCCGTTCATCGAGATGCACGAACGCATCGCCGGGCTGATCGCGCCCTCGAAGGTCGTGGCGATCGCGCTCAATACGTCGCTGTATTCGGACAATGACGACGCCCGGCGCGTCATCCGATCGATCGCCGACGAGACGAGGCTCCCGGCCGACGACCCCGTGCGATTCGGAGCCGACGGCCTGTGGCCGGCCGTCCGCGACGCTGTCGACGCGCTGCCATGGGACTGACCGTAGCGCACGAGGTGCTGTCGCTGGCCTTGCGGGACCCGTTCCGGATCGCCCGCTCGGAGCACAACCGGGGAACACGGATCACGACCGTGATCGTCGAGATACGCGACGATCGATTCCCCGACATGGTCGGGGTGGGGGAGGGCTACCCCGACCCCTTCTACGGCGAGACGCCGGCGACGATGGTGGCCGTCTTCCCGATGCTCATCGAGGCGATCGGGGCATTCAACCCGACCGTCGATGGGCTGATCGCCGCTGACCACCGGATGGAGCGTGCGATCCGCGGCCACGGCGCCGCGCGTTGTGCGATCGACATCGCGCTGCACGACCTGGTCG
Source organism: Candidatus Limnocylindrales bacterium (assembly GCA_044868045.1). Taxonomy (GTDB): domain Bacteria; phylum Chloroflexota; class Limnocylindria; order Limnocylindrales; family CSP1-4; genus SPCO01. Next base: position 15,487 of record JBIOWA010000148.1, read on the forward strand.
GCAAGGTCGAAGGGGTACCCGTGCATGTCCTCCGTGGCCTGTCGGACGATGTCCCACCGACCGATTTCACGATCGGCATCGATGAGCCCTCGGTCGTCGCCGAGCGGGCACGGCGGGCGGCCGACTTCCCGGCGCTCAAGATCAAGGTCGGTGGCCCCGCCGACCTGGCCACGCTGCGGGCGGTCCGCCAGGTGTACGCCGGTCCGATCCGCGTTGACGCGAACACCGGCTGGACGAGGCGGGATGCGGAGGCGATCCTGCCCGAGCTGCTCGACGTCGGCGTCGAGCTCATCGAGCAGCCGTTCCCGGCGCGAGCCTATGGCGACCTGGCCTGGCTCCAGGAGCGCTCCCCGCTGCCGATCGTGGCCGACGAGTCGTGCGTCCTCCCGGAGGACCTCGAAGCGCTTCGCGACGTGGTCGCAGGGATCAACGTCAAGCTGGCCAAGTGCGGAGGCATCGGTCCCGCTTATCGGATGCTGGCGGAGGGCCGCCGGATGGGGTTTCGGACCTTCCTCGGTTGCATGGAGGAGACGTCGGTCGCGATCGCCGCGTCCGCGGTCGTCGCATCGCTCGCCGAGTGGGTCGATCTCGATGGCTGCCTGCTGCTCGCAATCGATCCCTTCGAGGGCCTCGAGCTCGGTCCTGACAAGCGCTGGCGGCTCGGATATCTGCCCGGCTTGGGTCTAACTCGCAAGGGCGCCTGAACCGGTTCACGCACGTTCCGCACGGGTGTTCTAGCGGACATCCACGTCTGTGGAAAAGTTCGTGGATGAAGTCGTGGACAAGCCCCCTTCCGGGCGCTCGCGGCTAGGCCTAGGATGTCGCGACACCGGCCGCCACGGACCTTGGGAGGCGGACCGGGCACCATGAACCACCGTCGGTCCGACGGTTGCCGACACGACCGTCGAGACCCGACCCTGGTTCGGTGTGGCCATCGCACGAGCGCGCGCCGCGTCCCCGTCCAGGCGGCAGCGCGTCATGCCAGGGAGGGAGGGCACGCCATCGATGGATCCACGAGTTGCCGCCACGCGAGTCCCAGACCCGGACGCGGCCGAATTCATCAGGTTCTGCTACCGCCGCCGACGCGTGGGCTGGCCGGAGCTGTATGACGAGATGTGCGCAGTCGCTGCCCGCGGGCTCTTCCGCGGTCTCGGCACGGACGATCTCGCTAACCATGGGATCCGGTTCGGTCTCTTCGAGATGCCGGCCCTCGCGGCCATGGCCGCGGACATCGTCGCCGAGGAGCAGGCGCTCCGCCGGCCGGTGACCGTCGTCATCACCGCCGATCCCATCGTCGACCACCTCGAGCCGTCGACCGTCACCGAGGCATCCGGGGCCATCGAAACCGGTCCGCGGGGCGAAGCCCCAGTGCGCTTCGCCGCGGTGCCCGCCGGGGCATAACCGGCACCGCACTCATCGCTGGAAGCCCCGCCGGTGCTGGGTCGGCGGGGCTTTCTTGTTGCCCGGTGCGAGCGATCCGGCGACCCTAGGCGCGGATGCGGCGCCTCGCCATCTCACCCTCGATCTGGCGCTCAGCCTCGACGTATCGGTCGATCTGCTCGCGCAGCTCGTTGGCTTCGGGGGCGTAGAGGTGGACCTGCTGCTGGAGGATGTACGACAGTCGGCGGCTGGTCATCCGGACGTGGTCCAGGTTCTTCATGAGCACGAGTGGGTCCATCGCCGCCAGATCCGACGGGTGGTACATCTGCTGCATGGCGGCATTCTAGGGTCGCGAGGACCCGTTCGCGAGACTGCCGATCAGAGGGCGCGCAGCGAACGGGCGCGGCCCTTGTGACGGTTCACTCGTCTGATGCAAGGTGTGGACGCCGGCCTTGCGCGAGATGCAAGAGCTGGTCGCGCGCCGCCGGTCAGAGGGCGCGCAGCGAACGCGGCGGCCAGTCCCAATCGATGTCGAGCGAGGCCGAGGCGAGCGCCCGCCGCCGGCCCGACTCCGTCGCGCCGAGGACCAGGATCCGGTCGGTCTTCGTCGCCCGACCCGCCTCGTCGCCCCACAACTTCGTCATCTTGCGGACCGCGGCGACATCGTCGAGGGCCACGCCGGCCAGCCGATAACCCTCGGGTTCAGCGGCCTGTTCCCAGACACGCTCGGCCAGGCCGACGCCGCCCCGGATGCGCCGGCCGCGATCGGTCTCGACGTCGCCGATGACGAGGACCACGACCGCGTCGTCGGTCAAGCCAGGTCGCAGACCGGCAAGCACGTCGCGCAGGAACGCAAGGTACGGCTCGCGATGATGGGCGTCGTCGAGCGCAGCGTCGATCGCCTTGGCATCGAAGCCCAGGAACCATGTTCGCAGCCAGTTGTAGTAGCCGTACTTGACGACCCGCAGGTACGGCGGCGACGTCACGACCAGCCGGGCGCGGTCCGGCCGACCGCGCGCACGCAACGCGGCGCGCACCCGCGGCGCAACGTCGCGGGCATCGCCGAGGAGGGCGATCCCCTCGGTGGGCGGCGTGGCCTGGCGGAACAATCGATCGACTTTGCCAGCCAGCCCGTCGAAGACGTCGCGACGCGGTGACGCGAACGCGGTTCTTGCAGCGAACTCCCGGACATAGCGGGGGGCCATGCTGAACGTGTTGGGCATCAGCTCCGAGAGATAACTCGCGCTCTTGCCGTGCAGGATCCCGGTGATCGCCGCGGCAAGGAATCGGTCCGTGCGGTCCGCGAGGCGCAGGCTGGAGCGGACGAACAACACCTGGCCGAGCGTTTCCGGGTGGAACGCGAGCGCCACCTCGGGGGGCACGGGCTCGCTACCCTGATGCGTGGCGCCGGTGCCGGACCCTGCCGTCGGGATGAGGGTGCCCCGCGGATCGAGGACGACCTTCTCGGCGAGGGCTGTCCAACCGGCCGAGGCGGCATTCCAGCCGAGCCTGAGACCGGAGAGTCGGGTCATCGCCGCGGCACGCGTCGCCGGCTCGACCTTGGACGCGGTGAGCAGGTGGGCGAAGGGGTTCAGGTCGTTGCCGACCCCGATCCGGCCCTCGGCGCAGGCCTGCAAGGGGGTCGTGCCCCGCCCCGAGAAGGGGTCGAGCACGACGTCCCCGGGTCGCGAGTAGCGGGCGATGAACGCATGTGCCAGCGCGGCGGGGAAGCTCGCGAGGTACGAGCACATCGGGTGGAACGAGTGGCCCCACAGGCGCTGTTGGGCCTTCCACTCGGGGGCGATCGCGATCGCCGGCAGCGAGACCGGCAGGTCCAGGGCCAGCTGTTGCGCGGCGGTGGGCGTTCGCGCGCGAGTCGGTCCGGCCGTCATGGGCGGATCGGTCCTCGATGACCCGCACCGATCCCGGACGGTGCGATTGGGCGCGGAGCATACCACGCGGTCACGGCGGTTCCAGCGCCCTCCCATCCGTGTGGGTTTGCACCGCCCTCGCGGTGGCGTACCCTAGCCGCAGGTCCGCGGATCACGCGGAACCGGGCGATGTCCCGGGGGCCAGGGAGACGGTCTCGGTCGACTCCGTGGCATCCGGTCGGCGCTCGGCCCCGTCCCCACCGTCCGGCCTTCGCCGGCGAAGGGGCCCCCGCGGACCTGTCAAGCCCGCCGCGTCCGGCCAGTCCGGGTCATCGGCGGGCTTGCCTTGTTGTAGCTAGCGAATCAGCAGACCCGGATCGCCAGGGGGAAGAGCGAGCCGGGTCTGTAAACAGGCTATGAAAGCGAACGCCTGTACGGGAATACGTCGGATTACCTATCGGCGCTGTGGCGTGCCGTCGGCCCATTGGATGCCGCCGCGTAGAATATCGGGTGATACGCCACCGTCGAGGAGCGATGAGTCACGCGTCTGCAGTCACGGTGGAAGGGGGATCCGACGACGCACGTCGCGCGCTCGTCCTCCACGATCGGCCGCTGGTCGTCGACCGATCGAGATGACGCTCAATCACGGCCTCTTCGTCGTCCAGGCCGCCCGCAGCCTCGCGGAGGCCGAGGCCATCCTGGCGAACTGGCGCCCGCACATCGGCGTGCTCGACATCGACCACGACGACAGCCCGCGGCTGCTTCAGCGGATCGGAGCCTCCAATAGCCTTGCGGGCAGTGTCACGCCAGTCCTGGGCCTGACTCGGCGAGGCGACCTCCGGACGAAGCTCAAGGCGTTCGATCTCGGCGTGGACGACATCCTGACCGTGCCGTTCTCTCCCGAAGAGCTCCTCGCCCGATGCATCGTCATCGCCAGGCGAGCGCTCGGGACCGATCGACCGATCGTCCCGAAGATCACGATCGGTGAGATCGAGATCAATATCGTCAACGCGAATCCGCCAAATCCGTAGCTCGGTGGCGGGCAGGCGCCGGCGAATCACAGACGCGACGCATGACGTCGCGCATCGAAGCGGTCGCCACGCCGATCACGCTGTCGGCGGCGCCGTAATAGAGGTGTAGGTCGTCACTGGCCGCATCGGCGACCCACCCGGTGGGAAATATGACTCGGCTCACGTCGCCCGTGATCTCGTACGGCGCTGCAGGCGCGAACACCCACTCGTCCGTCTGATGTAGCACGGTCACCGGGTCGTCGAGATCGAGCAGGGCCAGACCCGCCCGGTAGATCGGGCCATCGGCCGTGGTGTGCACCCCGTGATAGAGCACGAGCCAGCCTTCCGGTGTCTCGAGCGGGGGCGGACCGAGGCCGATCTTACCGGCGTCCCACCAGGCCCCGTCGCGGGCCTCCAGCAGCAACTGGTGATCCCCCCAATGCCGTAGGTCGGGCGAGTACGAGATCCACATGTGAGCTCCGCCTCGCAGCGGCGAGGGTCGGTGGATCATCGCCCAGCGACCGCCAAATCGTCGCGGGAACAGCGCGGCGTCCTTGTCCTCCGGGGGCATGGCCGGCCCGAGTCGATGAACGCTGCCGAAGTCTCGGCTCATCGCCAGAGACACGAGGGGACCGCGGCGACTGTATGCCGTGTACGCGATCACCCACTCCTCGCGCTCGGGAAGCCAGGTCAGTCGCGGGTCCTCGCAGCCCCAGATCTCCTCTGGAAAGTGCTCGACGTCGGACCGCAGAAGCGGCTCGCTATCGAAGCGCCAGTCAGTGATTCCGTCGGTGCTGCGGGCAACGTGGAGCTGCGAGATCCCGCGGAGGTCTTCGACCCGGACCAGGAGGATCGTTTCATTCCCGACTCGCGCCGCTCCTGGGTTGAAGACGGAATTGGCAGGGTAGGGGACGTCGGTCGGCGTCAGGATCGGGTTGGCCTCTGATCGCACGAAGAGCTCGGGCGGTCGAGTCACCGTGCCGCGCCTACGTGCGACGGTTCGCTCGGTGCCCGGCTCGTGGAGGGTCCTCGACGGAATTCGCGAACATGTTCCGAAGCGATCAACCACATCAATGTCGACTCGGCTCCTCGATTCGTGTTGACGCCGCGGGGAGTCAGGCCGTCGTAGCTGGCGCCCCCTTCGGGAACGGCGACCGGAACGCCGAGGTCGTTCCCGCCGAGGAACCACGCATAGGCACGCTCCATGGCGGCCCGGTATCTCTCGTCCGATGTGACGGAATAGGCCGCTTCAGCCGCCAGCAGGAGGGCGGTCGCCTCGATCGGCTGCTGGTCGAAGCGGGACTTCTGTCCGCCACGCGACCACCACCCGTTGCCGATCGATGAGAACTGCCCCGCAGGCGCTGTTTGGGCGGCGATGAGCCAATCCAGGATCTCGAGGCCGGCCTCGGTCATGGGGAGGGAATCGAGATGCCGTCCGGCGACGATCAGCGCGCGCACCGGCAGGGCGTTCTCGTACGTCAAGCGGGACTCCGGCCACGGCCACTCGGATGCTTGGGGTGCATCGAAGGCCGATCCGAGCCATTTCGCGAGTTGGCGGTAGGTGCGCTCGTACGCCTCAGTCGGCGTCGATCGCATCGCGGCGTCGCAGCCCAGCAATACGGATGCTCGCGCCCGCAGTGCTCCCAGTCCCTCAGCCGCGGACAGCGCCCCCGAGAACAATGAGTCCGCGTACCCGACGAGATCCTCGTCAGGGGCTGTGGCCATGGTCTCCCCGAGGGCCAGCATCGCCCGCCCGTGACAGTCCTCGGAGCCCACGTCCTCGAGCCACGACCCGTCCATCCGGCGGAAGTTCCGGAAGCGCCCGGTGGCGGGATCGAGGGCCTCGTTCAGGAAACGCACGTGGCGCCACGCGCTCGCCGCGACTGCATCCCAGCCGAGCTCGCGCTGATGAAGAAGATCGACCTGCAGCGCGCGTGCGACGTCGTCAGTGCAATAGCCGTGGGCCGGGTCGGGCTGCGTCCCCTTTGCGTGCTGCATGATCCCGACCCCATCGGACAGGACGTCGAGATGCGCCCGACTCACGGGATAGAGCGGTCGGTCCTCATGCATTGATCGCGGCCAACGGCCCGACGCGCTGCAGTCGCGGAGGCGTCGCACTCACGCGCCCGAGGATCCGCTGGTACTCGGCACCGACCACCGACCAGACCATCCCTCGACTGTATGCATGGGCTCGGCGCCCGAGCCCAGAGCGCAGCGCTCGATCGCCGAGTACCTCGTTCAGGGCGCTGGCGAGCGCCGATGCCGAACCTGGAGGTACGAGCATGCCGCGTCCGTCCGCCAACAGCTCGGTCGCATAGGTGTACGGCGTCGAGACGATCGCACGCCCCGCGCCCATGGCATACGACAGCGTGCCGGAAACGATCTGATCGAGCTTCGGGTACGGCGTCACGAACACGTCGGCAGCCTCGAGCCATCTGGTCAGCTCGACCCGACCGACGAATCGATCCACGAACCTGACATGGCCCTCCATGCCCAGCCTCTGTACCTGGGCAACGAGCTGCTGGCGATACGCCTCCCCCTCCGTGCGGAGTAGGTCGGGGTGGGTCGCACCGACGACGACATAGCACACCGTGGGGTGCTCGGCCACGATCTCCGGAAGCGCGTCGAGCGCCAATTCGTAACCCTTGCCCGGGCCGAGGAGGCCGAAACTGAGGATCACCTCCCGACCCTCGATTCCGAGACCCGCCTTGACCGTGTCGGGATCGACCAGTGGCAGGTCCGGCACGCCATGCGGAACGATGTCGAGGCGGCGGGCATCGACGCCATAGGCGGTCGTCAAGAGGGACGCGGCCGATCGAGACATGACGACCGTCGCATCGCTCAGTGCGACCAGCTCCGAGAGGATCTCGCGCTGCGTTGCCGATGGGTCCCGCAGCACGGTGTGAAGCGTCGTGACGGCCGGGACTCGCAGGGACCGTACAAAATCGATCACATAAGCGCCGTCGTCGCCACCCCAGATCCCGTACTCATGCTGGAGCGAAACCACATCGACGCACCGGTCCAACGCGCGTGCCGTCGTCGCGTAGTCGTCGGGCTCGTCGCGCCGGATCCGATGGTGGACCTCGATCGGATAGGGCGACGGCCCCTCCGGCGGGTGTAGCGCGACGACCTCGCGGTTGCCCGTTGCCGCTGCCAGATCATGGGTGAATGTCGCGATTCCGCAGCGGCGAGGCGGGTAGGTCGAGACGAATGCAGTCCGTACGACGAGGTGGCTCCTCTCGGGTCGATCCGCAGCAAGGCGCCTGGGATTTGGAACCAGGCGTGCGCAGACGAAGTCTGGCGAGCCGATACGCGGATGGGGCGCGTCGGCAGCCTCAGAATCCGAGACGGCCCGCCTGTAAGGGCGGGCCGTTCGATCGGCTTAGGCGGATCGCACCCGAGTGGCGCGAGGGCCCTTGGGGCTCGATTCGATCTCGAATTCGACACGCTCGCCGCCGACAAGACGGTCGAAGTCGATCGAGGAGTCGAGGCCGCCGCGATGGAAGAAGTATTCCTTCTCATCCTCGCCGCTGATGAAGCCGAAGCCGCGATCGGCGACGACCTTCTTGATGGTACCGGTGGTCATGAGGACCTCCAACAACTTCCCGAACAGGGGGAGCAGAACGCACGGTCTGTTCGAGAAGGGGGATCGACCACGCGGAGCATCGCCACAGCGGCGAGCCTTGATCATAGCACAAACGTTCGAGCGAGGGCCGTTCGTGCGTGCGGCGTTCGGGTTGACCGCTGACGAGTCGCGTACAGTGTTGGGCGCTTCCGCCCCGCGTCCCCGTAGCTCAGTGGACAGAGCAGGCGCCTTCTAAGCGCAAGGTCGCAGGTTCGAATCCTGCCGGGGGCGCCAATTCGCACGTTGCGGCGGACCTCGATGAGCCCTGCTCCAGGAATCGTTGGCCCCTTCGGGTTGATCCGAAGGGGCCAACTGTCTTCAGAGCGTCTGACGGCTATTTCGATTTGTGCGACTTCGGTCCATGACGATGGCCGGCGTTGCTCTTTGCCTTCTCTTTTGCCTCGTGCCGGCTGGTGGCCTTGGTGTGCTCCTTGGTCGAATGCTTGGTCACCGAACTCGCTGGTTCTGCGGCAGTGACGTCGGTGGCGACTGCCGGCGCTATCGCGCCCAGGTTCTTTCCTTTGGTCGCGAAGAAGCTGACGCAATCGCCCTGGTTCTTGAAGCTGTTGCCGGCAGTGTCGATCATCGTCTGCCAGCCGCCGTTCTTGCAGTCGTCCTTGGTCGGGACGGTTTCGGTCACGTCGACGCTATCGATGGCTGGGCCGAATGGGGTCGTCGTGGTGCTGACGAAGCTGAGCGTCGTGCTCGTGCTCGTCGCAAGGAAGGTGTACTCCTGCTGCGTCCAGTTCATGTTGGCGAGGTCATTCCCGGTCGTGTCGTACGTGTAGGTCGCTAGCGTTCCGCCGGTCGCGCTGACGTCGAGCGTCTTCACCACGGGATCGCCTTCCGGGTTGCCGGACAGGAAGAACGAAACGGTGTAGGTGTTGCCGATGGTCGTGTCGAGCGTCTGGCTGATCGCCCCCGCTTCGGCGCCGCTCATGTCGATGCTCATCGCGCCGGCCTGGGGCGTCCAATGCGTGCCGATCCAGTCGATGCTGCCCGCATCCACGGTCCAGCCAACGATGCTCGTGTCCCCGGCGTTCAGTTGCTGGAAGCCGGATCCCGGGTCGGCATAGGTGCCATCTTCGAAACCGCCGTTGACCAGCCCGGTGAAGGCCAGCGTGGCTCCCGCGAGGGTGATTGCGGCCAATCCTCCCAACGCAATGCCAAGGCCTGATCGTCTCTTCACGGGGATCCTCCCTGCCGATGGCAGTGGTGCAGGACGAGCTTGGTCGTTCTGGGTGCGCCCGTCCTCGTGACCACGGCTGCGAGCCCCCGGGTGGTCAACGGTTCTACCCTAGACGCGGGAGCGCACTGGTAAACCGGGTCAATGGTCCCGGGCCTCTGTGGAATGTGTACCCGCTGACTCGGGCGGGGGTCAGATCGTGGCGACCGTGGTCCCGACCGACAGCGGCTGCCGCCACACGACCTCGAAGACGGCCACCGGCTCATCGAATCCCTTCAGGCTCACCCTGCCGCGCTTCCGGAATTCGAATCCCTTGCCGAGGGCCAGATCACGGACGGCGCTCGAGACCAGGACGCTCCCCGGCTCGGCACGACTGCAGAGGCGGGCGGCCAGTTGGACGACGGCACCGAAGAGGTCATCGCGCTCCGTGACCGGCTCGCCGGCGGACATCCCGATGCGGACGTGGAGGTCGCTCCTGTCGTCGCCGTCAGCCAGCCGGAGCTGGATCTCGACGGCGCACGCGACCGCTCCGACCACCGACGGGAACGCGGCCATCAGTCCGTCGCCGGTGTGCTTGACCTCCGAGCCGCCGTGCCGGCCGAGCGCCTCCCTGACGATCCGATCGTGCGTACGGAGCACGTCCATGGCGCGCGCATCGCCCAACCGCTGGGTCAGGCTCGTCGATCCTTCGATATCGGTGAAGAGGATCGTGCGGAAGGCGGTCTCGGCATATGGCTCACCCGGCGGGTGGTCGACGATCGCGCCCATGTAGCGCTCCACCGTGTGTCGGTCGACTTCGATCACGCGACCCGGGACTGCGCCGTGCGACATGCGATGGACCGCCTCGACCGCCTCCTCGCTCGGTGCCTTGGCCAGGCAGAACGCCGTCTGGCGGTCCTCGTCGAACCAGTAGATGAGGAACTGGACTCCGAACTGCCCCTGAACCTCGAGGTCCTTGACGTGCATCTTGGCCGCGTCGGCAGCCGTTAGTCCGGCGAATTCGTGGCGATCCATGTAGAACGGCACGCGATCAAGGATGCCGCCCCTCTGCGGTGGGAGGCAAGAGGCATTGGGCGGATCAGTCGAGCGGCGTCTGGCGGATCGTGTGCGGGAACAGTGGGTGGCGTGCCCCGACGAGGTCGTCGAGTGCCACCGCGGGCCCGGCTCGCTCCACGCCGGCCGCCGAGCCGCGGCCGTCCGCGATGCTCAGCCAGAAGAACATCGTGGCGCTCGCGGCAAGCAGGACACTGAACAGGAGGATGAGCGGTTCCATGCGGGAACCGTAGGCCGTCGAGCGCGGCGCGCGAACTGCTCGTTGGTACCGAGCTGCATGGGACGAGCGGCGAGATCCGCGCCCGGATGGGTCGCGGGTCTCGCTCGGTCGGCGCGCCGCAGAGGTCGCGGATCAGGCGATCGGGTCGTCGGCGCTCCCGTCGGTCGTCGGTCCGTCGAGACCCGGCAGGAACAGGCCGGGGAGGTCGAGCCGCGGCCGGTCGCCCCGGGAGAACCCACGGAGCTTGCCGGCGACGACCGCGTCGGCGTCGATCGAGCCGTCGGCGCGTGTCCGGCCGGTCACCCCGATCGCCATATCGACTGTGATGTCCGACAGCTTTGCGTTGGCAATGCCGGCGACGCGGAATGTCGTATCGGCATCGACGTGGACCGTCAGGCTCGAGCCGTCCCGCTTCTTGATCGTGATCGAATCGGCGGTCTTGGCGGTCACCGTGCCCACCGCTCGATCGGGGGCCACGCGCACGCTGAGCGCCGTGATCGCGTTGTCACCGGTCGTGGTGCCGGACACGACGACGGTCGTACCGTCCTTCACGTCGGCAAGCGACCCATCGCCCTGGCCGTAGGCGTATTTCGTCGATCCGTTGACGGTGACGGTCCAGACCGAGCCGTCGCGGGTCGTGACCTTGAAGCCGCTGGATGTCACGGCGCTCGCCTGGCCGCGGATGGTCGGAACGACGACCGCGAGATCGGTCACCGTGAAGCTGCCATCGTCGTTGCGAACCTGGCGGAAGCGGACCGAATCGCCGACCTTGAGATCGCCCACGGCGATGTCCTGGCCGCCCTTGGTCAGGTTCATCGCGTCGGTGATGGTGATCGTGCGGCGCCAGCCGTCGGGCGTGCCGAGGGTCACGTCATTGCCGCTGATCGCGGTGATCGTGATGTCGCGGAAGCCGTGTCGCCCGAAACGGCCACCGTCGAACGCGATCGGACCGTCGAGTGCGGGGTCGCCACCCAGGGCGACATTCCCGGAGTTACCTGCCGACCCGGACGGCGTCGGCGTCGCGGCCATCGAGGTCGCGGCCGCGACGACGACCAACAGGATCGCGCCCGCGACGACCAGGCCGATCCGTCGCCGGCTCGGTGCGCCGGTCGAATCCGTGAACGACACGGCGGGTGCGGCCACTGTCGGAGTGGCAGTGTCGAGAGGCGGGCCGTCGTCGGGCTCCCCCGAGGTCGGCGTGAGTTCGGGATCGGGTGGTTGCGCGGTCATCGGTCGTCTCCAGCGGCGTGCCCGGCGACTGCGGGCGTCGACTGCGATGCAGGGTCGGGGTCGTTCCTGAGTCGGTCATGAGAATGCGGCACCACCGCGATACTGGCACCGTGACGGTCTCGGACGCCCCGATCGTGGCGCTCATCCCGGCGTACCAGGAGGCGCCCCGGATCCACGCCGTTGTTGCGGGCGCAGTTCGTCACCTGCAGGTCGTCGTCATCGACGATGGGTCGACCGACGGCACGGCGCGTGTGGCCGAAGCGGCGGGCGCGACGGTCCTGCGCCAGGATCCCAACGCAGGAAAGGGGGCAGCCCTTCGGGCTGGTTTCAGGCACGCCATCGCGAGCGGGGCGGCGGCCGCCGTGACGCTCGACGCCGACGGTCAACACGACCCGGACGAGATCCCGGGCTTCCTCGATGCCTTTGCCAGGCGCCGGGCCGAGCTGATCATCGGCCGGCGCGATCCGCGGGCGATGCCGGCCGTTCGCCACGTCTCCAACGTGTTGGGTGGCGCCGCGCTCGCAGTGGCGCTTGGCAGGACGGTGCCCGACAACCAGTCCGGCTACCGGCTGATCGGCCGGACGCTCATGCTCGCCATGCTCGACAGCCGCGAATCGGGCTTCGAGTTCGAGGTCGAGATGATCGCCCGCTGCATCGCGCTCGGGTTGCCGATCGATTCGGTGCCGATCCGCACGATCTATGCCGGCGAGCCCAGCCACATCCGGCCGTGGCGACATCTCAGGGAGTTCCTTCGGGTCACGCGCAAGGCCCGCCGGATCGCTCGCGGCGATTGACGGCGCGACGCTCGTCGCTCATTCCGGGGCCGGTGTGACTTCCGGGCGAACGTCCGGGTCATCGCGGCGGTAGGGGACGTTGACGATGACCGTGTGCGGTCGCCCGAGGAGCATCGAGCGCAGTCGCTTGGCCGACTGGTTGTAGAGCAGCCGCTCCCACCAGCTCTTGGCCACGTACTCGGGGATCACGACGAAGGTGATCGGCTCCACCTTGTCCGGTGGCCAGGCGATGTCGAGCACGTCGAGATAGGCGAGCAGTGGGCCGGCCAGGGTCCGATACGGCGATTCGACGACCACGAGCGGGACGCCGGGGATCTGTCGCTCGAACTCGGCCCGCAGTCGCGACGCGTCTTCGGGGTCGTCGGCGATGAACACCGCACGCACGTCATCGGAGATCGAGCGGGCGACGTTGATGGCCTGGACCGTCGACCGGTCGAGGCCAGGGATCGGTACGACCACCCGCTCTTCGCGCACCGGTGGCGGGACGATGGTGTCCGGTCGGACCTGGAGCTCGCGTCTGGAGCGTGCGTACTGCCGGGAGATGAACAACATCATCCCGACGAGGACCGGGACCAGGATCACGACGAGATAGGCACCGTCGACGAACTTCTCCGCGACGACGATCGTGAGCACCACCGCGGTGAGGACCGCGCCCCCGGCATTGATCGCCAACCGCCACTGCCAGCCACGCTCGCGGACGCGGCGCCAGTGACGGACCATGCCGACCTGGCTGAGCGTGAAGCACAGGAACACACCGACCGAGTAGAGCGGGATCAACGCGTGGGTGTCGCCACCGAACGCCCACAGCAGCCCGAAGGCGATGGCGGCCAGCAGGGCGATGCCCCAGGAATAGGCCAGCCGGTCGCCGCGGAAGGCGAACTGGCGGGGCATGAAGCCGTCCTCGGCCAGGATCGCCGCGAGGCGCGGGAAGGCGTTGAAGCTCGTGTTCGCGGCGAGGAACAGGATGAGCGCCGTGCTCGCCGCGAACACGACGGCCAGCACCGATCCGTCGCCGAATGCGACACGTGCCGCGAGCGCCACGACCGACGGCCCGCCCTCGGCTGTCGGACGCAGATCGAAGCCCACCGCCACGACCGTCAATCCCACGAACAGCACGCCGAGCAGCACGGCCATGACCGTCATGGTGTTCGCTGCATTCTTCGATTCGGGCGGCTTGAACGCGGGTACGCCGTTGGCGATCGCCTCGACGCCAGTCAACGCCACGGAGCCGCCGGCGAATGCCTTGAACAGGAGCAGGATCCCGATCGCCTCGGTGCCGAGCGGTACTGCGGTCGGTTCGGGTGGCACGGGCGCCGCGCTACCCGACAGGATCCGCCACCCGCCGATCGCGACGATCGCGAGGGCCAGCCCGACGAACAAATAGGTCGGGACCGCGAAGATGTTCCCGGACTCGCGGAGACCGCGGAGGTTGGCGATCGTGATCAGCGCGATCGAGACGAAGGCGATCTCGATCCGGATGTCGTACGCAGCCGGCACGACGGACTGGATCTGGGCGATGGCAGACGCGGTCGAGACAGCCACCGTCATGACGTAGTCGATCAACAGGGAGGCCGCCGCGATGAGCCCGAAGATCGGCGCCAGGTTGGTCCGCGCCACGACGTAGGCGCCGCCACCGTTCGGGTAGGCGCGGCAGACCTGCCGGTACGAGAGCGCGACCACGGCGAGCAACCCGGCGATCGCCGCCGCAACCTCGACGGAGAGCAGCATCGCGGCGGCGCCGCCCAGGATCAGGACGCGGAGGATCTCCTCGGTGGCATAGGCGGACGACGAGATCGCATCCGAGCTGAAGATCGCCAGGGCCTTCTTCTTGTCGAGCCGCTCCTCGATCTCGGCCTCGTTCGACAGGGGGCGGCCGAAGACGACCGACCTGACGCGTGCGAGCGCTCGGCCGGTGCGTGTACGCGGCACCGAGGCCGCCTCGCGGGCGACCAGCTGGCCAGGGCCTGTGTAGCGGAAGTACGGGGAATGGGGTCGCTCGACCCGGACGCGGCGGTCGCCCGCCTTACGACCGGTGAGCTGGCGTCTGCCACCGATCACGCGCTAATGGGCGGCCGTGCCTCGCCGCTGCGTCTCGGGCCGATCGTCAGCGTCACCGCGTCGCCGTTCCGATCGACGCTGAACATCAGGTCGGCTGCTTGGGCCCGCGCCAGCGCGACCTGGGCGAGTGGCTCGGGATCCCTGAGACCGGAGAGCCGGACACGGACGGCCGCCCCGAGCCGAACGAGCTCGATGGCCGCGTCGACGTGCGCGATGTCGGTCTCGAACGGATCCGTTCGAGGGCGCAGCCAGACGACCGGATCCGATGTCTCCATACGTCCACCGTACGCGCGGCTCCAAGAAGCGGGCATCGTCGGCGCCGATGAAGTGCTCAACGAGGGCTCAATGTTCGGCGGTCGGATCGCCGATCCGGTAGCCGATGCCCGGCTCCGCCGTGATCAACGAGTCCATGCGACCGGTCGGATCCGCGGCGCGCAGCTTGCGGCGCAGCCGCGATACATAGACATGCAGGTAATGGGCCTCGCCTGCGTAGGCCGTGCCCCATACGGCCCTGAGCAGCCGCCCTTTGGTGAGCAGGCGACCCGGCTGGGCGACCATCACCTTGAGCAGCTCGTACTCACGGGGCGTGAGCTCGACAGGGGACTCGCCCACCGTCACCCGGCGTGCGGCCACGTCCAGCGATATCGGACCGAGCGTGACGACGCCGGCCTGATCGGCGGCCGGGCCTGCCGCACGCCGGAGGACCGCCCCGATCCTTGCGCGCAGCTCGTCCATCCCGAAGGGCTTCGTCACGTAGTCGTCGGCGCCGGCCTCGAGGGTGGCGACTTTGACGCGTTCGTCAGTCCGAGCCGACAGGATCAGGATCGGCGTGGTGGCATCCCGGCGCACGTGTCGGACGACCGCCGAGCCGTCGAGGTCGGGCAGACCGAGGTCCAGGAGGATCAGGTCTGGGCGTTCGGCATCCCAGTGCCGAAGCGCATCGGCGACATCGCCGCTCGTCGTGACGCGGAACCCGTGACCCGCGAGGTTCCGTGCCACCGCATCGCGGGTCGCCTCGTCATCCTCGACCAGGAGGATGTGCGCCATCGAGGTCATCGGACGGGCTCCGCTGGAACCTGGCGAAGTGTGACGGCGATCGCGAGGCCCCCGGACGATGACGGCGCTGCCGCGACGTGGCCGCCCATCGCCTCGACAAGGCCGCGGACGACGCTCAGCCCGATCCCGAGACCTCGCCGCGAGCCTTGGGGCCGCGGTGTGGCACGCCTGAAGCGCTCGAACAGTTGGCCCAGCTCCTCGTCTGGTACGCCCCCACCCCCGTCCTCGACGTTCATCGTCACGGTCGCATCCTCGTTCGATGCGGCCGTGATCGCGACAGGCGCGTCGTCCGCGGTGTGCGCGACGATGTTGTCCAGCAGATTCGTGACGACGATATCGAGGAGGACCGCGTCGGCGAGGACCGGCGGGAGCGTGTCCGGAATCGAGATCGTGATCGGTCGTGCACCGAGGCTCGGGCGCAAGCGCTCGATAGCGGGTTCCACGATGGCCCACAGCTCGTGCGGCTCGAGATCGGGATGGATGGCGCCCGATGCGATCCGGCTCAGGTCGAGAACGCCACTCATCAGGCGGTCGAGGCGGGCCGCCTCGGAATCGATAACCCGCGCCGCAGTCCGGCCCGCATCCTCCGGCCACGGGATCTCGGGATCGGCGAGTCCGCCGGCCGTCGCCCGGATGCTTGCGAGGGGGGTGCGAAGGTCGTGCGACACCGAGTCGATCAGGGCGGTCTTGAGTACGTCGGTCTGCCGCGCGACTTCGAGCTCGGTGGCCGTCTGTCGAAGCTGGTCGCGGCGGAGGGACGATGCAATCTGGTCGGCGGCGAGCGCGAGTACCCGGGTCTGGACACGGGACGGGTCGCCATCTGCCCGGGAACGTGATCCGATCAGTGTCCCAAGACCGACGCCATCGGCGTCGATGCGCACGCGGTACTGCAGGTCATCCGTCGCTGCGGGACCGGGCCGCCGGTCCCCGACATGAGTGCGGACCCAGCGCGCCGGCTCGTCGCCTGGGGTCCGCGCCAGGCTCAACGTGATGCTCGGGGTCGGCGGCGGGGGACCATCCCCGGTGTCGGCGAGGATGCGTTCCGAGCTCGCGGGTCCGGCCACGATCCAGACCCGCTCGAGACCAGCGGCCGTCCGAACTCGCTCAGCGATCTCTGCGGCGGCATCGGCGCTGGATGTCGCTGTCGCGAGTGATCGACTGATCGCAAACAGGGTGTTCGCCTCATCGGCCCGTTGGGCGGCCTCGTCGGCTCGCGCGTGCTGGATCGAGACGAGCCGCCCGATCACGAGGGCAACGAACAGGAACAGGACGAGGTCGAGCCACTCGCGCGGGTCGGCGACGACCAGCGAGAAGCGCGGCTCTGTGAACAAGAGGTCGTAAGCGAGGAACGCGGCGACGGCGGTGACGACAGCGGGGACCGTCCCGGCGATCGCTCCGACCGCCACGACCGCAACGAGATAGACGGGTGACGCGTCCTCGATCCCGACCGGATCGGCCTCGAGCACTGCAACGGCAAGCGTGGTGACCACGAGCGACGCGACGGACAAGGCGACCACGATCGCCGTGCCCGGCCAGGTCGGGCTGGGCACGGAAAGCCGACGAGATCCGATCGGGATCGACGGCCAGAGGCGCACGATCTGATGGTAGGCCCGTGGTCGGTCTGGTACTGGCGGGTATCCCAAAGTACGGCTTGGATGGATGGCCGAGACACCCCTACTGTCTGCCTCGAAGCGGACCCGACCCTACCCCTGAGTACCCCAGGGGCCCGGAGCCGCCGAGAAGTGCGCAGAACGAGGCAACCTGACCAATGGCATCGATGGCCGTCAACGAACTGGGACCGATGCTCACCGCGACCGAGGTCGCCGAGATGCTCCACCTGCACGTGAACACGGTGAAGCG
>JBIOWA010000149.1:0-10094 GCA_044868045.1 Candidatus Limnocylindrales bacterium
TCCGACGGTACCGACGCTGAAGCGGCGCTGATCTCGGTGCCCGAAGGCGCGCTGCGGGGTTCCCCGGCCAGCCCCGGGACGGTCACCGCTCCCGCGCGCACGATCCTGTCGCCCCACGGTGCCCGGCTCGAGCCCGGCGAGATCCTCGTCGCGCCGTCGACGGATCCTGGTTGGACGCCGCTGTTCATGACCGCCGGCGGTCTCGTCATGGAGATGGGCGGAATGATGTCCCACGGCGCCGTCGTCGCCCGCGAGTACGGGATCCCGGCCGTGGTCGGCGTGCCCGGCGCGACCGAGCGGATCGCGACGGGCACCACGATCACCGTCGACGGCTCGGCCGGCATCGTGTCGATCGACAGCAACTGAGGCGGCCTACCAGCCGGCGGTTCCGCCGGCATCGACGTGACACGTGGTGCACAGAGCCAACAAACGGGCTATTCGAGTGTGGTCGGGAGCCCTATGCTCCTGCGGCTGGATCGGCTTGGGCCGCCGGCGGGCCGGGTCGACTCCAGCGACGACGGCCGATGAGGGGAGGGATCGGTGCGTATTGCGGGCCGCCGTCGCCGACCACAAAGCGGGGCTCGTCGCGGCGTCGCCAGCGCGCTGATCGTCGTCGTCGGGCTGGCGCAACTCATCACGGCCCCAGTTGCCGCGGCGCTGACGCCGCAGACCATCTCCTTCGACCTGCCGGCCGCCGAAGTCGCGGGCTCGGCGATCGAGCTGAGCGCTACCGCGACCTCAGGCCTGGTGGTGAGCTTTGCCACCAACACGCCATCGACCTGTGGCGTTTCCGGCATCGTCCTCACGCTCCTTGCCGAGGGCACATGCACGGTCACGGCGTCACAGGCCGGCGACTCGACCTGGGCGGCCGCACCTGATGTGCAAGACTCGATGACGGTCAATCCAGCACCGCCGCCACCGCCACCGCCCGATCCGCAGTCCCAGACGATCACGTTCACGCTCCCGTCATCTGGTTATGTCGGTGCGACGATCCCCCTGACTGGCACTGCGTCATCCGGCCTCGAAGTCGCATACACGGTGCTGACGCCATCGGTCTGCGCAAGCGACGGTGCAACGCTCGCCCTCGATGTCGTCGGGACGTGCACCGTGAAGGCGTCGCAGCCGGGCAACCAGGACTGGCTGGCGGCCCCAGACGTTACCGAGTCGACGACCGTCAAGCTGCCACCATTCGTGACGAGTGATGGCGCAAACCTCGGGCGGTTCGCGCTCAACGGACCGATCCAGTCGATGGTCATCGATCCCGACACCGGAATCACGTACGTGGGCGGGACGTTCACCGAGATCGGGGTTCGAACCGGATCCGTCGCGCTGGTCAACGCGCCGGACAGCGGGAGCGATGCCCTGAAGGCCAGCAGCCCGGACGTCATCGGCAGCCAACTGACCGTGTTCCCGGACGACGCGACAGGCTACTTCGTGGTCGGTCATGTCGGATCGGTCAACGGAGACGGCATCGATCGCGATGTCGTAACCCGCATGACGACGACGGGCAGCGTCGACGCATCGTGGTCGCTCGGAACGACATGCGGAACGACCGGGCTGCCGAACTGGGCCCGCGTACCAGTCCGCTGGGACCTCGGCGACGCGCTGGTTTCGGACATCGGCATGTCGGCCACCGCGTCGGGCGACTCGACGATCGGCCTTGGGTTAATCGACAAGACTACGGGGATCGCGAAGCGCACCGGCGCCGGGAATGCGACATGCGGAGCGAGCGGCCGGATCTGGCCCAACACCCCCGCCTTTGCACCGCTCGCCTCGTGTGCCGGATGGATCGTCTGCGTCGGCCACGTGATCGACCTGGTCAAGGATCCGGGATCGAACTCGCTCGTCGTCGCCGTCAGCGTCCTCCGCGGGCAAACGGTCGATTCGCAAGAGCGACCGCAGACGTGGTTAATGGCGTATGACTTCACATCCGGGGCCCGACGATGGGCGGTGCGGTTGGAGTCGTCGACCGCTCCCGCCGGATTCCCGTCTAGCGCGGCTTGGGGCGCCTCCGTCAGCCATCTCGGAGGGCTCGGTGGCAGCATCCTCGTCAGCGGCCGATTCCCGCTCGAGCCGGTCAACCGCCCGAGCGATGCCTTCACGAACACGATCCTGGTCGACGCCGCGAGCGGCGCGATCCTCCAGCGCTGGAACCAGCTCGGCGAGCAATCTCTCGCCGATCCGCTCGGCGACGAGATCGCGCCACCGTCGGACTGCACCCCCGTTAACGACGGCCTGTCGTACGAGGCATGGCGCTTTGTGGCGCGGTCAGCGACGCACTCGGTCGGATACGGCCGGACCAGCATCGCGCCCGATGCCTCACGGTCGTACCCGGTGTGCGACTACTCCGCGGCCGGCGTCGGACTTGCGGCTCGTCTTGTCGCGGCGTCGCTAGGGAAGCTGGCGGCGACCGACAGCCCGGACCTCCTCGAGCCGCTGCCGAGCGCCCTGTACGCCGACCATATCCTCGTCGGGCCATTCGACGCGTTCGACTTGGATACGGGCAATACGTTCCCGGCGTGGCACCCGTCGCCGTCCAGCGGATCTGTGACGGTCGCGATGGCCGGCTCGACGCTCGTGATCGTTGGCGATGCGACGTTCATGCGCGGGCAGCCCGCATTTCACGTTGCGGCGCTCGATCGCGACCTTGCGCCGGTCGCGGGGTTCCAGTCCGGGCTATGGACCCCGCTGTCGGATGACTGGTTCCGAGGCCTTGCGCTCGATGGCGATCAGCTTGTCCTCGTCGGCCGCTTCCTCGGGCCTTCCGGTGCCAGTCACATGGTCGCCCTCGACAAGGCGACCGGCGAGATCGAGTGGACGGCACCGTCGACATCGACAACTCACCCGTTCAGTCTCGCGATCGATCCCGCGACGGGAGCGGCCTACGTGGGCTTCGACTTCACGACGGGCTCATACGTCAAGCGCTATCTGCCGAGCGGTGGCGGATTCCAGCTGGACGCCACGTTCGCCCCGACGCTGGTTGGCCTTGACGGCAGCGAACCGCACGTGACGGCACTCTCATGGATCGGTAGCCGGCTGTACGTCGGCGGGCAGTTCAAATCGATCGACGGTCACGCCAGGCAAGGGCTCGCCCGATTCGGCGTCGACGGGAACGTCGACAGCTGGGCGCCGAAACTCCTGGATGAGATGGCTGTGCCCGCTGGCGCCTCATCGGTCGAGCTCGTGCCCCTGTCATTCCTCGAAGTCGGTGACAAGACCGTCGTTACCGGACGTTTCAACTATTACGTGCCTGTGCCGGGCGGCGGCGGCTATTACACGTACGGTCAGCCAGGAGTTCGGGTGTACAAAACGTCCACCGCCGCGTTGATCCGTCCTCTTGATGGCGCATCGTGGTTCGGAAACACCCATGGCGAGTGGGGCTACGGGACCGACACGATCGACGGGATCGTCTTCGTCGCGCTCGGCAACAGCGGCATCGCGGCGTTCGACGCGACCACGTTCGACTACCTCCCATACCTGTCGGTTCGGACATTCCCGGGCTGGGGCGGCAACGCGATCTATGACGTCGCCGCTCGACCGAGCGGCGCGACGCTTTCGACCGCCGCAGCTATCGAGGCGGCGGTGGCCTCCTCGCTGGTATTCGGTGGCCTGGTCCCGACCTGGAAGGAGCACACGGCGAGCAACGTCCTCGAGCTCGGGACGGGCGCGCTCAACAGCGACCATGCGGCGCCCACGGCGTCGGCGGTCACAAACCGCCCGCGGACCAACGGCGCGTTCGTTGGCAGGGCCGCACCTTGGACGATCGCTTGGACAGGCAAGGATACGGGCGGTGCGGGCGTCGCCCGATACGAGCTTGCACAGAGCCGGAATGGCGGCACCTGGGCCGTCGTCGGTGTGAACCTTAAGAGTGCGAGCGCGGCTGTCGCCCTCAGCCCCGGATCCACATATCGCTTCCGTGTTCGGGCCGTCGACCGCGCCGGCAACGTGGGCGGTTGGGGATATGGCTCGACGTTCAAGGTTAGGGCCGTTTCGCAGTCGTCGACCAGCGTCCGCTACCGCGGAACGTGGGCAAATTCGACGAGCACGACCTGGTGGGGCGGGACGGCGAGGAGCTCATCGACGAGAGGGTCGACGGCGAGCTTCACCTTCACCGGCCGTTCGATCGCGTGGGTCGGCCTGAAGGCGGCGAACCGTGGCAAGGCCTACGTGTACCTCAATGGCGTGCTCAAAGCGACCGTGGACCTGTATTCCGCCACGACGCTGAAGCAGCGCATCGTGTGGTCGGCGAGCTACACGAGCTCCGCCACCAGGACGATCACGATCAAGGTGCTGGGTACGTCAGGTCGCCCGCGCGTCGATGTCGACGGCTTCCTCGTAGGTAGCTGACAGTCCGCTACCCTCCGCGTGTGGCGGACCGGACGAGGGGCAACTACCGCGCGGCGAGTCCGCAAGCGGTGACGTTCGTCGAGCTGTTCTTCGACCTCGTCTTCGTGTTCGCAGTCACGCAGTTGACCGGTCTCACCGCGCACGACCTGACCCCTGACGGGATCCTCCGCTCGATCCTGCTGGGATGGCTGATCTGGTGGGCGTGGACCCAGTTCACCTGGACCCTCAATCCGGCCGATACGACTCACCCCGTCGTGCGGATTGTCACGCTGGCCGCGACTGCTGTCGCCCTCGTCATGGCGGCGTCGGTCACTCGCGCGTTCGCGGCCGACGCGCTCTGGTTCGCGGTGCCGTATGTCCTCGTTCGGGTGCTTGGCCTCGGGCTCCAGGTCCGGGTCGATATGGAACGGGTCGGCGGCAGTCACGCCGGGGTCGCCACATGGGCCGGGTTCTCGACCATCGGTCTCGTGCTCGTCCTGGTTGGCGCGATGGTCGATCCGGCGCTGCGGCCCTGGGTCTGGTTGCTGGCGATCCTTGCCGACCTCCTGGCCGCTGCCCGCGCCGGACGCAACACCGTCTGGGACCTGAACCCGGCGCACCTATCCGAGCGGCACGGCCTGTTCGTAATCATCGCGATCGGCGAGTCGCTGATCGTGGCTGGGTCCGCGGTCGCGAACGACGAGCGATCCACGGCCCTTGCCGCGGCAGCGGCCGCGGCCATCCTGGTCGCCAGCCTGCTGTGGTGGACGTATTTCGGCTGGCTGAAGGACGCCCTCGAGCACCGCTACGCGGCCGCGCCTCCGGAACGCATGGGGCCGCTCGCGCGCGACGCGTTCAGCCTCGCCCACTTCCCGCTCATCGGCGGCATCGTGGGGTTCGCCGTCGCGATCGAGGAGATCGGGGCCCATCCCGACGAACCAGCCCCGGCAGCGGTCCTGGCCTCGCTGGGGATCGGCGTGGCGCTCTTCGTGGCCAGCTCCGCGCTGTCGTTGCGACTGTGCGGCGGGCGCCTCCTCGTGCCGCGGCTGGCGGTCCTCGCGGTGATGCTAATTGCCCTGATCCTCGTGGCGCCACTGCAGCCGGTCTGGCCGCTCGTGGTCGTCGCGGCCGCGCTGCTGGCGATCGTCGTCGTCGAGGGATCGGGACAGCGGCTGCCGTCCAAGGATCTCAGAACCGAGCCGCGAGCAGCGGGTCCAGGAAGACCGTGACCGCCGAGATCCGCCCACGATCGATGTCCAGCACCTGCACACCTAGCGGGCGATCCGCCGCGTCCGCGTCAGCGAATATGCAGGCAGGTTGACCGTTGGCGGTTGTCGCCCGGGCCGCGTAGCCGGCGGGAGGCCGAAGGGCCCCGAACACCCACCGCCGCAAGGCTTCGCCGACGGCGACCCGACCCGCGTGCCAGGCGGTTGAAGGCGGCATCGCGAGTCGGACGTCCTCTCGCATCGTCTCGAGCAGGCCATCGACGTCGTCAGCCGCCCAGGCACGCACATAGGCGTCAAGCAGCCGCCGAGTGGTGGGCTCCGACGGTGCGACTGCCTGAACGGCGTCTCGACCGGTCCGATGGTGGGTCGCTCGCAACGCCGCCCTGGCTCGATGCAATGAGCTATTCGTTGCCGCGACTGACTGATCGAGCGCAGCCGAGGTCTCACGCGCCGACCAGCCGAGGACGTCGCGAAGGAGCAGCACGGCACGCTGTCGGGGTGGCAGGACTTGGAGCGCGGCGATGAAGGCGAGTGAGACGGATTCGCGGAGGTCGTAGCGAGCCGCGGGATCGGTGCGGGCGTCGGCGACGTATCGATCCGGCAGTGGCTCGAGCCAGGCGATGTCGGCGGCCGGCGGATCAGGCGGGCGGCGCGGATCGGCCGGCGAGGGTCGAACGTCCGGAGGGAGCCGTCGCCCGGTCCGTCGTCGGAGCATGTCGAGGCAGACCCGCGTCGCGATCCGGTGGAGCCACGTTCGGAGCGATGCCTCGCCGCGGAATCCCGCCCGACCACGCCATGCCCGCAACGCCGTCTCCTGTGCCGCTTCTTCGGCCTCCGCGATCGAACCAAGGAAGCGGTAACAGAGCAGGACGACGTCATGACGATGGGCGTCGATGGCTGAGCTGAGGTCGTCGGTCACGATCGATTCCGTCGAAGGGAGACGATCGACGAACAGTCTCGTCCGTCGCGGTCGTCAGTGTCACAGACGGAACAAACAATCGGAGTCATTCGCTATGGGCTACATCACGACGGTTCGTGCCCGCCTGCGCGACGCCGACCAGGCGGCCGCCATGGCCAACCACAATGCGATCGTCGCTCGACTGCGACCCCGCGGCGAGCCGTTCGGTGGGGTCGGTCACATGGTCTTCGCGAACGCTCAGGACCCACGCGAGTTCCTCGCGATCGACCGATGGGAGGCGATCGAAGGACTCCAGTCGTTCATGGGCGACCCTACGGTCCAAGCCGACATCGGCGGCCTCTTCGAGGGCCCGCCGGAGGTCACGATCTGGGCCGAGCGGGAGGGCTGGACCACGTACTAGGCGTAAACGGCTCGAGTCATCTCGTAAAAATTGGCGGTTCCTGCAACCCCCAGGCGTCACTACCATCGGTCGTCTCACGAAAAGGAGCGAACGATGGCCACGACCACAGGTTGGACCAGCACGATCGGCAACGGCCAGTACGCCGAGGTCAACGGCCTCAACCTCTACTACGAGACGCACGGCACCGGGCGCCCGCTGATCCTGCTCCACGGCGGGCTGTTTTCGGGCGAGGTGTTCGGGCCGATCCTGCCGACGCTCGCCGAGAACCACCAGGCGATCGTCGTCGATCTCCAAGGCCACGGCCGGACGGCGGACATCGATCGTCCGATCGACGTCAAGCTCATGGCCGACGACATCGCGGCGCTCATCCGCCACCTCGGCCTCGATCGACCTGACCTCTTCGGCTACTCGCTCGGCGGTGGCGTGGCCCTGTTCACGGCGCGGAAGTATCAAGAGCTGGTCGGCAAGATCGTCGTCCTGTCCGCCTACGCGACGCGCGACGCGGTGTACCCAGACATCCTCGCGCAGCAGGGTCAGGTGAGCGCGGCCTCGGTCGAGTTCCTGAAGGACACGCCGATGTACCAGCTCTACCAGCGGGTCGCGCCGCGACCGGAGGACTTCGGTCGACTCCTGGACAAGATCGGCGCATCGATGGCGGACGACTTCGACTACCGCGACGACATCCGCGCACTCCAGGTCCCGACGATGTTCGCGGCGGCCGACGCCGACATGGCCCCGCCGCGCCACTTCGTCGAGATCTTCGAGCTGCTCGACGGCGGGCTGCGCGATGGCGGCTGGATGGGCGAGGGTCGACCGAAGGGCGGCCACGCCCTCGCGATCATCCCCGGCGCCACTCACTACAACGTTGCCACCTCGCCGGCCCTGGCCGCGGCCGTGTTGGCGTTCCTGGACGCACCGCCCGCGCCATAAGAGTCCAGAGGCCGCCGTCTCAGCCTGACTCGACGATCCGCTTGAGTCGCTTCAGATCGCCCTGGACGGACCGCCGAACCATCCAGCCCATCAAGGGTCCGGGCATCGCGCCGTACATCCCGGCGGCGTCGCCGCGGATCCTGATACTGGCTCTGGTCCGACGGCCGTCGTCGATCGGCTCGAGTCGATAGTCGACGTCCATCGGGAAGGGGCTCTGGAGCGCGTGCATGCCGACGTGGCGGTCGGCATCGAACGCTTCGACGCGCATGAGCCACTCGATCGATCGACCCATGAAGCCGCCGATGCGTCGCACGTGCGATCCCTGCGCGATCGGCAGGTCGGTCACCAGCTCGACGCGATCGACGCCGCCGATCCACTCCGGGTCCCGGCGGGGATCGAATTGGACGGACGCGACGGCGTCTGGCGGGGCATCGATATCGAGGCGCGCAGTCACATCGATGGCCATCGGCCGACTTAGAAGTCGAAGAACGGCTGACGGACGCCGGTCTCGGCATACCCCTTGAGCCGGAGCAGGATCTGCGCCCAGGCCGGGGTGATGATCGGGATGACGGGATTGTCCGTCTCGTAGTCGCGGTGGCTGAACAACAGCCGCGTGCCGGGTCCGTCCGGCCGCGGGCCGACATTGAAGCGGATGGTCGTGTTCGCCCACCATGGCGGAAAGCCGCCGGTGACCCACTCGATCCGGTCGACCCCTTCGTGGACCGAGAACTCGAACGGCTGCGCGGCGTCGGGGAACGAGGTCTCCAGGCGGTCGTCGCCCAGCTCGGATCGCGACGTCCACCAGGCCTTGATCCCCTCCTCGGTCGTCAGCGCCCGTCGGACGGTCTCCGGCTCGGCATCGATGTCGAACTGCATCAGGACGTGGTAGTCGCCCATCGTTCTTTCCCCGCTCCAAGGCTGTTTTAGTCTCACCTATAGTAGCGGACGGAATTTCCTATTTCAAGGCAGGCTAAAATGGCCCGAGTGGATGCCCTGCAGGTCATCGGCGACCCGACCCGACGCGAGATCCTCCGGCTCGTTTGGGATGGCGAGCGGTCGGCCGGCGAGATCGCCGATCGCTTCGAGGTCACGTTCGGCGCCGTGTCGCAGCACCTCAGCGTGCTTCGCAACGCGGGATTCGTGACCGTCCGACCCGCGGGCAATCGCCGCTATTACCAGGCTGATCGCAAGGCGCTCGGGCCGCTCGCCCAGGCCCTCGAGGCGATGTGGGCCGTGTCGCTCGACCGACTGGCGGCCGCCGTCGAAGCCGATCCCGACCCGGCTCGGCCGACACGGCCTCGAACCCCCCGGCGACAGCGCGGGTGACAGCCGAACCCGAGACCATTCGCGTCGAACGCCGGATCGCCGCGCCTCCCAGCGCGGTCTTCCGGTATCTGACCGAGTCCGACTTATGGGCCCGCTGGCAGGGTGAAGTCGCCGAGCTTGACCCCCGGCCAGGCGGCCGGTTCCGGGTCCTCATGGCCGAAGGCCAGGTCGTGGAAGGTGCGTACCTCGCCGTCGAGCCGAATGCTCGTGTCGTCATCACCTGGGGTTGGGACGGTCATCCACGCATGCCCGCCGGGACGACGACCGTCGAATTCGAGCTCATCGAGGACGGCGCCGAGACGATCGTGCGGCTGACCCATCGTGGGATCCCGCCAGAGGACCTGTCGCTGCATCGGCAGGGCTGGGACGTGTTTCTGGCCCGCCTTGCGACGGCGGCCGCCGGCGGTGATCCAGGACCCAACCCGGGTTGACGTGGTCCGGTCGGCGTGGTGCACCTGTCAGTCGGGCAGGAGGAAGCGTTTCAGCGCGTCGGCCAACCAGCGCTCGTAGCGCTCGACGCTCCAGCCTCGGGCTACCACGAGCTTGTCGAACACGGCCAGCGACGTCAGGGTCCACAGCCCATCGCGGCCCTCCTCGACGGAGAGTCCCGATCGCAGTACGCGTCGCTCGGCGAGCATCGCGACGAAGCGGCCCTGGCCGTGGAGCCGCGACGTTTCGATCGAGTCCCACAATGCCCGAAGCTCGGGATCGGTGGGTGCAGCATCGGATAGGACTCGCAGCAGCGGCCCGGCTCGGCGTTGGATACCCGGCTGGGTCGCTGCGTACCGCTCGACCTGCCGTCGAGGGTCGGGCTCCTCGATGATCGCCCGGATGACCGGACGTCGATCCGGACGTCGCCGAACGCGACCGTCGACCCGATGAACCGCCGGGCATCGAGGGCATCAAGCGGACGATGTTCTGGCTCGCCACCGTCTTCTCCGAGCAGCGTTGGGAGGTCCACGACGTG
>JBIOWA010000150.1:0-2349 GCA_044868045.1 Candidatus Limnocylindrales bacterium
ATCTCGCGCAGCGACTCCCGGTGCGTCTCGTGCGGGGCGGGCTCTCGGAAACGGAATGGCGCGATGAACGCCGCGACCAGCCCAGTGATGACGACGCCCGTCATCGCCACGGCCACGCCGCGCAGCGAGGTCGCAGCCAGGACCGCGAGCGACAGCGGTGGCATCGCCACGAGCGTCAGGTTTTGGGCGCTGCCGACGAACGCCAGACCGATCCCGCGTCGTTCGGGTGCCGTCAGGCCCGGGACTAGCGACATCGCGGCCGGCAGAGTGCCGGCGATGCCGACGCCCTGGAAGAGCCGGGCAACGATGAACGGCCCGGTCGGCCCGCCCGCCTCGACGCCGGGGAGCAGCAGGATGCCGCAGCCCACGAGGTAGGCCAGCCCGCCGAGGGCAAGGACGCGTAGGCCGCCGACCCGATCGACCACCACCCCGCCCACGAACGCAGCCGGGATCTGGACGAGCGAGGCCACCCCGACGATCAGCCCGATCTCCGGATCCGACACCCCGGCACGCGACAGGGCGACCGGGAGCGAGGCGGTGAAGCCATGGAACCCGGCCTGGACCGCGAACAGCGAGAAGGCGAGACGGAGCATCCGCGCATCATCGACGACGGGGCGGCTTCCCGACTGACTGACCCGCAGCCCGTACCATGGCTGCGATGGACAGGGTCGCGTTCCTGGGGCTCGGCACGATGGGCGCCGCGATGGCGGCCAACATCGCCCGGGCCGGTTATCCGGTCACCGCCTGGAACCGGACGCCCGGTCGAGCCCCCGAGCTCGCGGAGCTCGGCGTCGAGATGGCGTCGAGTCCGGCCGCGGCCGTGGCCGACGCCCCGTTCGTCGTGATCTGCGTATCGGACACGCCGGACGTCGAGTCCGTGCTCTTCGGCAAGGACGGCGTCGTCGAGGCGGCCCGCGCCGACACGCTGATCATCGACTGCTCGACGATCGCCCCGTCGGGGAGCTGGGACTTCGCCGCGCGGCTCCGCGAGCGCGGCCTGCGCATGGTCGACGCACCAGTGTCGGGCGGTAGCGAAGGGGCGCGCAACGCGACGCTGACGATCTTCGTCGGCGGCGACGAGCGCGATGTCGAGCACGCCCGGCCCATCCTCAACGCCCTCGGGCGGACCATCACCCACGTCGGCCCGATCGGTGCCGGCCAGGCGGTCAAGGCCGTCAACCAGGTCATCCTCGCCGGTACCTACATCGGCGTCGCCGAAGGCATCGTGCTCGCCATCAAGGCCGGGCTCGATGTCGAGCAGGTGGTCGCCGCACTCGGTGGTGGCGCCGCCCAGAGCTGGGTCCTCGCCAACCGGAGCGGCCGGATGATCGACAACGATTACCCGCTCGGGTTCAAGGTCTCGCTGCACCACAAGGACCTACGGATCGCGCTCGATCTCGCGAGCCAGCTCGGCGCGGTGCTGCCGGTGACGGGCCTGGCCGCCCAGCTCGAATCCGGGTTGATCGGCGGCGGGCATGGCGATGACGACATGTCGGCGTTGGCGCGCGCGATCCGCGGACTCTCGGGCCTCGACGACTGAGGTGATCCGGCGGCTCGGAGGGCTGGCGATCGCCGGAGTCCAGGTCCTCGCGGCGTGCGGGGCACCGGCGCCATCGACCTCGATCTCGGCCTCGCCGTCGGCGCCGCCCCAGGCCTCGAGCCCGTCCATCGTTGCCTCCCCGATCGGCAGCGGCGCTGCGGAAAGCATCGAGGCTGCCGGGGCCACGCGAATCGACGTTTCCGGAGAACCGGACTGGGTAGCCCTCGATGCCGGGTCGGCCTGGGTCGCCGTGGTCGGCGGCGTGCGCAAGGTCGATGGCGCGACCGGGAAGGTCGATGGCCTGGTCCCGATCGACGATGTCGTCTGCCTGGCGATGGACGTCGGGTTCGGCAGTGTGTGGGCCGGCGGCTGCCAGAACCACAGGCTGATCCGCATCGAGCCGAAGACCGGCCTGCTGTTCACGCCACCGATCGACCTGCCGATCCGGGCGATCCAGGCCGAGTCGTCGATCGCCGCAGGGGAGAGTGGCATATGGCTAGTGTCGGTCGACCACGAGCTCGTCCGGGTCGACTCCGTCACGAACCGTGCCGACCCAGATCCGTGGTCACTCCCGGAAGGCGCGGCCGCGGCCCGGGCTGGCATCGGCTCGATCTGGGTGACGGTCTCGCCCACGGACACGCTGTTGCGCATCAGCCCGGCCGATCCCAGGACAGCCCAGGCTATCAAGGTCGGCGACGGACCTCGCTTCCTGGCGATCAGCGATGATGCGGTCTGGGTCATGAATCAGGGCGCCGGGTCCGTCAGCCGGGTCGACAGATCGGGCGCGGTCGTCGCCACGATCACCGTCT
>JBIOWA010000151.1:0-5753 GCA_044868045.1 Candidatus Limnocylindrales bacterium
TCGGATATCCTTTTCGGGATGCAACTCGACGAGACGATGAGCGTGACGACCCTCGGGCGCACGTCGCTGGTGGTGGCGGCCAGCGACGGCCCGGGTGGATAGGCGGGGCCCTCGATCTTCTGATCAGATAGACGCGCAGACGCCGAGCCCTCGCGTCCAGGATCGGCGAACGGGTAGAGCGAGTCCGCCGTCAAAGGCCCAGGCCAACCGGCCAGATCTGCAGGACTGGCTTCTTGTGACCCTATTCTTCGGTCTGGGCCTTCTGATCAACGTCATCGGTGCCATTCTCGGGATCCAGATCTTCGAAGCCCTGGGGCTCTGGCCGGTGAATGAGACACCCGGAGAGATCCCTTTACCGGGCGATGGTTAGTGGCCGGATCCCGACTCCGGTGCGCTCTGGCCGATCCTGATCCGGACGACCTCCGGCGCCGAGACAGGGTCGCAGTGGCATGTCCCATGTGCTCGGCCTGGCGATGACTGGCGATGTCGTAGCGGCGGGCGCCATCTTTGTTGCCGCCTATTCGCTGATCGCGCTTGAACGCCTGGATCGCACGCTGGTGGCGCTGCTCGCCGGTCTGACGGTGGTGGCACTTGGCGTCATCGACCAGGACGAGGCCTTCGCGGCGATCGACCTCAACGTCATCTTCCTGCTGGCCGGGATGATGGTCATCGCCGCAATACTGGCCAAGACCGGGCTCTTCGAGTGGCTCGCCATCCGGTCCGTGCGCCTCTCGCATGGCGAGCCGCTCCGCCTGCTGTTGATCCTGTCGTTTGTCACCGCGGTGCTGTCGGCCTTCCTCGACAACGTCACGACGGTCGTGCTGACCACGCCGATCACGCTCTCGGTCGCCCGTCGGCTCGACGTCTCGCCGACGCCGTACCTGATCTCGCAGATCCTGGCCTCCAACATCGGCGGCACCGCGACCCTCATCGGAGATCCGCCGAACATCCTCATCGGCTCCGCTGCCGGGCTCGATTTCGTGGACTTCCTCGTCAACCTCGCCCCGGTCACCGTCGTGGTGTTCGCGGCGTTCGTCGTGGTCATGCGGGTGGCTTTCCGCGGGTCGCTGAAGGTTCCGGCCAGTCGTCGGGAAGCCGCGCTAGAGCTGACCGAGGTGAGCGCCATCACCGACCAGGGGCTGCTAGTGCGCAGCCTGGCCGTCGTGGCGGCGACACTGGTTGGCTTCGTTGCGCATTCGGCGATCGGCGTCGAGGCGGCAACCATCGCGATGCTCGGCGCAACCGTCCTGATGCTTGTCGGCAGGCTCGATCCCCATGAGGCATTCCGCGATGTCGAGTGGTCGACCCTGTTCTTTTTCGTCGGCCTGTTCGTCCTGGTCGAGGCCGTCGTCCACGTCGGGATCGTCGGCGGCATCGCGGAGGCATTGGCCGACGCGGTCGGTGGCGACGTCGGTCTCGCAAGCATCGGGCTCCTCTGGTTCTCGGCCCTTGCGTCGGCCATCGTCGACAACATCCCCTACACCGCCACGGCTATCCCGATCGTCGAACGGCTCGTTGACACCGGGCTGCCGAGTGAGCCTTTGTGGTGGTCGCTGGCGCTCGGCGCTTGCCTCGGCGGCAACCTCACCATCGTCGGTGCATCAGCGAACATCGTCGTGGCCAACCTCGCCGCCCGGTCAGGCCATCCGATCCGATTCGCCGAGTTCTTTCGCTACGGATCGGTGGTCGTCCTGATCTCACTGGTTGTTTCGACGGCCTACATCTGGCTGCGATACCTGTGAGTTACGTCGTCATCGGGTCAAGGGCCGGAGCTGGTACGAGCATGCCTATTTGGCCGTATCGCCGGCGTTTGAGGCCGCGAGGAATCCCTTGAACGTCTCGGACAGGCTGGTGATCTCGAGCGGCAGCACGTACTTCGTCGAGGGGCTTGCCCCGAGTGCCTTGAACGCCTCGAGATACTGCAGCGCCATCGTCTTCTGGTCGACCTTCGAGGCCGCGCTGTAGATCTGCTCCAGGGCAAGCGCGAAGCCCTCGGCGCGAAGGATCGCCGCCTGGCGATCGCCCTCGGCCTTGAGGATCTCGGCCTGCTTGGTGCCCTCGGCGACGTTGATCGCCGATTGGCGGGCACCTTCGGACTCGATGATGACCGCACGCCGAGTCCGCTCGGCGGAGAGCTGCCGGTTCATCGCGTCCTGGACATCGCGCGGCGGGATGATCTCGCGGATCTCGACGGTGGTGACCTTGCCGCCCCAGCGCTCGGTCACCTCATCCATCTTGGTCCGCAGGACCTCGTTGATCTGCTCGCGCTTCGAGAGGACGTCGTCGAGCAGGATGTCGCCGATGACTGCGCGGAGCGTCGTCGTCGCGATGTTCTGCAGCGCGCCTTCGAAGACCTGGACCTCGACGATGCTCTTGTACGGATCGACGATCCGCCAGTAGATCAGGAAGTCGATGTTGATCGGCGCGTTGTCTCGGGTGATGTTCGTCTGGCTCGGGATCTCTATGAACCGCTCGCGCAGGTCGACCCGCACACCTCGTTGGGCGATCGGCACGATGAACACCCAGCCGGGTCCCTTGACCTCATTCGGGCTCGTCCGTCCCAGCGTGAACACGAGCAATCGCTCGTACTGGTTGACGATCTTGATCGCCACCACGGCGATCGCGAGCAGAACGAGCGCAACGATCGCGACCGGCAATGCGACGGCGATGAACTCCACCTGGTCCTCCTATCCGCGGTCCGGCTCGGCGGCCGGTCCCGACTCGACGACGAGTGTCAGATCCTCCTGACCCACCACGTGAACGGACTGACCGCGGGCGATCTCGGTCGCGTCGCCCGAACGCGCGGTCCATTCTTCGCCCGCCGCATACACGACACCTCGCGGCGCCAGCTCGGTGCGGGCGACTCCCATCGTTCCGATCGGCACCGACATCGAGCCGCCAGCGCCGTAGGCGCCGGCGAACGCGAGCGTGCGACGGCGGACGCGCGCGACCGTGAGCAGGACGAGTCCGACATAGGCCGCGGTCAGGGCGGCCATCAGCGCGATGATCGGCAGGGCGACGGAAACGTCGGGCGCTGTCGGGTTGCCGGGCGCGGTGTAGAGCAGGGAGGCGCCCAGCACGAAGCAGACCATGCCACCGACCGCAAGGAGGCCGTGGCTCGTCACGCTCGTCTCGAGGACGAACAGCAACACCGCGAGGCCGATCAGGAGCAGCCCGGCGACGTTCAACGGCAGGCTGCCGAACCCGATGAAGGCGAGGATCAGCGCGATCCCACCCATGATCCCCGTCACCCAGTTCGGGCTCTGGAGCTCGAAGAGCAGACCGTAGAAGCCAAGGGTCATGAGGATGAACGCGATGTTCGGGTCGGACAGCAGGTGGATCAGCGATTGGGCGGGGTTCATCGCAAGATCGACAAAGGGCGCGCCGCCGACGTCGAGCGTCACCTGTTCGGAGCGGACCTCGACCGACTGGCCATTGATCTTCGAACGCAGGTCGTCGAGCGATGTCGCGATCCCGTTCACGGCGCCGACCTTGACGGCCTCGGACGCCGGCGAGGACACGGCCTTGTCGACGGTCGACACCGCCCAGTCGACGTCGCGGCCACGGGCCTCAGCGATCGATCGGATATTGGCGATCGCATCGTTCTTGACCTTGCTGCCGATCGTGCCGGTCAACTCCTCGCCGCCGGCTCCGACCGGTGACGCTGCACCGATGTTGGTGCCCGGGGCCATGTAGGCGAGGTTCGCGGACAGCGTGATGAACGTGCCGGCACTCGCCGCCCGGCCGCCGCTCGGGGCGACCCAGACGACGGTCGCGACCGGGGACTCGAGCAGGGTCGACACGATCCGCTGCGTCGCGTCCAGGCTGCCGCCGGGCGTGTTCAGCGTGATCACGAGCACGGGCGACCCATCCGCCGCGGCACGCTTGACCGACTCGTCGATGTAACCGGCCATGACGTTATCGACGACCCCGGTCGCGGTCGCGACGTAGATCGGCGGACCCGAGCCCACGGTCGCGTTGGCGGCGAGGACGAGGGGCGCCACGGTCCCGCCCAGGGCGGTCGCCAGCAACCAGGCCAGCCCGGCGACAGTGACGAGACGGCTGAGGTGCTCCGCGGATCGGATCACCCGCACGATGTGCATTCGGATCCCTCGGTCGCATTATCGCGCGTCCGCGGGGAACACCTCGCGGCGGTCTCGCCGGCAAACCCGTGGAACCCCGGCTCGGGTGCGCCCGTGTGTCACATCACTTGGTTCAGGCGGAGGCCCGAACGTCCCGTGTCACATGACGTGTTACAAGCGGTAGCCGAGCGGCCGAGCGAAGGCCTGAATCGAACCTTCCTCCAACGTTTGTAACCAAGGACGTTACGGATCGGCGCGTGAGCCCTGATCCTCGGTCGCTCGTTCGTCGCTTGTAACACCTGAAGGTACGAGCGCACTGAAAGGGCGCCGGGCCCCTGGCGGGACCCGGCCTGCTCGCTATGACGTCGCGGGGCTACATGATCCCGACGACGTGACCCTCGGGGTCGGCGAAGAGCGCGATCGTGGTCTCGGGCGCGACCTCGGTCAGCGGCATCACGACACGACCGCCGCCGGCGGCGACCTTGTCGAGGATCGCCTGCGGATCGTCGGCATGGACGTAGAACGTGACCTGGCCCGGCCCGCCATCCGAAGAGGCACCGATGCCACCCGTCAGGCCATCGCCCTGGCGGTACATCCCGTAGCCGCCCGGATTGTTGGTGTCCAGGCTCCAGCCGAAGACATCCTTGTAGAACGTCTGAAGCGTTTCCCCGTCCTTGCCCGTGACCTCGACGTGAACAACCGTCGCTCCCATGTGGGACCTCCTACCTTCGATGCGGCGGTCCCTCGGCGGGCCCGCTCCGTCACCTCATCGACGAACGGACCGTGACCGAATCGAC
This sequence comes from Candidatus Limnocylindrales bacterium, assembly GCA_044868045.1. Taxonomy (GTDB): domain Bacteria; phylum Chloroflexota; class Limnocylindria; order Limnocylindrales; family CSP1-4; genus SPCO01. The sequence goes on from JBIOWA010000151.1 coordinate 4,880, forward strand.
AGGCCCTGCCAGCATTCAGACTTCGAGTGCCTCCTCGATCCTGGCGATATCGGACCCGCCGAGGACCAGGCGACCGTCAAGGGTCATGTAGAGCAAGTCGACGTTGACGCCGGCATCGGCGATGCGACGGAGGAGGGCGGCCGCAGCTCCCGGCCGGTTCTCGACAGGCGTGGCGACCACGCGCCGTTCGTCTTCGATGATGAAACCGCCGTTCATCAGGGCTCGACGGCCAGCCTCGAGATCGTGGACGAGCACGTGAAAGACACCCTGGCCGTCGCAGACGTAGCCGCAGGCACCATCGATGTTGACACCAGCCCGTCCGAGCGCATCGCTGGCCTTGGCGAGGGAACCGGGCTGATCCACGAGGGCCAGAGTGATGTCGGTGGCCATGTCAACCGCTCCTTGCAGTCAGTGCGAGGTCGACGGCCTCACGTGGGGTCATCGCTCGGCCGATCGTGCGGGCTTGCTCGAAATCGGATGAGCCCATCGACTCGCGGCAGGCGGCGACCGTGCGCTCGTAGTGCGGCCGTTCGTCGGGCGGCCACTCTGCACCCTGCGCCGATATCAGCGCCTCGGCGGCGCCGATGAGGATGGCCGCGCGCTTGAACTCGCCACGCTCCGCGGAGATCGCGGCGAGCCCGCTCAAGCCATAGGGAATCGCCCAGGAATCGCCGCGATTGTCGTAGATCGTGAGCGCCTCGCGGGCGAGGGCGTCGGCCGCTTCGAGGTCACCGAGCTGACGCTCGACCATGCTCAGATTGCCCGACTCGCTACCGACCGTCGCAAGGTTGCCCTCCTCGCGGGCGAGCGCGATCCGTTGACCGATGAGGTCGCGAGCTTCGAGGAAGTCACCGGCCATTTGCGCCGCGACCGC
>JBIOWA010000152.1:0-2309 GCA_044868045.1 Candidatus Limnocylindrales bacterium
TGGCCGCGGCGGCGGCTCGCAGGGCCTCGACGGTCTTGTCGCCGATCGATCGAGCCGGGACGTTGATGATCCGCTCGAAGCTGACGCTGTCGGTGTCGGAGCGCAGGATGCGCAGGTAGGCCAGCGCGTCCTTGACCTCGCGGCGGGCGTAGAACCGGGTGCCGCCGATGAGCTGATACCGAAGCCCGTAGCGGAGGAACGATTCCTCGATCGCCCGGGACTGCGCGTTCATTCGGTACATCACCGCGATGTCGCGGGCGCGGAAGTTCGTGTCCTCGTCGCTCTCGTCGGCCCGCCGCGTGAGCGCCGTGCCGCGGCCGCCGATCAGGCCCTCGACCTGGCGGGCGATCCACTCGGCCTCCTCGTCCTCGTTGTAGGCCTCGAAGCGCTGGATCTTCAGGCCGCCGGCCATGTCGGTCCAGAGCTTCTTCTCCTTCCGGGCCGTGTTCCTGGAGACGACGGCATGGGCCGCGTCGAGGATCAGCTGGGTCGAGCGGTAGTTCCGCTCGAGCTTGACGACCGTGGCGTTCGGCCAGTCGCGTTCGAAGTCGAGGATGTTGCGGAGATCCGCGCCCCGCCAGGAATAGATCGACTGGTCGTCGTCGCCGACCACCGCGAGGTTGCCGCGCTTGCGTGCCAGGGCGCTGATCCAGAGGTATTGCGCGCGGTTCGTGTCCTGGTACTCGTCGACATGGAGGTAGTGCCATCGATCCTGGTAGCGCGTCAGGACATCGGGCGCCTCGTCGAACAGGCGCACCGCCTCCAGCAGGAGGTCGTCGAAGTCGAGCGCCCGCGCGGCCTGGAGGCGCTGCTGGTAGCGCGTCGCGAGCCGCGCGATTGTCCGTTCGCGGTGGTTCGCGGCATTCTCGGCGAGGAACGTGGGGTCGAGCATCTCGTTCTTGGCACGACTGATCGCTCCCAGGACGATGCTCGGGCGGAACTCGCCGGTGAGTGGCAGGTCCTCCTCGCGCAGGATCAGCTTCATCAGCGCGGTCTGGTCGTCGGTGTCGTAGATCACGAAGCGCCGACTGATGCCGATGGATTCGCCGTCCCGTCGCAGTACGCGGGCGCACAACGCGTGGAACGTGCCGGCCTGCACGTCGCGGCCACCCTCACCGACGAGGCTGATGATGCGCTCGCGGAGCTCGGCGGCTGCCTTGTTCGTGAAGGTGACGGCCAGGATCCGCCACGGCGGGACGTCCTTGACGCCGACCAGGTATGCGATCCGGTGGGCGAGGACCCTGGTCTTCCCGGATCCGGCACCGGCCAGGATCAGCAGCGGTCCCTCGGTGGTGGTGACCGCGCGGGCCTGTTCGGGATTGAGTGCCTTGAGGATCTGCGCTTCCCGGTCTGCCCGGCGCTTCGCCACGAGGGCGGGGTCCGGCGGAGGAGCAGGAGGCGCCGTCGGGTCACGATCCGGGGCGGCCTTCGACGCGGCGTCGCGCAGCCATTCGGGCTCCTCGGGGACGACGTCTGAGACCTCGGCGGTGAGTGTTCCGGGGGTCGCCAGGGCATCGTCGAGCGTGGGGTCGCCGGCGCGGCGACGGGTGCGTGGGCTCACCAGCGCATTCTAGGTCCGGGCCCCCACCAGGGCCTCACCCGGCGGATGTCGGGCGGTTACGGCGCGGGCGCTACCTCGTCCGCGGGCGGTGCGGCGATCGTCATCGGCTCGTTCCATTTCGTGAACGTCGCGACGAGGTGCGGGTCCCCGGCCTCGCCCAGGTGGGCGACGACATCGATCGATGACAGGCGGGTCGAGATCTGCTCGACCTGGATAACAAGGTCGACGCTCGTCTTCGAGAGGTCCGGCAACGGGATGCCCGGGATCGTCGGAATGGACGGCACGGCGCCGCCGACCGCCGATCCGGTGCCGAGCGCCGCGAGTTCTTCGGGCGTCAGGTTGATCGTGATCGTGTAGCACGTCCCGCCGGCGCACGGGACGTCGTCGCCCTTGACCGGCTTCAGGTCGGCGCGCGCCAGCAGGTCTGCCAGACCGCCGAGCGCGGCCGCCGACGGCGATGGCGCGGGAGCGCTCGTGTCCGGAACGGACGTCTTGATGTAGTTCGAACCGGTGAAGGTCGACTTCAGATACGTCGACCCATCGACGACGATCAGCTCGCCGGCGATGCCCATGAGGTTCGGGCTCGAGAAGGTGGCTCGCACCTTGTTCGCGGCGAGATCCAGGTCGGCGGCGGCCGTCGTCCCACGAAGGTTGATGGCGGCGCCCGCGCCCGTCCCGAGCGGATCGAACTCGATCGGCCCATCGACGGTCAGGTCGATATGGACGCTGCGGGCCGATGCCGTCGTGG
>JBIOWA010000153.1:0-3536 GCA_044868045.1 Candidatus Limnocylindrales bacterium
CCGAGCGGGGTCTCGGCGCCGGGACGACCGACCGCCACCATCGTGCGCAGCAGCACCTTCGCGTCGCGCACGCGCCTCACCTCCAGTTGCCGGGCGGCGCGATGGACGACGATCCGATTCGTCACCGGGTGGAGTGCCGCCGCATCGGCGGGGATCCAGCCACGGTTGCCGTTCGGGCGGCCGGGAAGGCTGACGCGGTACCACCAGTCGCCATCGACGCCGCGTCGCGCGGTCAGCGCGAGAACGATCGCGAACTGCGCGTCGGGCCGGAAGCGCGGCATTCGGGCCGCGATCGGCGCATCGGGGCGGGGCGCGGTCCTGGCGACCGTCGACCGCACGAGCTCACCGGCGGCCGGGAACGCCGTCGTGGGCCCGGCTGCGCCGCCGGCCGCCGCCACAGCAGACGCGAACGCCGCCGCCAGCGCGATCGCTGCGACGGAGGCAATGGCCCGACGGGTCACCACCGCACGATAGAGAGGGAGGGAGCCGGCGGGGCGGCGCCGTCGCCGCCACGAACCGGCGGCCGCCCACTGTTCCGTCTCTACCCGGGTAGATCCCTGGAGCGCACGAAACTTGCGCGCTCGCGCCAGGATCCCTCGATCGAGGCATAGGTCGAGCCTGGACCATCGGGTGGCCTCACGGCGATCGGCGCGACGGATACTCCCTGGGCGCGTCTTGGGGAGACGTCGCTTGGGGGGACTTGCCGAGAGTGACCCGCGCCGGGGGGCGCGGGTCTCGGCACGCGTCGGCTCGTTGGCGGTGCGCGATCAGTCGACGACGTCAGTGAGGTCGGCGGCGCAGCCCTCGCACGTCGTCGCGATGTGCCAGCGGCCGCCGGCCGTGGCCGGATAATGGCGCCAGCCGCAGGCCGGGCAGTCGATCCAGGGCGCGGGAACGTCTCGCCGCCTCTTGGTGGTCGAGTCGACGGCATTGAACGGCCCGATACTGGTCGGCCGCGGATCACCCGATGTCCCGTCGTCTCGGCCGGGCGAGGTGCTCACGAGCGCAGCGGTTCGGCCGAACGGACGGACACGGCGCCGTCGGCATCGACCGCGACGACCTGACGCGCCAGCGATCCGGGACGGCGGAAAGCGTGGCGCAGCGAGCGACGCCGGTCAGGAGGGCCGATGATCGCGTGCGTGTCCGTGCGCGTCTCGATGCGATACCCCTCGCGCACGCGCTCGTCGAGGAACGCCGTGAGCGCACGCCGGCGGAGCTCTTCCCGCTCATCGACTGTGTGCGTCACCGGTTCTCCGGGGCGGAGGTCGTCTGCATCCTGCGGAGAAGGTCGGTCATGTCTCGGTCACCTGTTCGGACACGGCAGCGCACTGCGGTCGCTGGGCTAGAAGGGATCACGCGTGTCGGGCCAGTGGACAGCAGGCGAGGCGCTGAAGGCCTCGGCGGCTAGGGCGCTCGACCGGACGCCGTCCCACCATAGCCGAAGCTTGTGCGGCGAGTCACGTTTTCGCAGGTGCCGGGACTACGGCTCGACGTTGAAGGTGAGCATCATCCCGCTCTCGTGGTGCTCGGCGATGTGGCAGTGAGCCATCCAGCGGCCGGGATTGGTGACGTCGAGCAGGATGTCCACGGTCTCGCCGGTGCGGACGAGGACCGTGTCCTTCCAGACGAGGTTCGGCTCCGCGACGTCGTTGCGCGAAAGGATGAGAAAGCGCCCTGCTCCGTGGACGTGGAACGGGTGCGGCATCGGATGGTCCGAGTCCATCTCGTTGACGAGCCGAAGCTTGACCTGGTCGCCGACACGGAAGGTCCAGTCGATCTGAGCGTTCTCGGCGCCCGTGTCGCGATCGACGAGCATCCAGCGCATGTTCGCGGGCGTGGTTCGACGGTTGACCTCCACCATGTCGTCCTCCCACTCGATTCCCGACGCCGCATCGTGGGCGTGCCCGGGCGCGCCGTGCTGATGGTGGTCGTCGTGAGTGTCGCCGTGCTCGTGGTCGTGAGCGTCTCCGTCCGCAGCCTCCACGAGGCCCGCCGCCAGGAGCTTCATGCCGCATTTCGGACAGCGGTCGGGCGTGTCGCTCGTGACCTCCGGATGCATCGGGCAGACATACGTCGTCTCCTCCGCCGCCTGGGCGAGGAGCTTCATCCCGCACCTCGGGCAACTGGCCGGCTCGTCGCTGACGACGTCCGGGTGCATCGGACAGACGTAGACGACCGCCACGCCCTCGGGAACGCCCATGTCCATCGTGGCCACGAACGAGAGCGTCTTGTCCGGCGGCGCGAGGAGGAACGGCTCGACGCGTTCGCGGAGCTCGACCATGTCCCGGTTGGTACGCGCGCGCGAGAACCCGTCCGCGAGCGCGGGCTCCGCCTCGTCGTCGCCAACCGTGATCGTGGCGAGTCGGTAGGCGTGGTCGGGCGTTCGGTGCTGCAGCTCGAGCTCGCCCGGCTCCGAGAACAGCACGTCGACGACGACACGCTCGGACGGGGCGAGCAGGATCTCGTCGACGATCTCCTCGTGCTCGTAGTGGCCGGCGTCGGCGCCGACGAGCTTCATCTGGGCCCCCGGCAGCCTCACGTTGAACACGCGCGTGTTCGCCGTGTTCGTGAAGTAGAACCGCACCACCTCGCGGTGCCTCGCATCGAGGCGTAGGTCCGGCTCGCCGCCGATGAGCATCACGTTGCCGAACCTGCCCATCGCCACGTGCGTCGTCTCCTGCCCGAAGGCCGCAATCCGTCCTTCCTCGATCAGGATGTCGTCGAGGGTGAGCAGCAACTCGCGGTGCACCGGCGGCCAGTAGTCCGGCTCGAGCGGGGCGGCGAGGATGTTCCCGTACAGGCCCAGCTCCTGGCCGTAGTCCTCGCGGATGTGCGGGTGGTACCAGTAGGCGCCGGGATCGGGCACATGGACCTGGTACGTGAACGTCTCGCCGACCGGGATCGGTGCCTGCGTGTCGTGGGTCCCGTCGTAACGGTTCTCGAGCCGCAGTCCGTGCCAGTGGACGGTGGCCTCGAGGTCGCCGTGATTCGTGACGCGGACCGTGGCGGTCGTCCCCTGGCGGATGTGGAGCGTTGGACCCGGCACCGAGCCGTTGTACGCCAACATCCGTACCGTCGCGTCGCCGACGCGCTTCTTCACGGGGATGATCTCGAGCTCGAACTCGTCCCCGTCGGCAAGCTCGACGAGCTCGGTCGCCCGGGCGTCCGGAAGGCCTTCGATCTCGCGCGGAAACTCGATTGTCGGGCTGTGTTCCATGGCTGGGTCGGTCATTGGGTTGCCTCTCCTCGCGCCGCTGTCTCTCGGATGGGGTCTCGGCTGACAGGAGCTTCCCCCGACTGCCTCGCGTCGGATCCCTGATACTCGCGGATCCGCTCGGCGATGTACTCGGCGTCGTGCTTCACCCACCCGATCAACGCCGAGCCCCGCGTGTGCTGCCAGGTGAGCCCAAGGAACATGAGGCCGGGGACCTCGGTGATGCCGCGGCGGTGACGTACACGCCCCGCCTCGTCGAAGACGGGGAGCTCGATCCACGCGTGGTCGGGTCGATAGCCCGTCGCCCAGATCACGGCGTCGA
>JBIOWA010000154.1:0-13948 GCA_044868045.1 Candidatus Limnocylindrales bacterium
CCGCACGGACCGCACCCGGGCACGGTGGAGGCGTCGATCGGCAAGGAGGCGACCGAAGAGCTGGCCGTCATGGTCGACACGTTCCATCCGCTGCACGTCACGCAGGCCGCGATGGACCTCGATGACGACAACTACCCGTACTCATGGCTCCCGTCCGACGATCACGCGAAGGAAGCCTCCGAGCTCGCGGAGCGAGGGCCGGAAGCATTCCCGGACTGACGACATGACGGATCTTCGCAGCCGGATCCGGTCTGGCGAGACGCTGATCGGCGTCTTTTCCGACCTTGCCTCGCCCATCGCATTGGAACTCTGCGGGCGGGCCGGCTTCGACTGGTGCGTGATCGACCTCGAGCATGGCGCCGCAACCGAGGCCGAGCTCCTCGCGTTGCTGTACGCGGTCGGCTCGACGCCGATGACGCCGATTGTCCGTGTCCAGTCCGCGGAACGGTTGCGCGTCGGTCGGGCGCTCGACTTCGGAGCGGCCGGAGTGATGCTGCCGCAGCTCCAATCGCTCGACGAGGTCGAGGAAGCCGTCCGGTACCTGCGCTATCCGCCGGTCGGGTCGCGCGGGGTCGCGCTGCGGACACGCGGCGCGGACATGGGTGCACTGGGCCATGCCGACGTCGTGCGCGTGGTCAACGAGCGCATCGTCGGTATCGTCCAGATCGAGGCGCCCGGCACGGTCGCCGATGCCGACGCGATCGCGGCGCTCGATGAGGTCGATGTGTTGTTCGTGGGTCCCGCCGACCTGTCACACAATCTGGGCGTGCCGGGCCGGTTCGACGAGCCGGTCTACCAGGACGCGATTCGAAACGTCGTGGCTGCCTGCGGGCGCCACGGCAAGGCGGCCGGGATCCTCATCTATGACGCCGCGGGGTTGCCGCCGCACCTCGAGCTCGGGTTCCGGTTCGTCGGCGTCGGCTCCGAGGGTTCGTTCGTATCGAGCGGCGCCCGAGCGGTGCTCGCGGCAGCTGGGCGAGCCGCGTCCGCGTAGTCGCGAAACGGGAGCCGCGACCGCCGGCCGTCGATCGAGGTTCGGATTACCCAATCGCGGCGCCGGCTCGAGGGATCGATCAGCGCGAACCCGCGGCCCCTAAAGTCGGCGTCGGGGCGGACGAGAAGGTCGGCGATCTGCGGTGCGCGCACAGCGAACGCTATCCGGAGCAGGTCGCGATGCGACCGGACGACCCGTTCGACCTCCTCACTGGCGAGGGCGAGAACGCAAGGCGCCACGCGAGCCGGGCGCCAACCGAGCCGCCTAGCCGCCTGCCAGGCCATCCGCTCGTACCAGCCGAGCTGTCGCTCGAGCCCACCGAGGTCGTCGAGCCTGGTCTTGACCTCGATGACCAGGAGCGTGCCGGTGCGCTGATCGAATGCCAGCAGATCGATCCAGCCATGTGATCGCCCGTGCACGATCTCGATTTCCCGGGCCACCGACCATCCGAGTGCACGGAGACGACGATCCACATAGGCGGAGCACCGTGCATGGACGGCATCACGGACACGCGCACCGCTGGGGAAGAGCGGTGGTTTGATGTCAAGCGAGATCTCCAACCCCAGTGCCTCGGCGATCCGTTCCACCATCACGAGTGAAGGATCGATCAGGCCGAGCTCCACCTTCGCGATGTAGGAGCGCGACACACCGACGCGATCAGCGATCTGATGCTGCGTCAGGTCGAGGGAGATTCGTGTGTCGAAGCACGCCCGGGCGAATGTCTTTCGGAGAAGGCAGCTGGTCACGCGGTCTATCAAAGCAGGTGGCGCTCAACGGGCCCTTACCTGGGCACGGCGTTCCTTCCCGGAACCAAATCGAGACGAACCCTGCACGGACAGTGCACCAGCGTGCGGAACGTGCCGGGATCCGTAATGACGCCTTCAGGCTCATCCGTAGTTGGTTCCGTTCCGGAACGCCTTCGATCGCGCCCGGGCTGTGCCGAGGTCGAGGGATGCCGAAAGCTCGGCCGCTGCTCCGCCCCCGGCCTACACCTCCGCTTCGAGCGGCGTCGCCGGTTCTGGCGCGCCCCGTGGTCGCGGAGCGGTCTGGGCGATGATCACCCCGACGAGGATCAGCGCCGCGCCAGCAAGCTGGATCGGCGCAAGCGTCTGGCCCAGAACGAGCCAGGCCAGGACCACGATGACCGGGGGTTCCACCGTGCTGATGAGCGCCGCCTTGGCAGCCCCGATCCGCCTCGTTCCGGCGTAGAACGTCTGGATCGCCAGGAACGAGGCCAGGAACCCCACACCCAGTAGTAGCGGCCACGCCGCTCCGGGGATCGAACCAGGATCGACATCGCGCCCGGTTGCGAGCGCCGCCCCCAGGAAGACCGCCGCTGTGGCCGTCATCATCACGGCCGTCGTGACAGCAGCGTCGCCCACCGCGGACTCCGCCGCCGGCGCATCGGTCGCCAGGTGATGCCGCCGTTCTCCGGACAGCCGCGCCGAGAGGATGATCCACACCGAGTAGATCAGGGCCGACACCCAGACCAGCAGGAGCCCGGAGATCGGCGGCGCTGAACGGACGTCGATCCCACCGAGCGCCAGGACCGAGCCGACGATCGCCAGCACGAGCGCGATCCACGGGCGTCGACCTGGGAGCCTCGTCGCAAAGCGGAGCGACAACACCGCAACGATGACTGGGTAGGTGTAGACCAGCACGCCTGCCAGGGCTGCCGGGACGGTCTCGAGACCGGCGTAATACGTGCCGGCATTGCCGGTGAACAGCGCCCCGAGGCCCAGCGCCACGGCGAGTTGCCGGCGACTCAGCCTTCGAACATCGGCCCTCCGAGAGGCCGAGACGAGGACCCAGATCCAGCCCAAAGCCGCGCCGATCAGGAAGCGCCACGCGACGAGCGTGAGCCAGTCGACGCCGGTCGCGTAGATCGGCCCCGCAAGGACGGAGCCGGACCCGTACCCCGCGGCCGAGACTGCGACCAGGCCGACCCCCAGCGCTGTCCGTCGATCCATCCGCCGGAGGCTAGCAGCCCAGGCCCGGCCCCCGCGGGGACGGTCTACACTGCGGTCGTGACCGACCTCACCGAGAGTGCGGTCGCCCGTCGCGTCCCGTCGATGACCGACGAGCGGCTGCGCGTTCTCAGCCGCCGCCAGCCCGTGACCGTCCCCCCCGGCACCAGCCTCGCCGAGTGTCTCCGGGCGATCCAGCGCACCGGCACCGGCGATTCCGTGTTCGTCTGCGAGCCCTCCGGGCGGCTCGTCGGCGTGCTCACGGAGCGTGACATCTTCGCGCGCATCGTGGTCGGCCATGTCGACCTCGCGCAGCCCGTCGAAAGCCTGATGACCACCGAGCCAAAGACGCTCGACCTCGACCAGACGATCCGTGACGCCATCGAGCTGATGCAGACGGGGCGCTACCGGAACGTGCCGATCGTCGATGACCGCGGCCACCTCGTCGGCGTCGTCCGCCAGGTCGACATCATCAAGTACCTCGCAGAGTCGTTCCCCGAGGAGCTGCTGAACCTTCCGCCCCGCCCGCACCAGCGCATGAGGCAGCCCGAAGGCGGATGACGACGACCAAGGGGCCGGAACTCCCCGTTCAGGAGCTCGAACGAGTCACCATCAGGTTCGCCGGCGATTCCGGCGACGGGATGCAGCTGACCGGCACGCAGTTCACCCGGACGGCCGCCGTCTTCGGCAACGACATCAGCACGTTGCCGGACTTCCCGGCCGAGATCCGCGCGCCGGCCGGGTCGCTGCCGGGCGTGTCGGGGTTCCAGATCAGCTTCAGCTCCACGGACATCCACACGCCGGGCGATGAGCCCGATGTGCTCGTCGCGATGAACCCGGCGGCCCTGAAGACCAACATCGGCGACCTGCCGCCGGGTGGGGCGTTGATCGTCAACAGCGACGCATTCACGCAGGCCAACCTCAACAAGGCGGCCTACGCCTCGAACCCGCTCACCGACGGCTCACTGAAGGCCTACACCACCTTCGAGATCCCGATCTCGACCCTCAACGAGCGATCGCTCGAGGGGCTCGAGATGACGACCAAGCAGAAGGACCTCACGAAGAACTTCTTCGCGCTCGGGATCATGTTCTGGCTCTACGAGCGGAGCATGGAACCGACGCTCCACTGGATCGATTCGAAGTTCGGCGCCCGGCCGGTCATCGCCGAGGCGAACAAGCGTGCCCTGCAGGCCGGCTACGCCTTCGGCGAGACCGCCGAGATGTTCCATACCCACTTCCGGGTGCGACCGGCGAAGCTCGACCCCGGGACGTACCGGAACATCACGGGCAACGAGGCGACGGCACTCGGGTTCCTCACGGCCTCCAAGCTCGCCGAGAGGCCGCTCTTCTACGGTTCGTATCCCATCACGCCTGCGTCGGACATCCTGCACCAGCTGTCGGGCTACAAGACGTTCGGCGTCAAGACGTTCCAGGCCGAGGACGAGATCGCGGCGATCGGAGCCGCGATCGGCGCGAGCTACGGCGGCGCGCTCGGGATGACCGCCAGCTCGGGTCCGGGCATCGCCCTGAAGTCGGAGGCGCTCGGGCTCGCCGTCATGGTCGAGCTGCCGGTCGTCGTCATCGACGTCCAGCGGGCGGGCCCGTCAACCGGCATGCCGACGAAGACCGAACAGGCCGACCTGCTCCAGGTGATGTTCGGGCGCAACTCCGACTCGCCGATGCCGATCGTCGCGCCGGCGACGCCCGGTGAATGCTTCGACTACGCGATCGAAGCGTGGCGGATCGCCCTGAAATACACGACGCCGGTCGTCTACCTGTCGGATGCATTCCTGGCGACCGGCTCGGAGCCGTGGAAGATCCCTGCCTTTGGCGATCTCCCCTCGATCGCCGTCCCGAACGCAACGGCCGGCGAGGGGCCGTTCCGGCCCTACCAGCGTGATCCGGAGACGCTGGCTCGACCGTGGGCGGTGCCCGGCACGGCCGGCCTCGAGCACCGGATCGGTGGTCTCGAAAAGGCCGACGTGACCGGCAACGTCAGCTACGACCCAGACAACCACCACAGGATGCAGCTCCTGCGCGCCGCCAAGGTCGCCGGCATCGCCAAGGACATTGCCCCACTCGAGGTGTTCGGCCCGAGCTCGGGCGACCTGCTGATCCTCGGTTGGGGCTCGACCTACGGGGCGATCCGCTCGGCGGTCGAGCGCCTTCACGCCGACGGTCGATCCGTGGCCCACGCCCACCTTCGCCACCTCAACCCGTTCCCGGCCAATACCGAGGACGTGCTCCGCGGCTATCGCCGCGTGCTGATCCCGGAGGTCAACCTCGGCCAGCTGCTGATGCTGGTTCGCGCGAAGTACCTCATCGACGCCGTTGGCTACAACCGTGTCCGCGGCAAGCCGTTCCGGATCGCCGAGATCCTCAGCGAAGCGGAAAGGATCCTTGGAGAACAACCATGACCACCGAGACGAACGGCCATGACGCCGCCCAGCCGGCCCTGAGCCCGGAGAATGCCCAGGTCATCGCGCTGACCCGGAAGGACTTCGTTTCCGACCAGGAAGTGCGCTGGTGCCCGGGCTGCGGCGACTACTCGATCCTCGCCCAGACCCAGAAGGTGATGCCCGACTTCGGCTACAAGAAGGAGGACATCGTCTTCATCTCGGGGATCGGCTGCTCCGGCCGGCTGCCGTATTACATGAACACGTTCGGATTCCACACGATCCACGGCCGGGCACCGACGCTGGCCACGGGCCTCAAGGCGGCCCGCCCCGACCTGATGGTCTGGGTCATCACCGGCGATGGCGACGCGCTGTCGATCGGCGGCAACCACGTCATCCATTCGATGCGGCGCAACGTCGACATCAACCTGGTCATGTTCAACAACCGGATCTACGGGCTGACGAAGGGCCAGGCGTCACCGACCTCCGAATTCGGGAAGCGGACCAAGTCGACCCCGATGGGCACCGTCGACACGCCGATCATGCCGTTGACGATCGCGCTCGCGTCGGAGGCATCGTTCGTGGCGCGCTCGGTCGACACGCACACCGAGCACCTCCAGGGGACGCTCGAGCGCGCCGGCCGGCACAAGGGGAGTGCCTTCGTCGAGGTGCTCCAGAACTGCAACATCTACAACGACGGCGCCTGGCGCGACTTCACCGACCGCGAAGTCCGCGAGGACCGCATGCTCATGCTCGAGCACGGCAAGCCGATGATCTTCGGGAAGGATCGCGACAAGGGGATCCGACTCCGTGGCTTGCACCCGGAGGTCGTGAACCTCGGCGAGGACGGCGTGACCGAGGCCGATCTGCTTGTCCATGACGAGACGGCCGAGGATCCCTACCTGGCGCTCGTCCTGTCACGCATGTTCTGGCCCGAGTACCCAGTGCCCGTCGGCGTCCTGCGCGCGACGAGCCGGCCGACGCACGATCAGCTCATCGAGGATCAACTGGCAGCGGCAGTCGCGAAGTCGGGCGTCGGCGACCTCGAGCGCGTCCTCAACGGCGGCGAAACCTGGACGGTGAAGTGATGGCCGGCGACGACGGGATGCGGTGCCCGGTCTGCGGGTTCACGAACCTCATCGGTGCGGACATCTGCGACAACTGCGGCGCCGACCTGTTCGGCTCGGATGTGCCCCAGCAGGCTCCGGCCTTCAAGGGCCAGTTGCTCGGCGAACATCTCGACGAGCTGGGTTCGCCGCCGCCGATCACGGTGACGCCGGATACCCCGATCGACGTCGCGATCATGCAGATGCATGAAGCCGAGACCGACTGCGTCCTCGTCCTCGCGGGCGATCGCCTGGTTGGCATCTTCACCGATCGGGACGCGGTCGTGAAGGCCGCCGGCAAGCGGCTGGAGTCGTTCCACGTCCGCGACTTCATGACCCCAGATCCGGTCGTGCTCCGCCACGACGACCCGATCGCGGTCGCGATCCACAAGATGGCGGTCGGGGGCTTCCGCCATATCCCGATCACCGAGGATGGCACCCCGACCGGCGTCGTCACCGCGCGCGACATCTTCCACCATCTGGCAGCGTCGATCGACTGATCGTCGTGACGATCCGCATCGCGATCCTGGCCCAGGACCTGATCTGGTTCGACCGACTCGCTCGCGCAGCCGAGGAAGCCGGCGCCGAGCCCGCCAGGGCCCGGACCGCTCCTGAGTTCGATCACGCCCTCCTCGGCGCCGACATCGCGATCGTCGACCTGACCGCGCGCACCTACGACGCGCTGATCGCGATCGAGCAGGCGCGATCGGCCGGGGTCCGAGTCTTCGCGGTCGGGCAGCACGACGACCACGCACTGCGCAAGCAGGCGCTCGCGCGCGGAGCCGAACGCGTCTACGCCTATCGGAAGCTGTTCGAGGACGGCCCGGCGACGATCGCCGGTTGGCTGGAGCGCCAAGCTTCGCCCAGGCCCGCCGAGACTCAGGCGTGACGGTTGCCACGAGCCGGACCATCCCGGCCGCTCGCTACCGCGATCGCCTCTCCGCTGCGGTCGCCGCGACGGAGTCCGCCGGGCTCGACGCGATGCTGATCGGCGTCGGATCGGATCTGCGGTACCTCACGGGTTACGAGGCGATGCCGCTCGAGCGGCTGACACTGCTGGTCATCCGCCGCGGCGAGGCACCGCGCCTCGTGGTACCGCGGCTCGAGCGTGCCGCCGCAGAAGCGGGCCTCCGCACCAGCGTCGAGATCGTCACCTGGGAGGAGACCGACGACCCGTACGCACTCGCGACCGCGGGGATCAAGGGAGCCGGTCACGCGGCGGTCTCCGACACGATGCTTGCGATGCACCTGCTCGGGCTCCAGCGGGCGCTCGGGTCGAAAGTCGCGTATTCGCTCGCCTCGACGGTCTTGCGCGTCCTCCGGATGATCAAGGATCCCGACGAGATCGCGCTGCTGCGGGACGCCGCCCACGCGGCGGACAGCGTCATCGCGCAGATCGCCGCCGGGCGGCTGGTGGGCCGAACCGAAGCCGACGTGGCCGCCGAGGTCCGAGATCGACTCATCGAGGAAGGCCATGAGACCGCGCAGTTCGCGATCGTCGCGTCGGGGCCCAACTCTGCTTCGCCGCACCATGAGGCCTCGGAGCGGGTAATCGGGGCAGGTGAGCCGATCGTCCTCGATATCGGCGGCACCCTCGGCGGCTACGGTTCTGACACCACGCGAACGCTGTGGGTGACCGGCGGCGACGCGACGAGCGGCCCCGACGAGCGATACCGGCATCTCTTCGCTGTCCTCTACGCGGCGCAGTCGGCCGCGACGGCCGCCGTCCGCCCGGATGTGACCTGCGAAACGATCGATTCGACCGCCCGCACCATCATCGAAGCCGAAGGCTATCGCGAGGCCTTCTTCCATCGGACCGGCCACGGTATAGGGCTCGACGGGCACGAAGAGCCGTACATCGTCGCCGGGAACGATCTGCCGCTGCGTGCCGGGATGTCCTTCAGCGTCGAGCCCGGCATTTACCTGTCCGGGACCTACGGGGCACGGATCGAGGACATCGTCGTCTGCGGCGAGGACGGTCCGATCGTGCTCAACGAGGCGCCTCGCGAACTGCTGGTCGTCGAAGGCTGACCGCGCCGTCGAGGTGGTTCCGGTCCCTGGGGTATCATCGGTTCCCGGTCGTATCCGAGCGACCCCGCCCAACCTGATCGAGATCCGATGCCCAGCAACGAACGGCGACATCCCGTCGCCGACATGAACCGTCGGGACCCCGATCCCGGCCCTCGCGGCCGATGAGCCGCCGCCATCACGGCCGCCCCCACCACGGTCGCCACAGGAACGATCCGCAACGCGTCGACCAGACCACGCGCCAGGCTCCGCCCTTCGCCATCGATCCGGCCAACGTCCAGGAGACCCGGGCCGCGGAGCCCGGGCCGGGCGATGCAGCGGCCGCCGAGCCCAAGTCAGAGCCGGTCACGGCACAGATCCCTCCGACCTCCGCGCCGATCCCTGCGACCGCCGCGACCCCGACCGCCCCGATAAACGGGCACGCGACGAACGGGGAGATGGCACCACGACCGACGAACGGAACCGCAGCTGGGCGCGACGAGCGGCCCAATGGTTGCACCGCACCGCAGCTCCGCCGCTTCATCAAGAGCCGGCCATACGTGCCGATGCACGAGCTGCGCCGCCGCTTCGCGATCGACGGCAACGACGACGATGTGACCCAGGTCCGGCTCGAGGACGGCCATGTTTACGTCGGCCTGCCGCAACGCGAGGGCTCGCTTCTTGGGGAGCTCCTCCGCGGTGGGGAGATCGGCTACGAGCTGTCGTTCGACCCGCGGGCGCCGATCGTCGTCGGGGTCTACCCGATGCGCCCGGTCCCGCGCCCCTAGGAGCGGGCTAGACCGACCCCGCCGTCCGACCGGCCAGCTCGGCACCATCGAGTCCGGCGGACTCCTCGCTCGACAGCGCCACGATCACTGCCCGCACCGAACGGGCGCCTGGGATATTGCCCTTCGCCTCGTGCCGTTCAAGGGCCTGGTGCAGGGCATCGACGGCGTCAGCGGTCCGGCCGACAAGCTGATGGATCTCGGCGAGGTCGGTCAGCGCGTTCGCCTGATCGGTCGGATCATCCGACTGCGCGGTCAGCGCCACCGCCTCCGTTGCAAGGCGGGTCCCTTCGGCGAGCTCGCCGCCACGCGCCATTACCTTGGCCAGCACCTGGCGCCAGAGGTATTGGCCGGCGAGGTCGTCGTCGGCCGCCGTGTCTTTGCTGAAGCGCGCGAATGTCGCCGCCTCGTCGTCCCGACCCTGGCGGTACAACGCTTCGGCCAGGAACGCTGCCGTCGTCCCGATGTAGTTCTTCTCGCCCATCTGTGCCAGCGCCTCGTAGTCCTGACGCAGCTCGCGTTCGGCGGCAACGGGGTCGCCGGCCAGGAGCTCGATCGGGCCTGAATCGATGGAGACGAGGGCCGCGCTGAAGTTCCACCCAAGATCCATCATCGTTCGTCGTACACGGGCATAGATCTCACGCGCGGATTCGAAGTCGCCCTCCATCGCGCGAAGGTGCGCGATCGCGCGCTCGATAAGCGCTTCGGCACGGCGGTCCCCTTCGGCTCGAGCCAGGAACTCGTTGCAGCGGGCGATCGCCTCGGTCACCGGTAGCGGGCCGTATCGCGCAATGCCTGCGAGGGCCGGCAACCCGCGAATCTCCATCAGGCGATCCCCGGACGCACGGGCGTAGGCGATCATGGCGGTCGCCGCTCTCTCCGCCTCGCCCCAGTGCGTCGCCGCCGCGGCGATCAAGGTCAGCAGGCGCCAGGCACGCGCCAGCCCGGCATCGGCCGCAGCTGCTTCGAGGACCGGGATCGCGGCATGGACCTGCGCCGAGACATCGGTGTCGCTCCCCGCAGAATCCGTGACGTAGGCGAGACGCAACCGCTCGATCCGAGCCGTGGCCTCGATTGCGGGGTCTGACCAGCGACCCGCCAGATCGATCACTTCGTCGTATCGACGGGCCGCCTCGTCGAACTCGCCGAGCTCCAGACGGGCCTCACCCGAGCGGATGAGCAGCCAGGGGCGCGCCTTGTCGTCCTCGGGGAGTACGACGGCGGCACGACCCAGCAGGTTGGCCGCCGCAGGCATGTCGCCGCGCTCCAGGGCTCGGCCGCCCGCTGAACCGAGTCGACGTGATGCCCGGATCCCGATCGAGACGCCGTGCTCGTCGAGTGGCCCGAGCTCCGTGCGATACCGGAATGCCTGCTCCAGGTGGTAGCCGAGGATCTCCTCGAATTCCGTCGCGCGGCCGCGTTCCGCATTGACGACATCGGCCCACGCAACGAATTGCTCGTGGAGTGACGCACGCGCTCGCTTGAGCAAGCCCTGATACGCCGCGTCGCGGATGAGCAGGTGTTGGAACCGATACGAGTCCTCGTCGGCCGGACCGTCAGCAGGAGGTCGAACGAGCTGCTTGCGCGTCAACCCCACGAGGTGGCGGGGAACGTCGTCGCGGACGTCATCGATAACCAGGGCCTGGACCGCCTCCTGCGGGAACGACTGCCCGATCACGGACGCCGGTTCGACCACGGCGCGTTCCTCCGCCGGCAGCGAGTCGAGCCGCGCGGCGAGCAGGGCGTGGATCGTCGGCGGGATCGCGAGGTCGGCGAGGTCCGCCGCTGCGACCCAACGGCCATCCTGTTGGACGAGCTGACCGCTGTCGATCAGCATCGACAGCAGTTGCTCCACGAAGAGCGGGTTGCCTTCCGAGGCGACGACGATCCGTTGACGTGCCCCCTCGGCGAGACCGGCCTGGCCCAGCAGATGTTCGATGACCCGACCAGCGTCCGCCTCCGACAGCGGCTGGAGCACGATCCGAGCGGCTCCTGGGCCGTCCCCCCAGTCAGATCGCGTCTCGAGGAGCTCGTGCCGCGCGGTGCACAGGATGAGGAGCGGCGTGCTGGAGCCCTCGTTCAGGTGGTCGATCAGGTCGAGGAACGTCGGCTCAGCCCAATGGATGTCGTCGAACAGCACGACCATCGGGCCGCTTGCGATCAATTCGAAGAAGCGGCGGATCCCCCAGAACAATTCCGCCACCTGGTACAAGCCATCGGACAGGCCCATCACTGAACCCACCCGCGCGGCGACCTCGTGGTCGCCGCCGGTGGCGCCGAGCACCTTCGCCATCGCCGCGTCGGTTGGATCGTCGTCGCGGATGTCGACCGCGGCGCGCACGACTTCGATCAGCGGCCAGAACGTGATGCCGTCGCCGTACGGGAGACATCGACCGCGCAGGATGGTCGCCGACTCTGAAGCCCTGTCGAGGAACTCCCGTGTCAGCCGGGTCTTGCCGACGCCGGCGTCGCCGATGATCGTGACGGACCTCGCCGCGCGCGCTTCGATGACTTCGGTGAGCGTGCGGTCCAGCAGCGCGACCTCCTCAACCCGCCCGACCATCGGGGCGTCCTGCCGGCGCGCCGCGGCGACGCCGGTGCGCACGGCCGTCAATCGATAGGCGGGGACCGGCTCAGCCTTGCCCTTGAGCGACAACGGTTGGACCGCCTCGACCTCGGCGGCATCGCGGACCAGCCGGTATGTGAGGTCGCCGATCAGGACTTCGCGGGGAGCGGCCGCCTGCTCGAGTCGCGCCGCGACGTTGACGGCGTCGCCAGTGACCAGCCGTTGCCCGAGGCTCGCGTCGCCCGCGACCACCTCGCCGGTATTCACCCCGATGTGGTTCTCGAGGGAGATGCCCCACTCCATCTCGAACGCCTCGTTGAGCGGGGGAAGGGCAGCCTGCATGTCCAGGGCGGCGCGCACCGCTCGGAGCGCGTCGTCCTCATGCCGGACAGGCAGGCCGAACACCGCCATCACGGCATCGCCGATGAACTTTTCCACCGTCCCACCGTGCCCTTCGAGGACCGCCCGCATCACCTCGAAGTAGTGCGACATCACGTCGCGCAGGGCCTCTGGCGTCGCCGCTTCACCACGCTGTGTCACCGGCTTGGGATCGGCGAAGACGATCGTCACCGTCTTGCGGCTCTCGCGCGAGGTGGCTCCCGCATGGAGCGCCGCTCCGCAGGTGATGCACGCCCTGGCGTCGGGTGCATTGGTCGTGCCGCAGTCGGGGCAAACTCGGTCGCGCCCGAGCGGGCCATGCATTGTGGCATCGCGGATGCCAGTGAGGCGGTAGGCCATGGTCGGCGCGGACATGCCCTTTGGGGTGAACGGTTCGACTGCCTCACCAAGCACATCGTCACGGACCAAGTCGAACGTTGACTCGTGGACGAGAACTTCCATCGCCGGGGCGTTCTGCTCCATCGCGGTGGCGAGCTGGAGCGCCGGGCCCGCCAGGACGTGTTGACCCAGGCTGGCCTCACCGACGACCACGTGCCCTGTCGCAACCCCAGTCCGAGTCGTCAGGCGCACGCCCCAGGTCCGGTCCAGGTGCTCGTTCAGCTCTGCCAGCGATCGCTGCGTCGCCGCGGCTGCGTGGACCGCACGGACCGGATCATCGGGGCGTGCCTCAGGCAGCCCGAATACCGCGACGATCGCGTCACCGATGATCTTCTCGATCGTTCCGCCGTGCGCCTCGAGCACCAGGCGCATCTCGTCGAAGTAGCGGGTCAGGACTTCGCGCAGCGACTCGGGATCAAGCTTCTCTCCGAGGCTCGTCGAACCCTTCAGGTCGGATGTGACGACCGTTACGACCCGTCGGACCTCCTGATTCTCCACCGATCGAGTCTAGATGGCCCTCCAAATCGCCTTCGCATGCGAGAGCCCGGCGACCGATGGTCGCCGGGCGCCGGTGAAGTTCTCGGACGATTTAGAAGTTGAGCTTCGGGTCACCGCCGGGTGCGGCGACGACGATGACGAGGTTCTTGTCCTTGTCGAGCCCCTTGGAGACGACGCACGGCAGGACCGGGTTCCTGTTCGCGCACATCGCAAGGAGTTGCGCAGGCCCCGTCGCGCCCTGGAAGCACACCTCGTACTTGGAAGCACTCTTCGTGACGAACTCGGCGGCCAGGGTGAACGTCGCAGTCTTCGGCCGGTTGGACGCCGTTGTTCCGTCACTGGTGGTCACGTTGAACACGATCAGCTCCGAGCTCGCGACATAGCTACCGCAGGACGGCGGCGTTACGGCGGGGTCATTGAATGTGAGGATGACGAGGTCGCCGGCGGCGCCGCCGGCAGCGGCTTCGACGAGCGCCTTCGTCTTCGGCCCTTGCGACTCTACGTCGCACGTCGAATTCGCCGCCACGCAGATGTCGGCGTCGTCCACGATGTTGAAGTTGTTCGACGCCAGCGGGGTCGTCAACGTTCCGGTCGATGGTCCCGCATTCGGGATCGCCGTCGCGGTCAGGCTGTAGCCCGACGCGGCGAGACTGAGCGTCGGGGCAAAGGTTGCAATGCCATTGGTGGTCGCCGTGGGCCCACGTCCGGTCAGAACGGCGGCTCCGCCGACGCTCGGATCATCGCCCTTGTCGAGGCGGATCTGACCGTCCCACCAGGTGACGGTCTGCGATCCATCCCCGGACAGCACGACGACGGCGACGGAGGCACCCTGCGGGTCGTAGATCTTGCTCG
>JBIOWA010000155.1:0-11612 GCA_044868045.1 Candidatus Limnocylindrales bacterium
GTCGGCGACCTCCTCGAGCGGCACCTCGAGGCCGTGCCGCGCGAACGCCGCCGTGGCGGCCTCGATGATCCGGACGCGATTGCGCTCGGCGTCCGTGCGCAGCGGGCGACCCGAGCTCAGAGTCACCGGACGACGAGGACGAGCTTGCCGATCGTGCCACCGCTGAACGCTTGGAGCGCCTCGTCCGCCTTGTCGAGCGGGAATGTGCGCTGGACCTCGACTTGCAGCGTGCCGGCGGCCGCCGCCTCAGCCAGGGTCTCCAGCTTCTCGGGCGTCGGCGTGCCCACGACGTTCGTCGCCCGCACGTTGCGCTGCGCGAGCGCCTCGACGTCGGCCGCGCCGAGGGTGGTGGCGATCCGGCCCCCGTCGCGGACGAGCGCGGCCACTGGCGCGAAGTCGTCGCCTCGATTGACCACATCGACGAGCGCCGTGACGCCCTCCGGAAACTTCGCACGCACCGCCTCGGCGACGTCCGCGGCGGAATAGTCGATCGTGTCTGACGCGCCGAGGGCGCGGACGAAGGCCTCCTCGTCGCCGGGTCGGGCGGTGGCGATCACAGTCGCGCCGCGTTGCGCCGCGAGCTGGACGGCGAACGACCCGACGCCGCCCGTCGCGCCGGCGATGTAGATCACGTCGCCCGGCCCGACGTCGACCGCTTGGACCGCATCGAATGCGGTGGCGCCGGCCAGCGGGATCGCCGCAGCGGTTTCGAACGAGAGACCCGCCGGCTTGTGGGCGACGACGATGTTCGAGGTGACGATCCGATCGGTGTACGTGCCGTCGTGAAGCGGCGGTGCGCTCGGGATGAAGCCGAGCACCTCGTCGCCGACGACGACGTCCGATCGGTTGGATCCGACGGCCTCGACGACGCCCGCGAAGTCGCGGCCGACGACGGTGGGGAGCGCGTGTTCCATCATCCCCAGCAGCCCACCGCTCGCCTGAAAGACATCGAAGCCGTTGACGCTTGCCGCCCGAACGCCGATCTGGACGCCATCCGGTGCGACCTCCGGGTCCGGAAGATCGACGATATGAGCGGGCTGGTCGGATGCGGTGAGTGCAACGGCCTTCATGGGTCTCCTGGATCTGCGAACCGAAAATCAGGAAATGGAGGACGGGCTCCGGTTCCTGGAAAATGCTACCACGTGAACCGGAGGCTTGTGTCCGCTTACGCCCGCCGGTTCACGTGGTACAGACCGTTCCGGAACTACGGTGGGCGAAGACAAGCAGAGGGGCTGCAGCCTGAGCTACAGCCCCTCCGAAGCCGTGGTGGATCAGCGACCCACGCGCTGCCAGTTGACGAAGTCGACCGGACCTCCGACCTCGATCACCGTCGGATGGCCACCGCCCTTGATCACGTACCTACCTCGCAGCGCGCGGATACCTCTGGTTTTCGGCGGATCTGGCGCATACTCTCTTGGTATGAGTCC
Source organism: Candidatus Limnocylindrales bacterium (assembly GCA_044868045.1). Classification (GTDB taxonomy): domain Bacteria; phylum Chloroflexota; class Limnocylindria; order Limnocylindrales; family CSP1-4; genus SPCO01. Next base: position 1,428 of record JBIOWA010000155.1, read on the forward strand.
AAGCGACGACAGCCGCCGAGCCGCGCTTCGTGTTGGACAGGCCGCCGAGATGCTCCAGGTGTCGGTCGATACGTTGCGGCGCTGGGAATCGGAAGGCCGACTCCGGACCGAGCGCTCCTCCGGCGGTCAGCGGATCGTTCCGGTCCGCGAGGTCACCCGCCTCCTCGCCGAGCGCCGGACCCAGGCCCTCGACCGGCCCATCGTCGCCGGATCCGCCCGAAACCGGTTCCCCGGCATCGTCACCCGAATCGAAAAGGATCGGGTCGCAGCGGTCGTCGAGGTCATCGCCGGACCGCATCGGATGGTCAGCCTCATGACCGCCGAGGCGGTCGACGAGCTCGGCCTCCAGGTCGGCGATGAGGCGGTCTGTGTCGTCAAGGCGACCAACGTCATCGTCGAGGTGCCCGCGCGGAGGGAGCCGCGTCGATGAGGTCGCGAGGCGCCCTCCTGGTCCTCGCCGCAGCGCTGATCGCCGGCTGCACCGCGAGCGCGGCGAGCTCGACGCCGACCGGCTCACACGCTGTCGACCTGACGGTCTTCGCCGCCGCCTCCCTGGCGGGCGTGCTGGAGGACGTAACGGTGGCCTACGAAGCAGCGTATCCCGCAACGACGGTCACGACGTCGTCCGACTCGTCGGCGGCGCTCGAGACCCAGATCGAGCACGGTGCGCCGGGCGACGTCTTCCTGTCGGCCGACACGGCGAATCCCAAGAAGCTCGTCGATCGCGGGTTCTCGGCAGGTGAGGCCGTGGTCTTCGCCGCGAACCGGCTCACAGTCGTCGTCCCGTCCGACAACCCGGGCGGCGTCGCGTCCCCGGCCGACCTCGCCAGGCCCGGAGTGAAGATCATCGCCGCGGGCGACGAGGTGCCGATCAGCGTGTACGCACGGCGGCTGGTCGCCAATCTCGCGAAGGAGCCCGGTTATCCGGCCGGCTTCGAGGCGGCCTACGACGCGAACGTCGTCTCGAGGGAGGACAACGTCAAGGCCGTCATCGCCAAGGTCGAGATCGGCGAAGGTGACGCGGCCATCGTCTACATGACCGACGCGAAGGCGTCGACCGACGTCCGAAGGATCGATGTCCCCGACCGCGCCAACGTCACGGCCAGGTACGCCGGCGTCGTCGTCGGCGCCTCGGCCGACCAGGAAGCGGCCCGGACGTTCCTGGCATGGCTCACCGGCCCCGACGGGCAGGCGATCCTCTCGAGCTTCGGGTTCCTCCCGCCATCGCCATGACCGGGGCGATCGGCGAACGAGCAACGCCATTCCGCCGTCCGCAGGACGGGCCCCGCGGCCGTCGTCGCCCGATGTCGTGGGGCAGGCGGTCGCTGCTGGCACTGGCCGGACTGTTCGCGCTGTTCCTCGGCCTGCCGGTCGCCACGCTCGTCGCGCGATCGGTCCTCGACGGGTCGATCCTGGCCGTCGCCGGGTCCTCGGCCGTGCTCGATGCGCTGGCGCTCAGCCTGGGGACGACGGCCGTGAGCCTCGTCCTGACGGTGGCGATCGGGTTGCCGCTCGCGGTCGTCCTCGCGAGGCGGACATTTCGGGGCAAGTGGCTCATCGAGGCGATCGTCGATCTGCCGATCGTGCTGCCGCCAGCCGTCGCGGGTCTAGCGCTGTTGCTCGTTTTCGGACGGCGCGGCGTCCTGGCCGGTCCGTTGCAGACGGTCGGGCTGGACATCGCGTTCACCACGATCGCCGTGATCCTCGCCCAGACCTTCGTCTCGGCGCCCTTCTTCGTCCGCGCCGCCCGGACGGGCATCGCCGGCGTCGATCGCGAGACCGAGGATGCCGCCCGCGTCGACGGAGCTTCTGAGTGGGCGCTGTTCCAGCGGGTCACCATCCCGCTGGCGGCCGGTGCACTGGCCGGCGGGCTCGTGATGAGCTGGGCGCGGTCCCTCGGTGAATTCGGCGCGACGATCATGTTCGCCGGCAGCGTCGAAGGTCGGACCCGGACGCTGCCGCTCGTCGTGTACACGAGGTTCCAGGAGGGCGATCTCGACGCGTCGATCGCGGCGGCCGCGATCCTGGTCCTGGCGGCACTCGGCGTGCTGATCGCCGTTCGAGTCTTTCACTGGGGACGCGTCCTCGACCTGCGGAATGTCGGCTGATTCGTCGGTCACTCGCGGGACTCTTGACCGGCGATCGTTAGCAAGCTAACCTTACACCAGACCATTAGCTTGCTAACAAAGGAGACGGTATGACCGGCTACCACGTCGCCGCCGATATGGCCGTGTCAAGCGCGCCTCTGACGAGGCCCCGGTTCGGGGGTGTCCTCTGGTGCATCACCCGCCGGAGCACTGGGATGATGCTGCCGCTCGCCGGCAAGGGCTGGAACCCGATCTTCGCCGTGATCGAGCACCGCGGACGTCGCTCCGGACGAGCGTATTTGACGCCGGTCGCGGCGCGTCGAGTTAGCGACGGCTTCGTCATCTCCCTCGCGTTCGGGGCCCACGTCGACTGGTACCGAAACCTCCTGGCCGCGGGCGGCGGAACGCTGCGCTGGCGCGGGCACGCGTACCGGATCGGGTCTCCCCGGCCGATCGCCGCGTCTCGGGGTCTCGCGGCGTTCAACCCGCTCCAGCGCCTGCTGATCAGGATCGCAAGGGTCGACGGGTTCGTCGTCGTGCGCGATATCGACGACACGGCGTCGACTCGATGACTGAGTGGTCGGTCGAGGCCGACGCCGTCGGATCGGGCAAGGGCGCCGGCTCGGGGCAGGCCCTCACGTTCCGGATCGACGAGAGCCTCGGCTATCTCGTCAATCGGGCCGCACGCCTCATGGCCGGCGAACTGGCCGAACGGTTGCGGCCGACCGGCGTCGGCATCGGTCAATGGGCCGTCCTGCTGTTCCTCTGGGCCCGGGACGGTCTGACCCAGGCGGAGCTCGCGCGGGTCGTTGCCATCGAACCGCCGACGATGGTCCGTACGATCGACCGAATGGTTCGCGATGGCCTGGTGACGCGGAAACGTGACCCGAGCGATGCACGCGTCAGTCGGATCTTCCTGACCGATCGTGGCCGAGCCTTGCGCGACGAGCTTGTGCCGATCGCGGTGGCCGTCAACGAGGCGACCCTGTCCCGGCTCTCACCGAGCGAGGGCAGAACGCTCGGCCGCCTGCTCGCCAAGCTGGTGTCCTGAGGTTTGCAGTGGATCGTTCTGACGAGACTGCCAGGTCCGAGGCGAGACCGGAGGATGAGATGACGGCCACTCCGACGCTCCGTCAAGCATCCCTCGACGACGCGCCCGCGATCGATGCGCTGATGAAAGTGTCGACACGCGACATCTTCCCGCGCTTCTACGACGCGCCGCAGACCGAATCATCGATCCGGTTCATCGCGTCCGTCGATCGAGCCCTCCTCGAGGACGGCACGTATTTCGTCATCGAGGCCGAGGGCGAGTTGGTCGCATGCGGTGGTTGGAGCCGGCGCGACAAGCTCTACACCGGATCGGGCGACGCCGCCGGCGATGCGCGACTGCTCGACCCGGCAGCAGAACCTGCGCGCGTTCGAGCCATGTTCACCCGGTCAGACTGGACGCGCCGGGGCCTCGGACGGCAGATCCTTGAAGCATGTGAGGCAGCCGCGAAGGCCGAGGGTTTCCGTACCCTTGCGCTGATGTCGACCATGCCCGGCGTGCCCTTGTACGAGCGCTTCGGCTTCGAGGTTATCGAGCACGTTCAGATCCCGTTGCCCGATGGGACCTCGATCGCCGGAACGAGCATGACCAAGCCGATCGCCTGAGGGGCGACGGCGGTTCGACCCGTCTCAGGCGGTCTTCGCATCGAGCAGCTGCAGGAGGTCGTGTGCGGCGAGCTCGATCGCCTTGTGCCGCCACTCCGCCGCCCGGAAGTTGCAGGCGATCAGGCCGGTTCGGTGGATCCGACGGAAATCGCCGTAGACGAATGCGTAGCGACCCTTCGTCTCGTCGGTCGCCCCGTCGGTCAGGCCCAGGAACCACTCGCTATATGCGTCCCACGAATGTGACTTGAGGTAGGCGTTCTCATCGTCGGCGCGTGGCTGGACCTCACCCCAGTCGCTGTCGAGGACGTACTGGCGCCCTTCGATAAGCCGCTTCGCCCGCGCGACCGCCCGGTCGTTCAGGGTGTACGTCGCCATCGCAACCAGTATGCGCACGCGGGCGGGGGCACGGTGCCGCCTCGCACCGATACACAACTTTGCGCACCGGAATCCACCAAATCGACCATCGACGAAGCGCGACCCGCCCCTATGATGGCCCCTCGGGGACCGTCAAACGCGTCATCGGGGGATGGCCACGGGGGTGGCCGAGATGGCCGGAGGGGTCAGATGGTTCGGCATGGTTCGCGTGCGCTCGTCGCTCTGAGCGCGGTTCTCCTGTGCGCAGCGTGCGCTGCTGCCACGCCGTCTGCGTCGCCGACGCCGACGCCGGCCCCGGCGACGCCGGCACCGACCGCTTCGTCGACTCCCACGGCGACCCCGGAGCCGACCCCGGAACCCAGCCCGTCCAAGAGCCTGACCGAAGCCATCGACCTCACGAAGTTCTCGGATCCGACCACGATCGACAATCCCTGGTTCCCGCTCGCCCCCGGTCAGCGCCGGACGTACACGGGCGCCGCGACCATCGATGGCGAGCGGCTATCACGCAAGGTCGTTCTCACGATCACCGACCTCACCAAGGAGATCAGCGGCATTCGCTCGGTCGTCGCGTACGAAGTCGACTACACCGACGGCGTCCTCGGCGAAGCCGAGATCGTCCTGTGGGCCCAGGATGACGATGGGGTCGTCTGGCGCATGGGCGAATACCCGGAAGTCTACGAGGACGGGGAGCTGGTCGAGACACCCGTGTGGATCCACGGGTTCGAGGACGCCCTGGCGGGCATCGCGATGCAGCCGAACCCCCAACTCTCCACGCCGAGTTACGCCGAGGGCTGGGGGCCTGCGGTTCAGTGGAACGACCGCGGCCGGGTATTCGAGGTCGGGTCTGAGACCTGCGTTCGGGCGGGCTGCTACAAGGACGTCCTGGTCATCGACGAGTACAACCCCGATGAGCCGGATGCTCACCAGCTCAAGTACTACGCGAAGGGCGTGGGCGGTGTCCGGGTCGGATGGGCCGGATCACGCGAGGAGGAGCAGGAGGTCCTCGGGCTCATCAAGTTCGAGACCCTGGGAAATGCCGCCCTCGGACGCGTCCGCGCGCAGGTTCTCGCGCAGGACGCGCGCGGCTACAAGACCAGCCCCAACGTCTACGGCAAGACGCCGCCGATCGTCGCGCCGGCCGGCTGACACGGAACGACCGGGGCTCCCCCGGAACCCCGGTCGTCAACCGCGACGTCAGCTGAGGAGGGCGGCGACGTCTCCCCGGGCTCGACGAGCGACGGCGAGCGGTCCGCCATCGATGACCCAGGATTCGATGAGGAGGAGGCCGATCAGCGCGGTCTCGATGGCCTTGTCGATGTAGGCGAGGTCGAACCGTGCGCCGAAGGCCAGCCAGCCAGCGATCGTCACCGCGGTGAAGCCGATCAGCGCGTAGCGGGTCAGCCAACGGATCCGACCGACCGGGCCGGGCAGCACCATCGCCGCCGCGAGTGTGGCGTAGCCGATCGCATTGAGCGTGAACAGCAGGCCACCGAGCGTGAGATGGATCTGCGCGGTCGCGAGCGTCAGTGTCACGACCCCGATCCGCAGCGCGATCGTCAATGGGTTCGACACGTGTGGCTGCTGGGTGGAGATGGCGCCCATGGTTCTGCTCCTGTCGCAATGGTCCGGTACGTGCTATCTGCCGGTAGCACGTATCTTGCGACAGAAATTGGCTACTGTCAAGTAGCAGGTATGATCAGGGAGCGCCGAGTCCACAGGTGGTGCGCGAAGGCCCCACGCCGCACCCGTATCGGCTCGCGCCGGCACGGTGCGGTTTGCTAGGCTTCGGGCGAGTCGTGGGTACGCCCGCGATCGAGTGCTGGTTCGTTTGCCTGTCACAGCGCAGGAGGGGGCGATGCAACCCGGCGACTCCACACCCGAGGCCCCGGCAGGGGAGCCGATCCTCGTCGCCCAGGACATCCACCGCTCATATGGCGCGAGGCGCGCCCTGCGATCGCTGTCCTTTTCGCTCCAACCCGGCCGAGTCATGGGGTTCCTCGGCCCCAATGGGGCGGGCAAGACGACCGCGATTCGCGTCTTGACGACCGTCTTGCAGCCGACGTCGGGCCGGTTCGAGGTCGATGGCGTCGGGTCAGAACAGCCGGATCGAATCCGGCGGCGAATCGGGGTCCTGCCCGAAGGCCTCGGGTTCCCGCGACACACCTCGGGGGCCGACTACCTCGCCTATTTCGGGCAGCTCTACGGTCGGAGCCGTCCCGACGCGCAGCGGATCGGCCGACGCCTCCTCGACGATGTGGGTCTCTCGGCCCGCGGCGACTCCCTCATCGAGACATACAGTCACGGTATGCGGCAGCGGCTCGGCATCGCCCGAGCTCTCGTTAACGACCCACGGGTCGTATTTCTGGACGAGCCCACGTTGGGCCTCGACCCGCGCGGTCAGACCGAGCTCCTAGGCCTGGTCCAGAGGATCGCGCGCGAGCGCGACGCGGGCGTCGTTCTGAGCAGCCATCTCCTTACTGAGATCGAGGACATCTGTGATGACGTCGTGATCATGAACGACGGCCAGATCGTCGCCAAGGGGACGGTCGCTGAGGTCCTCGGACAGGATGGCCAGGGCGAGCAGCAACCAAACCTCGTCCGCGTCCGCGTGCCGGCACACGAAGTCGAACGGGCCGAATCGGTCATCGATGGCGTCGCCGGCATGACCCGCCGCGACACAGATCCGGGCGGCTGGCTGACCGTGGAGATCGCTAGCGCAGATGCTTCGGTCTCGCTCGATGCCGACCGGAATCGCATCCTTGACGCATTGATTCGCGCCGGCATCCCGATCCTCGGGTACGAGATGGCAGGCGCTCGTCTGCAGGATGTCTTCCTCCGGCTCACTGCAGAGGCGATCGCGTGAGCAGTGAAGGTCCTTCGACGAGAGCGCCGGCCGTCCGCGCCGATCGTCCCGTCTGGTGGCTCGTCTTCCGCCAGGAGCTCGCCGACCTGTGGGTCGGCGGCAAGGCGCTCAACCTGCTGATCCTGTTCGGCGTCCTCATGTCGGTCACCGCGTTCCTGCTGGCCACCAACAGTGAGCTCAGCCTGACGCCGCCGCGGATGATGATCGTCGTGATGGTCCAGTCGGCCATCACCTTCGGGCTGTTCATCGGCCTGGTGATCGCATCGGAGAGCCTGAGCGGTGAACGCGAGCGGGCGACCCTCGAGCCCCTGCTGCTCGCACCGGCCGGGCGGCGTCAGATCATCCTGGGCAAGTTCCTGGCCGCTCTGTCCCCGTGGCCCTTCGCCTACCTCTATTGCGTGCCGTACGTCATCGTGCTCGCTCAGGGCGATCTGGCTCTCTGGCCCGGCCTCGCGTGGGGCGCCATCCTGGGGACGCTCACCACGGTCGCATTCACGGCCCTCGGCATGCTTGCCAGCCTGTGGTCCAACAGCAGTCGTACGAGCCTCTTCGTGGGTCTGCTCATCTATATCGCTGCGCTGCTGCCCGCCCAGTTGCCGGGCGAGTTCCAAGCGACCACGGCCGGCGCCCTAGTGCAGGCCATCGACCCGCTCGAGGCGGTCCGCCAGTTCCTGCTCAAGGGCTTCGTCGACGTCCGACCGGTCGAGGAGCTCTGGCCGCTCCTGTACGCGCCGATCACGGCGACCGCGATCATCGTGGCGGTGTTATTCCTGTATGCCGCGCCGCGGCTGCGGCTCGAGGCGGATGTACCCCGGCCGACCTGGTCCCCATGGCGCGTAGGCGAGGGGATCCGATGAGTGGCGCGACGGATACGCAGCCAGCCCCGGTCGCGACCGCGGCCCCCGGGGCGACATGGTGGCTGATGCTGCGCCGGGAGATGGCCGACCTCTGGCTCGGCGGCCGGCTCCTGGTCCTCTTGATCCTGTACTCGATGCTGATGTCGGCGACGGCGCTCTTGCGAGAGGTCGAGAGCCAGACGAATCTGATCCCACCCGCCGAGATGGTCTTCCTGACCGTCCTCTCGGCGATCTCGTTCGGCGTCCTGCTCAGCCTGGTCGTGGGGGCCGACAGCATCAGCGGCGAGCGCGAGCGCGGGACACTCGAACCATTGCTTCTGTCGCCGGCCAGCCGCCGCCAGATCGTCTTCGCCAAGTTCGTGGCCGCCGTCTCGCCGTGGCCGGTCGCCCTCCTGCTGGCGTTGCCCTATGTGATGGTGCTCGGGCAGGGCGACACGATCCTCGGTCCGGCCATGCTCTGGTCACTCGGGCTCGGAACGCTGCTGGCGATGGCCTTCGGTGGTTTCGGGATGCTCGTGAGCATGTGGTCGCGATCCAATCGCACGAGCCTGTTCGTGTGTCTGCTCGTGTACCTGTTCTTCCTGATCCCGACCCAGTTCCCGGGCCAGGCCCAGAAGGGCGGGCTGGGCTATGCCTTCCAGCAGGTGGATCCGATGCAGGCGACAAGCGAGTTCCTCGAGAAGTTCATCGTCAACAACCGCGCCCCGAGTGAGCGATACACGTACCTCGTCAGCTCCATCGTGGGGGCTGCGATGTTCGTGAGCATCCTGTTCCTCTACGCGGCGCCGCGGCTGCAGCTCGATGGCGGCTCGCCTCGCCTCTTGGGCGCGGTCCGCCGATCGAAGCGGGCGGGTCTCGCCGCCACCGGTGCCGTTCTGCTGTCCGTCGGTGGATGGGTCGGCGCGGCCAACGGAGCCACGGCGCCGGCTGTCGGCGATCCTCCCACCATCGAGATCGCGATCGACATGGACGCAGTCGTCGTGAAGACCGGCGATGAGATCGAGTTCACGACGACCGTCACCAACATAGCCGACGTGGCCTCGCCCGAGCTGACGGTGGCCATGAACATCATCAACCTGGGCAAGAGCGATCCGGTCGACCCCGAGGACTGGTCCCCCGAGCGGACACAGACCGTCGATCCGCTCGACCCGGGGGAGAGCGCCGAACAGTCGTGGACGGTCGAGGCCATCCTCGATGGCAATTACATGGTCTACATGACAGCGATCGTGAAGCCGGGCGCACCCGCTGAGACGACGTTGCCCGTGACGAGCCCCGGCATCCACCTCACCGTCCAGGCGTTCCAGAACGCGAATCCCGCCGGAGTCCTGCCGGTTGCGCTCGGCATGCCCCTGGGCCTGATCGTAGTCGCGTTCCTCCTGCGGCGTTACTGGCGGCGCGAACGCGGGCGTTCGACCGGGTCACCGGCCGCCGCCTGATGCGGCGGGCGGCACGTCCCGTGGCGGCTGCGCTCGTCGTGGCGCTTGGGGTCGTGGGGCTCGGGGGATGCGGTAGCACGACCCTCGTCCCGATCACGCTGCCACCCGCGACGCCGACCCCCGAGCCGACACCCGAACCGACACCCGAACCGACGCCCGTCCCATCCGTCTCGGGCGAGCCCGTCACGCCTGCACCGCCCGTCGAGGTGGCGCTCGAGATCGGCACGGCGACCGGCGCCGCGGACTTCCATTACGACATGGAGTCGTTGTCCACGGCGGTGGGTGCGACGATCACCCTGACGTTCGATAATCTCACGAGCCCGGACGACGAGGTCGGTCACAACTGGGTGCTCGTCCGGCCCGGTCAGGAGCAGAGCGTCCTCGCGTCAGCGACCGCGGCCGGCGACGACAATGATTGGCTCGACGAGAACGACCCCGGGATCATCGCGGCGACGAAGCTGATCGAAGGCGACGACTCGGACAAGATCACCTTCGCCGCGCCGGCGGCAGGGAGCTACCCCTTCCTGTGCACGTTCCCGGAGCACTTCGCCGGCGGCATGAAAGGCACGCTCACGATCCAGTGACCGGAGCGGAACTGCCTGGCGGCGTGTCGGACGCGACGAGGCCGAGGCGACCCCGAGCATCTTAGCGAGCGTAGCCCAGCTACGTGAGCGACGCAGCGGAGCGGTCAACGAAGGGATCGTCCGTCCCGACAGGCCGCCAAGGAATGCGCCATATGAAATACGAGGCGGCTCCCGAAGGAGCCGCCTCGATGCTGTCCCGGTGAAGGAGTCCGCCTAGGGCGGACACTTCTGCCACGCGCCAAGAGCATCTATCACGTCGGCTGTACCGACTACCCTGACCCTACCTACCCATGACCTTGACGCTGGGGCAGCTTGGCTGACTGAGCAGCA
>JBIOWA010000156.1:0-12227 GCA_044868045.1 Candidatus Limnocylindrales bacterium
GAGCGCGTCGCGTCATGGGCGACGCGCCGAACCATGTCGAGGGGCACGTTTGGCGGAGATCGGGACGATCCTGGGTGGCCGATATCGGCTCGTCGAGCTGCTCGGCCAAGGCGGCATGGCGACGATCTTCCGGGCACTCGACACCCAGCTCGGGCGTGACGTCGCGGTCAAGCTGCTCCGACCCGAGTACCTGCGTGACCCCGATTTCTCCGAGCGCTTCCGCCAGGAGGCCCAGAACGCCGCGTCGCTGAACCACCCCAACGTGGTCAGCGTGTACGACTACGGCGAAGATCCGTCCGGCCCGTACATCGTGATGGAGTACGTCGACGGCGAGGACCTCGCCACGATCCTCCGGCGCAATGGGTCGCTGCCCCCGGCGCAGGCTGCCCGGATCGCGGCTGCCGTCGCCAGGGCGCTGGCCGCAGCCCATGCTCGCGGCATCGTCCATCGCGACGTGAAGCCCGGGAACGTGCTGATAGGGCGTGATGGGCGCGTCAAGGTCGTCGACTTCGGGATCGCACGGGCCGTCGCCGAGGCGCAGATGACGCTGCCCGGCACGACGCTCGGCTCGGTCCACTACTTCAGCCCCGAACAGGCCCGCGGCGAGACGGCGACCAACGAGTCCGACATCTACTCGCTTGGGATCGTCCTCTACGAGATGCTGACCGGTAGGCGTCCATGGGAGGGCGACAGCGCCGCGAGCGTCGCGCTCGCCCGCCTGTCGGGCCCCGTCCCCGACCCCGTGCTGGTCCGGCCATCGCTCCCGCCGGATCTCGCCGCGATCACGCGCAAGGCGCTCGCATCGAGCCCGATCGATCGGTTCGCGTCGGCCGCCTCGATGGCCGATGCGCTCGAGACCTCACGGACCGCGGCCGGCACCGCCGCCACCAGCGCGCCGGCGGGGGGCGTGTACGGCACGGGCGCTGGGACCGCGGGCGCTGCCGCCGTGGCAGGGGCGGCCGGAGCCCGGATCGCGTCCTCGGCCGGCGTGGCGCGCTCGAACCCGACTGTCGTCTCGTACCCGCCCGATGCCTACGCGGCGATCGACGACGAGCCGGCGATGCGTCGGCCGATCGAGCGCGGCAGGCCAAGGAGCCGGGTCGACGAAGAGGAGAAGGAAGGCACCAGCCCTGTCGTGTGGTTGGCGGGCCTGGGCGCCATCCTGCTGCTCGCCGCGATCGCGTTCCTCGTGTTCCAGATGCTCTCGGGCCCGTCGGCCGCACCGCCGACCCAGGTGGCGGTACCCGATCTGGTGGGCAAGCTGCTCGCCGACGCGACGCCGGAAGCCGAGAGCCTCGGTCTGAAGCTCGAAGTCGTCGAAGTATCGTCAACCGACCAGCCGGTCGGCATCATCGTCAGCCAGGAGCCGCCGAAGGACACGCTCGTCGACCCCGGTTCGACGATCCGCGTAATGGTTGCCGCGGGCGTCGAGCAGGTGCCCATGCCGGACCTGCGCAACAAGACCGAGGCCCAGGCGGTTCAGGAGATCGTCACCGCAGGCCTGGTTCCTGGCATCAAGACCGAGGCCTTCGACCCCGTCGTGCCGATCGGCCTCGTGGTCACGCAGAGTCCGGCCCCCGGCGTCGTCGTCGCCAAGAACAGCCCGGTCGACTACACGATCTCCAAGGGCCCCGAGCCGACCCCGAGTCCGACGCCCAGCCCGACACCGACCCCCGTGCCGACCCCGACGCCGACGCCCCGGCCGACGCCGACCCCGACGCCGACACCACAGCCGACTCCAACGCCCGAGCCGACGCCAATCCCGTCCTGAGTCAGCGGTCGAGGTCGCCCCAGAGGCTCCAGGCCGGTTCGCTTGGCACTCGCCTCGCGCCGTCGGGTGTGGCGGCGACCTCGGTGGCCGCGACGTCGCCGGCCGCGAGGTCCGCGGCGGCTACGTCGGAGGTGGCACGGACCTCGATGAACTCGAGGTGACGGTGGTGGTCCGCCGTCGGTCGTGCCGGTGCGATCGTCGGCGCGTCGTCCGGCCGCGACGCGCCCTCGGGCCACGCCTCCCAACAGCCCCGGATCTCGTCACCGTTGAGCGGCTGCCGTTTCCGGTCGAGCCCGCAGTATCCGAGTTGGGCGGCGACCGACCGACGGAAGTGGCGACACGTGCCGCAGGCGGTGGAGGAGCGCTGACAGACCCAGCACCTGGCCGTCTCGGCCTGGGGGGTCCCGCAATGCGGACACCGCCACATCGGCATGTCGGCGATGGTAGCTGCGACGCGCGGCGCTGTCGACCCGCCTCGAACGGTGTGCTGCTCAGGGGCTCAAGTCGGCGTTCCTGGCTACCGTCCCAACGGGAACCACAGGATCATGCCCGCACGAAGGACACCGGGCGTTGTCGCCCCACGGCAGCTGCCAACGTCAGCGGCGGCCCTAGGTCGCCTTTCTGGCGTACCACGGCAACCTGGAGCGCAAATCGGCGTGGCACGGAAAAGTGGAGATCACAGGCTCAGTTGGCGTCGCTAGCTACCGTCCCACGGGAACCGAAGAGCATGCCCGCACGAAGGACACCGGCGTTGTTCGCCACGGCAGCTGACGACGTCAGAGGCGGATCAGGTCGATCTACTGGCGTACCGCGGCGATCTGGAACGCGAATGGGCCTGGTACGGGACAGCGACTACTTCTTGATCGAGATCAGCGTCTCGTCGGTCGCCCGGCCGAATTCCTCGGTGCGCACGAGGACGGCCGCGCTCCCGCTGCCGCGCGTCGCCCCCTTCGGGACCTTGGTCACGAACACGCCCTGCCCGTCCGAGTCCGTCACGGCGTCGCCGGTGATGGTCGGAATGCCCGGGATGCTGAGCGTGAACGTGACGCGTGCTCCGGCCAGCGGCCGGCCGTCCGGATCGTCGACGAGGACCGTCAACCGCACGTCCATCGGCAGGTCCTTCTGGTGGATCAAGTAGGCCGAGGAGCTCAGCGATGCACGAAGTCGCCCGGACCCGCGACGCACGGTCAGGTTCATGGCGTTGTCGTTGCCCGCCGGGTCGGTGATGGCGATCCGGATGACGTTGCTGCCGGTGGTGATCGGCACGCTTAGCGAGAACGTGCCGTCGGCTGCGGCCGTGCCGGTGATCGATTCGTTGGTCTTCTGATTGCGGATGATGATCGTCGATCGCGCCTGCGTTCGACCCTCGATCGTCACAGCCTTGCGGTTGATCTCCGCGCCGTCCCTGGGCGAGGTGAGCTTGATGCCTGGCTTGTTGGTGTCGAGGATCCAGCGGGCAAGTGGCGACGACTCCGACTCGCCGGCCGGACCCACGAGCGTCACGCTGAAGTCGTTGACGCCGTTGCTCAAGGTGACCGGGATGACCATCTTTGGGGTCGGGGCGAGCGGCTTCTCGTCGATCGGTGCCGGCGACTGGTCCTTCAGCGCGAGGTACACGCGGACGACGTAATCGGGATTGCCGGCCAGCCGCGACGGGACGGTGACGACGAGATCGACCTGCGGCTGGTTCGTATACGGCTCGGTAGGCGACTCGATCGAGGGCGCCTCCGCGACGACGGACGGGGTCGCCGAGGGGACCGGGGTCGCTGTGACACCGCGGACGAAGGACCCGACGGTGTTGCCCAGCGCGCCGGCCACGAACCCGACCCCGCCCGCGCCGACGTACAGGACGAGCGCAGCCACGGCCACGACGCCGACCCCGAGGGCGAACCGACCGATCATCGGGATGTCGCGACTCCGGCGGACCGGGCCATGTCGCGACAGCCGCCCGGGAGCGGGCGATCGGCGCTGGACCTTGACGGGGTTGGTGCGTCCGCCGGACGGGGGGCGGGGCCGAACATGGTTGGGGCGCGCACCCCGCCGAGTGGCCATCGGCGCGGATTGTCGCATGCCGCGAGCGCATGCCTGCTGCGACCGGTTTTCTCGGAGGGGCCATCGACCCCCTGCTCAGCCGCGCGGTGTCGGAGCGCGGCGGTGCGTTGTACTCTGGCCCGGTCGGCGCGTGCAGATGACGCTGCGCGCCGCAGCCAGGGAGGATGCGTGCAGGCCCGGGATCCACGAACGGGACGACCGCTCGATCGCCAGGGACCCGGTCAACCCATGCGTGGCGGTCCACCGTCGCGGCGGGGAACCGGGTCGGGTGGGGGGCGGCCGGCGTTCGGTCTGGGCCCCATCGCGCGCGTCACGCCCTCGCCGCTGGCGGCTCGCCCGACCAGCGCGACCACCCTGCCGGCCGGCCCGCGGGCGGGGTTCGGGCTGCCGAATCTTCGCCGAAACGTCTGCCCACACTTTTACATGACCGGTTCACGCGGCGCGATCCCGATCCAGGCACCGCACCTTCTCAAGGCGCTCATCCGCCAGGACACGAACGTTTCGCGTTGTCAGCTGCGCGGCGGCGTCCACCTCGATCAGGGCTACGTCAACGACGTGTGCCTGACGCCGCGCTTCAACCAGTGCGTGTTCTACGAGGACGAGCTGACGCGCGAGTGACGACCGCGTCCCCGACCTCGACCGACTACCACGCGGCCCTCGCCGCGCTGGCCGCCCGAGGTCGCTTCGGGATCCGCCTGGGGCTCGGTCGAACCCGGGCGCTCCTGCACGAGCTCGGCGATCCGCAGCTGAGCGTCCGTGGGGCGCTGGTCGCCGGCACGAACGGCAAGGGCAGCGTTCTGGCACTCGCCAGCAGTGCCCTTCGGGCGGCCGGCCTCCGCGTCGGCGAGACGCCGAAGCCACATCTCGTGACCTATCGGGAACGCGTCACGGTCGACGGTCACCCGATCGGGGTGGCCGACTTCACGCGCCACGTCGAGGCCGTTCTGGCCGTCGCGGATCGAGTGGCGCGCCGGCACGGCGAGCCGACCGAGTTCGAGCTGCTCACGGCGGTCGTGTTCCGCCACTTTGCCGAATCCGATCTCGATGTCGCGCTCGTGGAGGTCGGGCTCGGCGGCCGGCTCGACGCAACCCATGCCTGGGACGGTGGCGTCGCCGTCGTGACGAACGTCGCCCTCGATCACATGGAGCGACTCGGGCCGACTGTCACGGCGATCGCTCGCGAGAAGGCCGCGATTATCGAGCGGGGCGACCTCGCGGTGACCGGCGCGGACGGCGAGGCGCTCGAGATCGTCCGGCGACGGGCACGGCGAGTCGGTGCGCCGCTCACCGTGGTCGATCCGGCTCCCATCCGCGGCTGGGATCGTGACGGACTGGACGTCGAGATGCCGCGGCTCGGTCCGACCCGGGTCGGCCTCCGCGGCCGCCACCAGGCTGCGAACGTCGCCGTCGCCGACGCGATGCTCGACGCGCTCGAGGCCGCCGGGATCGCCGGGGCCGATCGCGCGGCCCGCCGCGCCGGCTACGCCGCCGCGACGTGGCCGGGCCGCCTCGAGCTGGTCGAGGTGGATGGCACGGAGGTGTTGCTCGACGGAGCCCATAACCCGGCGGGGGCGGCGGCCCTGGCCCAAGCACTCGATGACCTGCGGCCGTATCTGGCCCCGGGTCCGCTGACGCTGGTCGTCGCATCAATGGCCGACAAGGACGTCGACGGGGTCGTTGATGCGCTCGGGCGAGCCGGCGCGCTGCGCGACGCGACGATCATCGCCACGACGGTCGAGGCGGTCCGGGCCTTGCCGGCGGACGACCTGGCCGCGCGTTGGCGCGCGCGCGACGAGGGCCTTGCCGGCGTCCTCGTCCGGGAGGACCGGATCGACGCGCTCGAGACCGGCCTCGACATCGCCAGGCAGTCTTCGGGCGCCACGGTCGTCGCCGGCTCCCTCTATCTTGTCGGGGCGGTTCGCGCCCACCTCATCGACGACCCCGAGTTGCGCGACCCGTCAAGCCCATGAGGATGCGAGAGTCGACCGAGCCCGGCACCGCCCCGCCGCCCACCCGCATCGGGCCGACGACGTTCGTTTGGGGCGAGCGGACGTACGTGATGGGCATCCTCAACGTGACGCCCGACTCCTTCTCCGGGGACGGGCTGATCCGTCGGGCGAAGGCCGGCGAACCGGTCGACGCGGTCACGGCCGCGGTCGAGCAGGCGCGACAGATGGTCCAGGACGGCGCCGACCTGCTCGACGTCGGCGGCGAAAGCACACGGCCGGGCCACGCTCCGGTCGAGGCCGCCGAGGAGCTGGGACGGGTCATCCCCGTCGTGGCCGCGATCCACGAGGCACTGCCGCAGACGCCGATCAGCATCGACACCACGAAGGTCGTCGTCGCCGAAGCATCGATCGCCGCGGGAGCGACACTGCTCAACGACATCTGGGGCACGAGCCCCGACACCGCGATGGCCGAGCTGGCCGCCTCGGCAAACGTCCCGCTGATCGTGATGCACAACCGCGAGGTCGCTCGCTACGACGATGTCGTCGCCGAGGTCGTGGCCGATCTCGAGGGCGCGCTCGAACGCGCCGAACGCGCTGGCGTCGAGCGCGGGAACCTCATCGTCGACCCGGGTATCGGCTTCGGGAAGACTGCGGACCATAACGTCACGTTGCTGCGGGAGCTCGGTGCGCTGCGGCGTCTGGGGCGGCCGATCCTGCTGGGCTCGTCCCGGAAGTCGACGATCGGCCGGATCCTCGACCAGCCCCCAGAGGAGCGGCTCGAGGGGACCCTGGCGACGACGGCCCTCGGCATCGCGGCCGGTGTCGACATCGTGCGGGTGCATGACGTCGCGGCGAACGTTCGCGCCGCCCGCGTCAGCGATGCCATCGTGCGCGGCCGGTGGCGGGCCGAGCCGGAATCCCCAACAGCGGAAGGAGGCCCAGGCTGAGCGACAGGATCGTGCTCGCGAACATGCGCTTCGATGGCCGCCACGGCTACCACGAGCATGAGCTGTTGTCGCCGCAGCCGTTCGAAGTCGATGTCGAGCTGGTGATGAACCTGCAGCCGGCCGGCGTGGATGACGACCTCACGAAGACGGTCGACTACGGGCGTGTCTACGAGATCGCCCGTCAGATCGTCGAGTCGACCTCGTTCCGGCTCCTGGAGGCGATCGCCGAGGCGATCAGCCACGAGGTCCTGGTCGCCTTCGATGTCCAGGAGGTAGGTGTCCGGGTCCGCAAGCCGAAGGTCCAGCTCGGCGGCCCACTGGACCACGCTGCCGTGGAGATCTGGCGCCGCCGATCCTCAGGCTGATTGCTACAGGTCGGCCGGGCGGGTTCCGAGCGTCAACTGCACGCTCAGCGACTGGCCGTCGCGGAGCAGCTCGATCGTCACGGTGTCGCCGGGTGCGTACTCGCTGAGGGTCGCATTGAGCGGGTGGTCACCGTCGATGGCCTGGCCGTTGACCTTGACGATGATGTCCCCCACCTTGATGCCCGCCTTGTCGGCCGGGCCGTTGGGGACGACGGCCGGGCTCGACGAGTTGCCACCGCCGCCGGGGACGACGAGCGCGCCGTCGTTGACCGGGAGCTTCTCTTCCGACGCGACCTGGCGATCGATCGGCCGGTAGACGACCCCCATGTACGGCCGGGAGAGCTTCTCGCCCGCGACAGCCTGGTTCATGATCGGCCGCGCGATGTCGATCGGGATCGCGAATCCGATGCCGTTCGAATCGGCGGCGATCGCGGTATTGATGCCGACGACGTTGCCGCTCGCGTCGAGCAGCGGGCCGCCGGAATTGCCTGGGTTGATCGCGGCGTCGGTCTGGATCAGGTTGTCGAGGTTCTGGTTGCCGTCGGTCGTGATCGAGCGACCCTTGGCCGACACGATCCCGCTCGTCACGGAGTTGGTGTAGGTCCCCAGCGGGCTGCCGATTGCCACGACGAGTTGGCCGACCTTGAGCGAGCTGGAGTCGCCGATCTGGGCGGCGGTCAGATCGCTGGCATCGATCTTCACGATGGCGAGGTCGGTGAGTGTGTCGATGCCGTAGACGGAGCCACTGAATTCCCGCCCATCGTTGAGCTCGACCTTCAACGAGTCGCTGCCTTCGACGACGTGGCGGTTCGTGAGGATCCATCCGTGCGCGTCGTAGATCACGCCGGACCCGACGCCGGTCGAGGGGATGATCCCGGTCGAGGTGTCGGGACTGCCGCTGGTCGTGATGCGGACGACCGCCGGGCTGACCGCCGCGGCGACATCGATCGTCGCCGACGACTCGTCGATGGTGATGGGCTGGTTGTTCGCCCCGACCGCCGTGCCGGTCGCGCGGGCCGGCGCAGCCGGCTGTCGATCGAGCGCGCCCGTCGCGTTGAGGGCGAGCACCGTCCCACCGGACGCGAGGACGGCCGACAGCAGCGCGGCGGTGACGACCGATCCGGTCCCGCCCCGGCGCGGTTTGCCGGGGTGAACGGCGGTCGTGGCGACTGCAGCGCCCGCGACCGACGGCGCCGGCTCGTACCAACGCTCCGGGGTCGGCGTCGCGGCGGCCTGGCTATCGGCATGCCGCGACCACTCGGGGCGCGGCTCGGGCGGCGGCGAGTACCGTTCCACATCCGGTTGCGCCTGGCCGGCCTCGTCGGCGGGCGGGCTGGCGGCGGGCGGGCCGGCGGCTTCGCCCGCTGCCCGGATGAGCGGCGGCCGCGCCGGCTCCGAGGGGAGGTCGTGGCGCTTGGTCGCGTCTTGATCGTCGGTACGTGCGTTGTCGGACATCGTGTCGTGGTTCCCTTGTCGGAGTGCCGGTGAGCGGCCTCGGATGCAACTGTTGGCGACTACGGTGCCGAGGCCGGATTCACCTGTGGCGAGTCGGACGATGAAGTTTCCGTCACGTTGCGCCCCGGATCCTGAGATGCGTCTGAGGCTGGAGCGGCCGCGGCTGCGATCCGTTCCGATCCTTCGGCCGCGCTCGCGACGTCTGCCCGTGCGGCCGCGGGCGTGCCGGCGACGTGTCGCGGGTCGCGCGGCAGTCGGACCGTGAATCGGCTACCGGAGTCGACGCCGCTCTCCACGGTGACGGTGCCGCCGTGCATGTCCACGAT
Source organism: Candidatus Limnocylindrales bacterium (assembly GCA_044868045.1). Classification (GTDB taxonomy): domain Bacteria; phylum Chloroflexota; class Limnocylindria; order Limnocylindrales; family CSP1-4; genus SPCO01. The sequence goes on from JBIOWA010000156.1 coordinate 8,866, forward strand.
GGAGCGGACGATCGCGAGCCCAAGGCCGCTCCCCGAGCCGCGCGCCTCGTTGGCCCGGGACCCTCGGTAGAAGCGATCGAAGATGTGCGGGAGTTCGGCCGCGTCGATGCCGACGCCCGTGTCGGTCACATCGATCCGTGCTCCGCCCCGCTCCGCCTCGGCGGACACCTGCACGACGCCGTCCTTCGGCGTGAACTTCACGGCATTGCCGACGAGGTTGGCGACGACCTGGCCGATCCGCGGCGGATCGTGCCGGATCCGGATCGGCGCATCAGGCAGGTCGAGCTCGATCCGCACGCCCCTTCGTTTCGCGAGTGCGTCGTGCTGGTGGGCCGCCGACTCGACCGCCGCCCGCAGGTCGTCGGGGCGCAGGTCGAGCAGGACGAGACCCGAATCGAGCTTCGAGAGTTCCAGCAGGTTTTGGGCGAGCCAGTCGAGGCGTTCGATCTGGCTGGCACTGGACTCCAGGAACTCGGCTCGCGCCTCCGGGTCCTCGCCCGCCGACTCCATGAGGAGCTGGTTGAACGTGCGTAACGCGGCGAGCGGCGTCCGCAGCTCGTGCGACACGTCGGCCAGGAAGTCGCGGCTTCGGTCGCGGTCCCGCCGGCTCATCTCGACGCTTTCCTCGAGGCGATCGGCCATCGCGTTGAACTGGACCGCGAGGGCGCCGAGCTCCGACGAGCCCGCCCGGAGTTTGGCTGCGGGCACCCGCACTGTGAGATCGCCCTCGGCCAGGGCGCGTGACGCGTCGGTGAGCTGCCGGACGGGATTGGTGAAGCGGCGGGCCAGGGTCGCCGACACGACGACGGCGACACCCATGGCGAAGAGGCCGATCGCGAGCAGGAGGCCGGTAACGTTGGCGATCGCGGTCGCCCGGTACGTATACGGGTCGGCGAGCGTGATCTGGACCGAATACCGCTGGCCGACATCGCCGCCCGCAAAGAAGTCCGTCACCGATGTCGGCTCACGGGTCTGGTTGCGGGCGGGCGGGGCGAGCCGACGCAGGAACAGTTCACCGTTCGGCGAGGCCACGAAGTGCGTCTGGTCCCCGACCGTCACGGTTAGGCCGAACCGCAGGTGCACATCGGCCTGCGCGGTGCGGTCGGCGATCAGGCTTCGCACGCGTTCGTCGGACAGCGCCGCGACGACACGCGCGTTGGTGTCCCCGTCCGCGTCGATGACGGGCTGGCCGTCCGCCGCGCCATCGACGATCGAGCGCACGAACGCGACAACGATCTTGTTTCGCTCGGCGAGATCCGTCTCCTGCTGGCGCGAGAAGTAGTCGTCGAGCCGATTGAGGACGAGGATCGAGACGAGCCCCAGCAACAGGGCGATGACCGCGACGAACGCGACGGTCAGTCGGGCCTGAAGCGTTCGCGGCAGCAGGCGCCGGAGGCGGCGCACCCAGCCCCAGCGCCGAACCATCGTGCGCTCACCGCTCGGCGAAGGCGTAACCGACACCGCGGACCGTGAGGACGAAGGCGGGCGTGGCTGGGTCGTCCTCGATCTTCTCCCGGAGGTGGCTCACGTGGACGTTGATGGTCTTCTCGTCCTGGTCGAGGGCCTCGTAGTCGCGCAACAGCTCGAGCAGCTCGGATCGGGTGTACACGCGGCCCGGCCTCGACGCAAGGTGGCGGAGGATCTCGAATTCGGTCGGCGTGAGGCTGATGCGCCGAGCGCCCCGTTGGACGCGCCTGCGTTCGAGGTCGATGATCAGGTCGCGATGGCGGAGGACGCGACCGCCGGCCGCGTCGGCGAGATCGCCATACGAGCGGCGGAGCAGTGCCTTGATCCGGCTCAGGAGCTCGCGCAGGCTGTACGGCTTCGTCAGGTAGTCGTCGGCGCCGAGCTCGAGCCCGATGACCTTATCGACCTCGTCGTCGCGGGCGGTCAGAACGAGGATCGGCATCTTCGCGCTCGCGGCGCGGATGCGGCGGAGCACCTCGAAGCCATCGATCCCCGGCAGCCGGACGTCGAGGACCACGAGGTCGGGCGCCTCGCGTGTCGCGATCTCGAGTCCCTCCTCGCCGGAGCGCGCGACGCCAACGTCGTAACCCTCCTGCTGGAGCGCGTACTGGATGCCCCGAGCGACGGCGAACTCGTCCTCGACGATGAGAATCGTGGCGGCCACGGCCGGATGCTACTCCGGGCGGTTGATTCGGGCCCACCGCGCCCGGCGTCGGCGGCTGACGTCCCTTGAACGGATTCTCAATTCTGGACCACGTTCGTGGTACCCTACGCTCCGCTTCGGGCGCCTCGCCACTCGGCACCCCCGGCGAGTCGCAGCCCGGACACCATCCGACGAAGACGAATCCCGAGGTCGAAACCCGCATGGCAATCGCCCGCCCGACGCTGGCCGCCCAGCACCGCGAGATCACCGGCAAGGCCGTCGCCCACCTGCGCAAGGCCGGTCGGTTGCCCGCGGTCGTCTACGGGCATGGCGAGACGTCAAGCAACGTGATGGTCGACTCCCACGAATTCGACGTGCTCCGCAAGCGCATCGGGCCGAACGCGCTCGTGGACCTGTCCGTCGACGGCAAAGCCGCCCGGCCGGTGCTGATTCACGACGTTCAGATCCACCCGGTCCACCGTCGGCCCCTCCACGCCGACCTGTTCCTCGTCCGGATGACTGAGGAGCTGACGGTCGATGTGCCGCTCGTCGCGACCGGCGAGTCCCACGCGGTCGAGCAGCTCAATGGCACGCTGCTGCATCCGACCGAGACCGTCAGGGTGAAGGCCCTGCCGGATCACCTGCCACAGTCCATCGAATACTCGATCGACTCGCTGGTCGATTTCGATGCCACGGTCCACGTCCGCGATCTTACGATCCCGTCCGACGTCACGCTGCTGACCGACCCCGACGACATCATCGCCAAGGTCCAGGCGCCGCGGATCGAGGTCGAAGAGGAGCCGGTCGTCGAGGAGGGCGAGCTCGAGGAGGGCGAGGTCGCCGAAGGCGAGGCCGCCGAGGGCGCGCCTGCTGCAGTTGGCGAGGGTCTTGCGGAGGCTCCCGAAGAGAAGTCCTAGCCCTCCTCATGCGGGGCGGGGCGGTCGTCGCCCGTCCTGTCGCAGACCGTTCTCGTGGGACGGCAACTAGGGACGCCAGGTGGGCGCTTGGCCCTCCTTTGTCCCCGCGCCGCGCCAACCTGCGTCACAGATTTCCGTCGGACGCCAAAAGGTGACCCTTCGCTGTCACTGAGGCCGCTCGCTCCCGTGCCACGGCAACAGCGACCCTCGTCGTGCGGGCTGGGTCGCTGGGTTCCCGTGGGACGGCATTCCGACGACGAGGAATACCGCGCCGGCGGTCTCATGCTGCTCTCAGTTCCGGTCTCGAGCATGCCCCGCGACGGAGGGACATCCAG
>JBIOWA010000157.1:0-6978 GCA_044868045.1 Candidatus Limnocylindrales bacterium
CGACCGAGTTCGACATGTTCACCGAGCACCCGGTCATCGACTTCATGCCCGACCAGCGCGACATGGAGGACAAGGGCGGGACGATGCGGCTCGGCCTCTACCCCGCGCGGCTCGCGCCCGGCTCGAAGGCCGCGGCCGTCTACGGCCAGGAGGTCATCTACGAGCGGCATCGCCACCGGTTCGAGGTGAACAACCGGTATCGCCAGACGCTCGAGGGTGCCGGCATGCTCCTCAGCGGTCAGTCGCCCGACGGCCGCCTGGTCGAGATCGTCGAGCTCAAGGACCACCCGTGGTTCGTGGCCAGCCAGTTCCACCCGGAGTTCAAGTCCCGGCCCGAGCGGCCGCACCCGTTGTTCGATGGGTTCGTGGCCGCATCGATTGCGGTCGCGGACGGTCGCGAGCCCGTCCTCGAAGCGCGCCCCGAGGTCTTTCCATCACGTCAGACCGCCACCGTCGACGCCGGCTGACGTGAGGCCCGCGAGCGACACATGATCGCCGAGGCCTGACCGCTAGGCGGCCCTTTCGTCATGCACGCGCCGTCTAGGCCAACCAGTTAGGTCCGCGCCCCGGCGCGTCTTCCGCGGTGGCCCGCTAGAGCCCGAAGCGCATGAGGATCATGCACGTGAACACGACGAGAAAACCGATCAGCTCGAGCACGGTCACTCGCTTCGCTCGCGCTAGTGCGGCGTCGAGCTCGCTTGTCGGCGTGCCGTCCGGATTCACAGGGGCGGTAGCGAGCACCCGCGTGGCCGGGACGATCACGTACCGGCCCCATAGGAACGTGGCAGTCGCGACGATGAGTGCCAGCAGCCAGGTGAGGCCATATGCGGTCCCGAGCAACGTGTTCACGTCGCGGATCGGCCCGAACACCGTCCCGCGCAGCACGCCGAGGATGATCACGGCGGGAGCGACGACGTCGAAGACGCGCAGGCCGCGCTCGCCGAGTTGCGCGCCGATCTCCTGCTGACGGACGAGCGGCAGCCGGCTGATCGCAGGGATCGTGACGGCTGCGAGAGACAGTGAGTTACCGAACCACAGGATTGCGAGCAGGATGTGCAGCCACTGCACGCCGAAAACGACCCAGTCCACGCTTCCTCCCTCCGACGAATTTCCCTTGCGAGTGTACGGGCGCGCAAGTGCCCGAGAGACGGTCAGAGGCCGGACGACGAGGAAGTTCCGCTGGTTGACGCTCCCGTACCGGCCGCGAGCGTAGAATCGGGTCCCCTCCCGCACCGGAGCCTTAAGACATGAAGATCTTTCTCGACACCGCCGATATCGACGAGATCCGCACCGTCGCCAAATGGGGCGTGCTCGACGGTGTGACGACCAACCCGACGCTCTTCTCCAAGACCACCGGCATGACCTACGAAGGGGTGCTCAAGGAGATCTGCACGATCACGAACGGCCCCGTCTCGGCCGAGGTCGTGGCCGAGGACGTCGAGGGCATGCTCACTGAGGGACGCGCCTTCGCCAAACTCGCGCCGAACATCGTCGTCAAGGTCCCCATGAGCGAAGAAGGGCTCGAGGCGATGAGCCGCTTCGCCGAGGAGGGGATCAAGACCAACTGCACCCTGATCTTCACCGCGAACCAGGGCCTCCTCGCGGCCAAGGCAGGCGCCAGCCTGCTCTCACCCTTCGTCGGGCGCCTCGACGACATCAACCAGGACGGGATGATCGTCATCCGCGAGCTGGCCGAGATCGTCGCGATCCACGAGCTCGAGACAGAGGTCCTCGCCGCGTCGATCCGCAACCCGCTGCACATGACGCAGGCCGCACTGGCCGGCGCGCATGTCGCGACGCTGCCCTTCAAGGTCCTTCAGCAGATGATCCACCACCCGCTGACCGACAAGGGCATCGTCCAGTTCCGGTCGGACTGGGAGAAGGCGCGCAAGTCGTTGGCCGAACGCGCAGAGGGAGCCCCGACCGAAGCCCGCGCCTAAGGCGATCGACGCCAGGGGAGGAGGAGCCCGTGGCACCGAACGAGGAGGTTCTCGGACAGTTCCTCGGCGACGAGACGTTCCCCGTTTCGTGGGACTCCGAGGTCGAGAAGGACTTCTTCTGGGTCTACGACGACCTGCACATCCCCCACCCGGTCAGCCCGATGTTCTTCGACATCGGCGGGTGGTGGCTGAGCTGCGACCACATGTTCCGCCGCTTCGGGACGCCCTTCGCGGTGGATTGGCTGGCCAAGAACGTCAACGGCTACGTCTACACGACGGCGATCCCGGCCGATCCCGACATCCACATCGAAGGTACCGAGTACAGCTCGCGGTACCAGGCCCGGGTGCCGCGTGACGCGTCATTCGCGACGAACATGGGCGCCTATCTCGACACCGTCCTGCCGGTGTACGGCGAGCGCTTTGCGGACTGGTGGCATGACCGCCTCGTCCCCGAGATGCAGCGCAACTTCGCCTACCTCGAGGAACGATTGGATGATGCCGGCGGGATGACCCTCGCCGAGACGGCGACCCTGCTCGAGGACGCGATCGACATCCACGATCGGCACTGGAAGATCCACTGGATGCTGAACTTCGCCCAGCTGTCGGCGACGTTGAAGCTGCGCGCGGTCATGAAGAAGATCAGGGGCGAGGTCGACGAGGCGCTGCTCGGGCGGCTCCAGAACTCGGCCTCCGACCGAAACTGGGATTCGATCGAGGCACTCTGGCGGATGAAGAACGAGGTCCGCGACGACCCCGAGTTGCATTCGGCGTTCGAGCCGGAGGACGTCGACGACATCGCCGCCGCGCTACGAGTCGGCGAACGCGGTCGACGCTTCGTCGCCGAGCGGATCGAGCCGTACCAGCGCGAGTACGGCTGGCACGCGGTGTGGAGCCACGAATTCATCTTCCCGACCGTTCGCGAGGAGATGGGGCCGGTCCTCGAGCTGATCCGCGGGTACCTCCAGACCGACTACGACTTCCCGACCGCCATCGAGGTGATGCGCCGTGACATCGAGGCCGCGTCGCGCGAGATCCTCGCGGGGCTCGAGGGTGAGGCGCTCGAGGAGATGCGCGCCGCCAATGCGACGAATCTGCGGATGGCGCCCTTGACCCCGGATCATCACTTCTACATCGACCAGGGAGCGAACGCCCACCTCCGGCTCGTGCTCATGGCGGTCGGGGAGAAGCTGGTCGAGGCCGGGCGGCTTGACGAGCCCGACGACGTGATGTTCCTTCGCTACAACGAGCTGCGGGCGCTGATCGGCAGCGCCGACGCGGTCGACGCGCGGGGGCTGGTGGCGACCCGACGCGCGGAACGCGAGGCGGCGAAGCGGATCCATCCCCGCGACTGGGTGGGCACGGTCACCCCGTCGCAGCTCGCTTTCCCGTATCTCGTGAACTGGGGCTATCCGGAGCGCTTCGATCGCCAGAGGTCCGACGACGACGAGGTGATCGCCGGGATCGCGGGGTCGCCCGGCGCGGTCGAGGGCACCGCCCGCGTGGTCACGACCGTCGACGAGTTCGACGAGGTCCGCGAGGGCGACATCCTGGTCTGTCAGATGACCAACCCCGCGTGGGTCGTGCTGTTCACCAAGATTGCCGGGCTCGTCACCGACACCGGTGGCACGACCTCGCATCCGGCGGTCCTGTCCCGGGAGTTCGGGATCCCGGCTGTCGTCGGCACATCGGTCGCGACAGAGCGGATCCGGACCGGTGACCGCATCCGGGTCGACGGCACGAACGGCACCGTCGAGATCCTGCCCGCGGCCACGAGCGAGCCAGCGGCAGCCGGCGAGACGGCAGCGATCGGCCGTTGACGACCGCGACCCGCCAGCTCTCGCAGGAGTTCGTGGCCGGGCCTGCCCGCCTGCGGGTGGATGTCGTCGGGTCAGAGCCGGTCGACGACGTCCTCGCGGACAAGGACTTCCTCGACTACCGGCTGGCCGACGTCCGGATCGCGCCGGAGGTGACCCTCTACCAGCCCGACATCGTCTGGGAGCGTGACGCCGCCAAGGGCGTCGCCTACGACGGACGGCGGATGACGTTCAGGGGCCCGTGGCCGTCCGGCCCGATGCAGAAGGTCGTCGTCACGATGCTGGCACTGCGGATGGAGGACGTGGGTCTCCATCCGTTCCACGCCTCGGCCGTCCGGCACCGCAACAAGACCATCCTGTTCCTCGGCGGCGAGTCGAACCACGGCAAGTCGATGGGCCAGATCGAGGCCTGCCGTCGCGGCGCGCTGCTCATATCGACCGAGACGACCGTGATCGATGAGGACGGCCGGGTCGTCGATGGTTCCAAGCATCCGTTCCTCAAGAAGCGGAACGTCGGTACGGAACGTGCCGACAAGGCCGCGCCGGACCGGGCGGTCGAGAAGTTCTTCGGCGAGATGCCGACCTGGGAGCTGTACACGAACCGGGACCCGGTCGACGTCGTGATCGTCCCCGCGATCGATGGCAACTTCGACGCCTCGATGGTCGAGATGATCCCCTTCGAGCGGCAGTTCCAGACGTTCCACTCGCTCCAGAACTATCTGTTGCTGAATGAACTGCTCGCGCCGGGCTTCCCAATGCCTATCGTCGACACCGAGGAGCGGCGCGCCGCCCGAGCGGCGTTTGTCCAACGGTTCACTGAGCGTCCGTACCACTTCGTGCGCGCCGCCACCCCGCAGGTGCTGCTGGACGAGGTGGAGCGGGTCCTCTAGACCCCGATCGATGCGCGCGTTCGCCTACGAGAGGCCCGACCGGCTCGCGGATGCGCTCGCGCTAATGGCGGGACGGGACGGAGAAGCGCGGCCGCTAGCCGGCGGCACCGACCTCATCATCCGCATCCGCGACGGCTCGATCCGACCGACCACCGTGGTCGACGTGAAGGGCATCGCCGAGTTCGAGCGCGACATGCGCGTCGAGGATGGCTGGCTGCGGATCGGTGCGCGCACCACCATGACGGACCTGGAGCGCGACGAGCGCATCCGGCGCGACTACCTCGCGCTAGCCGAGGCGGCGGCGTACGTCGGCTCGGTGCAGATCCGGAACCGGGCGACGCTGGCCGGGAACATCTGCAACGCGTCGCCGGCGGCCGACACGGCGCCGGCCCTGCTGGTCTACGGGGCCCGCGTGGCGGCAGTCGGGCCGCATGGTCGCCGGGTGATCCCGCTTGACACGTTCTTCGTCAAGTCGGGTGTGACGACCCTCGAGCCCGGGGAGCTGGTAGAGGCGATCGAGCTGCCGTTGCTGTCCGGGCCGCGCGGGTCAGTGCATGCGCGGCGGACGCGACGCCGCGGGCACGACCTGGCGTCGGTGACCTTGGCTTGCTCGATCGATGCGGACGGCGTGACTCGGCTCTCATACGGGAGCGTCGGACCGCGGCCGGTCCTGGTAGCCGACGAGACCGGCGTGCTGGCCGATCCTGCGGCGTCCGAGGACGCGAAGCGCGAGCGGCTCGACGAACTCTTCTCCGAGGCCGCCCCGTCACCGACGTCGATGCGCGCGAGCCCCGAGTATCGACTCGCGATGCTGCGGCTGCTCGGAATCCGGGCGGTCGCGTCAGCCATGAAGCGCCTCGCCTCGTGATGACGATGCACATCGAGCTGACCGTGAACGGCCGCGCGAAGTCGATCGACGTGCTTGCGCACCACACGCTGCTCGACGTCCTGCGCGACGACCTCGGCCTGACCGGGACCAAGGAGTGCTGCCTGGTCGGGGAATGCGGGGCGTGCACGGTCATCGTCGATGGGATGAGCGTCGACTCCTGCCTGGTGCTCGGTGTCGAGGCAGACGGAGCGTCGGTGACCACCGTGGAGGGGCTGGCGGTAGGGGATCGGCTCGACCCGCTCCAGGAAGCGTTCCTCGAGACGGGTGCGGCCCAATGCGGGTTCTGCATTCCCGGCCAGCTCGTGTCGGCGCGGGCGCTGCTGGACGAGGCTCCCCACCCGACGCGAGCCGAGATCGAGGAGGGCCTGGCCGGCAATCTCTGCCGCTGCGCCGGGTACGAGCAGATCATCGAGGCGGTCGCCCTGGCCGCGGAGCGCGGTCGGACCGATGGCACCCGACGTTCTGCACCTCCACCCGTGGACGTCGCTTCAACCCCCGACGCCGAGGTGGCACCGCAGTGAGCGAGGTCGTCGGTGCGCGGGCGCCACGCGTCGGCGGTCTGGACCGGGTGACCGGGCGGCAGGCGTACGTCGCCGACATCACGCTCGACGACGTCCTCCACGTCAAGCTCGTCACGCTGCCCGTCGCGCGCGCCCGGATCGGCGCGATCAACGATGCGGCGGCCTGTGCCGTTCCGGGCGTCCGGCTGGTCATGACCGCCGCCGATCTGCCGCAGCCGATCCCACGCTTCGGCCCACAGCGCCGCGACCGACCGGTCATAGCCTCGGGTGAGACGAAGTACCACGGCGATCCGGTCGCCGCCGTCGCAGCGGAAACGCGCGACGCCGCCGAGGAAGCGGCTCGCCTCGTCGAGGTCGAGTTCAAGGAGTTGCCCGCCATTCACACGGTGGCCGCCGCGCTGGCACCCGAGGCCCCCCTCGTCCAGGACCCGGCGTTGCGACCGGACGACCCGCACGCGAACAGCAACGTTCTCCACGAGCATCGGCATGCCTGGGGCGACGTCGACGGGGCCACCGCCGACCTCGTGGTGGTCGAAGGCACGTACCGCTTTCCCATGGTCACGCAGTTCGCCATCGAGCCCCACACATTCATGGCCGCACCCGACGGCGACGGCATCGCCGTCTGGAGCGCGATCCAGCACCCGAATTGGCTCCAGCGGGTGATCGCAGAGCTCCTCAAGTTGCCGCTCGCCAAGGTCCGCATCCATGCGCCAGACCCGGGTGGCGCCTTCGGCGGCAAGCAGCATGCGAAGTACGAGCCGCTGCTCGCATTCATGGCGCGCGCGACCGGCCGACCAATCCGCCTGGTCCTGACGCTCGAGGAGACGTTCCAGGCCGTTCGCCGCGGGGCGGCGGAGATCCATGTCCGGTCCGGGTTCCGGCGCGACGGCACCCTGGTCTACCGCGATCTCGAGGCCGACTACC
>JBIOWA010000158.1:0-3603 GCA_044868045.1 Candidatus Limnocylindrales bacterium
CGTCGCAGAGGCGCTCGCCCACATGCCACCCGAGGACCGTGCGACGGTCCGTGTCCTGATGACCGCGCACAGCCTGCCCAAGCGAGTGGCCGAGCAGGAACCCGATTACCTCGCCCAGCTCCGGGCGTCGGCCGGGGCCGTAGCGAGTGGGGCCGGGCTGTCGGAGGACGAGTGGACATTCTGCTGGCAGAGCGCGGGCCACGAGCCCGGCGAATGGATGAAGCCCGATTTCGCCGACCTCATGCCCGAGATTGCAGCCCAAGGCCAGCACTCGGTGCTGGTCGTCCCGGTGCAATTCCTCGCCGACCACCTCGAGATCCTATACGACATCGACGTCGGAGCCCGAGAGCAGGCCGAGCAACACGCCCTGACATTCCGCCGGATCGCGTCGCTCAATGACCATCCTGACCTCATCGACGCGTTGGCGTCGGTTGCAGAGCGCAGCCTGAAAGCCGAGCACTCGGCCCTCCTGGATGAGCGATCCTGATGCGTGTTCAGGCGCCATTGACCTTACCTCTGGACCACCGTGCCGTCGACTCGCGGCTTCTGAGACGCTTGAGCGTTTGTCGGCACTCGATGCATTGCCGCTGCACCGGCGATCGCCGCTCAACGACCTGATGGCAACGTCGACACTCCAGCAGCGCTACATGAAGCCACGCGCGGTTTCGCCTCGATGGCCGCGGACCATCGCGTGCAGCTTGGCCATCGTGTCGAGCTGTTGCGCGACAGGAGTCCGGAGTTGCAGGTGCACGTCATGGACACCGAGCGCGGCAAGGCGTGACAGATCGTCCGCCCACTGCTCGAGGGTGCCGACGAAGAGATGCCGTCCGGTGCCGGCAGCAGTTTCCAGCCGAGCCGCACCGCGGAAGACGATCTGCATCGCCGAAACGTCCCGCTGGGCTTCGGCGGTCGCCTCCCAGAAGAGGTCCAGGTCGCGCCGCAGGATGTTGAGGTCGCGCCGGTTGGGGAGGATCCCATCGGCGTAGCGTGCGGCCAAGCGGATCCCGGCGTCGGAGTCATAGCCGAGGAGGATGGGGATTGGTCGCGCCGGCTTTGGGCCGATATCGCTCTCGGGTATCTGATAGAACTCACCCTCGAACCGTACCGGGTCCGGACCCCAGACCGCTCGCACGGCAGCCAGATACTCCACCATGCCCCGCCCGCGGCGCCTGATCGGGATCCCCGCCACGGCGAACTCCTCGGGCATCCAGCCTTGACCGAGCCCGGCGACGAGCCGCCCACCGCTCAGCTGGTCGAGCGTCGCGAGCCGTCGCGCCAGAATCACGGGTGGATGGAGCAGAGATTGGACGACGCTGGTGCCAAGCCGGATGTGCTGGGTCCGTGCGGCGACGTAGGTGAGCGTCTCAATCGGGTCAAATACGGTGGAGTAGTAGGACGGTGGGGCCTCGCCCCACTTCGGCGCTCGTGGACGCACGACGCGGTCAAGCACCCAAACCGAGGCGAGGCCGATCTCCTCCGCTCCGATCGCCGCCTCAAGAATATTGTCGCGCGAAGCCAGGGGACCCGCGTTCGGGAGCCCGAGCCCGAGCCTGATGGTTGCACCTTCGGCCAAGATGAACGCGGCGCCCCTTCAGTGGTCGAGATCTTGGATGGCCAACGTCCCACGCGACCAATTATCACGCTCAAGTTCGATCGCCTGTCCCGTCATGGTCAAGATTCCTCTTTTCAGGTTGCGGGTCCCGCTGGAGCCCGCCTGCGCGCCGCGGCATTGCGCGCTGACACTGCTCGTCCGCGACCTCGTCCGCGGCGGCGCCAAGACAACCGAGCTGAGTCGGATCCTCGCGGCCGATGCTCACCCGCCGCATGGACCGTGCTCGATCGAGGTTGCATCCGCGGCCGATTCTTTCGCTAACGGCTCGGGGCGCTTGACAACAGGCCGCGACGGCACCTAACACCGGGTCGGGACGCATCGAGACTCGGGGCGCCTCGTACGGAAGGAGCTTGTCGTGACGTATCGCATCCTGCTCATGGCCACCGCGCTGAATGGAACCGTGTTCGGCCTGCTGTTCGTCCTGGTGCCCGACTTTGCGATCTCGCTCTTCGGCGGACAGCTCGACGCCCTGAGCTCGCAACTCGTCCGCCAGTTCGGCGGCGTGATTCTCGGAATCGCGATCTTCGATTGGTTCCTGCGGGTGCACGAGGAGCGTTCGGTGCGTCGAGCGGTCGTGGCGGCGAACGTGACGGCGTTCGTGATCGTCGCGGCTGTCGCGGCCTACGCGGCGGTCACCGGCATCGCGAACGCGCTTGGCTGGGTTGTCGCGCTCTTCCACGCGGTCATCGCTGCTGGCCTGCTCCTCACGTACCGCTCGTCGGTATCGACAGCCGCACCCAATGTAACCAAGCCTTCAGCATCCACCAGCTGACGGACCGATCTGTTGGTGGGCTCGTGAACCCGAGGCGCAGTCATGTCACTTCGTCAGATGCGAGGCCCGTTCCATGAGACGTCTGGCCACTCCTTTTGCCGCCGCAGTGCTCATCGGCGCCGCATTTCACCGGCACCGTTTACGCCGCATTTCCTCAGGTGATGACGCTGCCCGGGGCGACCTCCGCTCGGGGACGATCGGCCTATTCACTGATGCCCCAGAAGGTCGAATGGCGGTCGGCATGAAGGCCGATGTGTCGCACGATCTTCTCTTCGTGGCGGGCGGCTTCACCGGCAAGGCAACGTCTACGATCTTCGGACTGGCGCGGACGTGGCTGTGCTTCAGCTCGCTGATCCAAGCACGGCGTTCACCGTGATTAACGACGTCATCGTTACTGACGGAGCGGCTTGGTTTACCGAATCGCGTTGGGCCGATCTATTTCTGCCCGGTGTTCGGTGGGTGCTGAACCACGAGTTTCGGCGAGATGGTCGTCGACGCGCTCCCAGCTGGGTACAAGGTCCAGCACTGACGAGCGCCGCGCCAACGCAGATGGTCGAAGCGGCGTCGCGGATCGGGTAGCGACGCTGGCCGACGACGCAAGGGTGAGGGCGTATGAGGTGCTTGGCGAGCGGATGAGGGCGGTCGACGTAATGGAACGCCGATTGTTAATCGACTGACCTTGAGGAGATCAAGCGCAGCGCGCTACCGCAGCGCGACCGCGCTCGAACCGCCCTCCTGTGCCGGTTCGCCGAGTTCGACGATGCGGCCGAGGATCAGCCCGGCGTCTTGGTACTCCTCTTGGTGCGCGAGGCCAACCAGAGGCAGGCCGAGTGCGTTCGCCGCAGCATCGGTCAGGAACAGATAGGGGCGGAAGCCGATCCGCTCTCGAATGGTGTTCTTGAGCAAGCGGTGCGCGACCGTCACGGCCGGGCCGAGCAGGTCGCTGCTGGACCCAGCCGTCTGGCGCACCGCGTGACCCCGATGGAGCACCACCTTGAGGTCGAGATGCGCGACGACAGGGCAGGCGGTACAGACGTGGTCGCTGGCGGGGATGGCTCGGGTGCGACGTTCGATGAACGACTCGTACATCGTCCTGAGGTTCCCGACGACCCGGTCACCCTCGCCGTCGAGGCTTGCCGCCGGCGCGACCGCGAAGACGGCATCGCCCTCGAGCTTGACGAGGGTAAAGTCGGGCTCCACACCGCTGATAACGGCGTTC
>JBIOWA010000159.1:0-7280 GCA_044868045.1 Candidatus Limnocylindrales bacterium
GAAGACGAGGCCGGCCAGCAGCGTCCCGGCCACGGCACCCAGCGTGTTCGCGGAATAGAGGCGGCCGAAGGCCTCGCTGACTGCCTCGGCCCTCGTGAGGTGCCGCACGAGGGCAGGGAACGTTGCACCCATCATCACCGTCGCCGGGGCAAGGGCGAGCACGGCGAGGACGAGCCGCGCGACGGCAAGCCACGGCGTTCCCTCGAGCGATGGGTAGATCCCCCGGTACGCCTCATGGATCAGGCCGAAGGTGAGCGGGGTAACCAGGACGACGACGACGAGGGCGAGCTCCAGGATCCCGTAGAACCGGAGCGGCGAGCGCACCCGGTCGGCGATGCGGCCGCCGATCGCGGCGCCGATCGCCATGCCGCCGAAGAACCCGGTGAGGATGGCCGAGACGGCCTGCGTCGTGTTGCCGAAGACGAGGACGAGCTGGCGCGACCAGACGATCTCGTAGATCAGGCCGGCCGCCCCGGACAGGACGAAGATGCCGACGACGGCCGGGGAACGATGCACCGGCGCAGTTTGGCATGGAGGCCGCCCGGTCCGTGGAGGCGCTCGAGGCGCCTGCTCTGTCGGCCGGCTATATCTCGGGCAAACGCTCCGCACGGGCCAGTCGTTCGGCCTCGACGAGCGGCACGATCGCGACGAGCAGGCTGAGCCCGGTGACCCAGAGCGATGGGAGCGCGAGCGTGACGGCCACAACCAGCAGTGGGTCGCCGGCCCACCGCGGCAGCCGCGCCGCCACGAGAGCCACGATCAGCCCGGCGGCCGCACGGATGGGCAGCGGCACGGCCACGAATGACGACTGCTGCAGGGGGTCGACGCTCAGGGCGAAGTCGACATAGGCGCGCCAGGCGTCCGGGCTCAGCACGACGCTCACCGCCAGCATCGCGGCCCCGACCGCCGTCGCGATGGCTGCGTTGCGCCACTCGCCGCGTATGGCCAGGTACGGGATCCCCAGTCCCGGCGACACCTTGATAGCGGCCCCGACCGCGAAGGCCGGCGCGGCGCGGCGCAGACCCAGGACGACCAGCACGGCGAGGAACAGGTGCACGTTGCGGAACCAGAACTCGACCGCGACCGGCGGGAACGCCACGAGGGCGAGGGCACGGAGGACGTCGCGGCCGGCTAGCCAGAACAGCGCGAGACCCATGAGGACCGTCCAGCCCGCACTGAAGAGCCACGACGGCACGACGGCCGCGACCGGGACCAGCGCCTGGGCCAACGGCGGTGGGTACAGGTACGCGAATGGCGTGACGATCGTGGCGGCCGGGTCGTACAACGGCTGCCCCTCGATGAGCCGCCGCGCCGCGAGCCAGTACGCGTGTTCGTCGCTGGGCGCGCCCCAGCGGGCCATGGCCGTCACGAGCAGCAGGCTCGCCCCGACCGCGGCGAGAACCAGCAGCCACAGCGGCCGTTTGGCCACGACCAGCGTCACAGGTTGTACGCCCAGTACACGCCGACGGCGTTGACGACCACGCCGAAGGCGATCAGGAACCGCCAGCCCCAGCCGACCCCGGCACGGACGACCGCGGCCGAGCCGCACAAGGCGATGACGAACGGCACCGAGTCGAGGAAGTAGCGGTAGCCGTACTGCAGCCAGCCGCCACCGTAATACATCACGGTCGGGACGAGGACGGCGATCGTGGCGCCGGCCAGCCACCACGATCCGGGTCGCCGCCAGTCCGCGCGCAAGGCGAAGAGGAGGCCCGGGCTCGTGATGAAGACCGACAACCCCAGGCCGTCGGGCTTGAAGAACGGCGGGGTCGGGATGAGCCGCGGGAGATGGACCAGGAAGTAGTCGAGGTTCATCGAGATGTGCGCGATCGAGAACAGGCCGAGCGCCCGCTGGCGCTCCAGCCACGCGGGCAGCGTGGCGAGGGCGTAGCCCGACTCGAGCGGCGTCCCGAAGCGCAGCTGGTTGTAGAGGAAGAAGAACGCGATCGATGGGAGCACCCCGAGCGCCAGCCACGTCCACTGCTGCCAGGGGATCGCGTCACGAGCGTATCCGCCAGACGCACCTGGATCGGTGTGATGGTCCGGCGCCAGCATATCGCGACCGAACCGGTGGAGCATCAGCGCGTAGAACGGGACCGCGAACGCGAGCGGGGCGCGGGTCAGGAACGCGGCGCCGGCCGCCAGGCCGATGAGGGGGGCCCTGCGCCGACCCTCGAGCTCGATCAGGCAGGCAAAGGTCAGGATCGTCGCGATCAGGTGCCCGGTGTGCCAGACGCCCCCGCGGGTCGTGACCCAGAGGATCTGGGTCGAGAAACCGAACAGGACCGTCAGCCACATTCGATCGGACAGCCGCTCGACCCCGAGTCGCCCCAGCAGCCACCAGCACATCCCGACGCCGGCCGCGGCCAGCAGGGCATTGATCCCGGATTCGATCTGGTCCGCGGTCAGCGGTCCGGTCAAAGCGACGAGCGGCATCAACGCGATCGCCGGGAACGGGGCGAACGGCACGTAGAAGTGCCCGTCCCGCGGGATCACGTCGTTCGGACCGAGCCGGATGTCGAGCCATGTCCGACCGTGCAGGAACGCGTCCGCCAGGTAGAAGAAGTCGCCACGTCCTGCGTCGAATTGTCGGTTCGCCAGCCAGTAGAGGACCGCCGATACCGCAACGACGGTGAAGCCAGCGAGCGTGCCTCGATCGACCGGGCGGCTCACGCGGGTACCACGCTGCGCCGCGCCCGGGCTCCGACGAGGAGGACGGCGACCAGCGTGATCCAGAAGGCGAGCGGGTAGGCGGCGGGCGGGGTCAGCCTGACGAGCGGCCAGGCCGTGGCGAGCGGGATCGCCAACGCCCACCAGCGCCCGGCTGCGAGCAGGTACGCCACGGGCAACAGGAGCAGCGTCGCGTAGTGGTCCCAGAGGATCGGCGAGACCAGTTGCGTGGCCACGACGGTAGCGAGGTACGACGCCTCGTCGGTCGCCCAGCGGATCGCAGCGAGCACGAGGACAAGCACCAGGACGGTGCTGGCGACCTGGATGACCGTCGCCACGCTCGCAGGAACCCCGAGCTGATACGCAACGGCACCGGGCGTGAAGTTGTGCGGGGTCGTGATCGGCTCGCTGACGGTCCGGAGGAGGGTCAGGAAGTCGGTCCAGGCTCCGGTCCCGGCGAGGAGGGTCGCGACGACGGCCACGGCCGCCAGCACGAGCGCCCCGACCACCACCGCTTGCATCCGCCGTGTCAAGAGTGCCCAGAGGAGGATCAGACCCGGCTGCAGCTTGATCGCCGCACCGATCGCGCCGCTGGCACCCAGTCGGGTGGGGCTGTCGATCCAGCGCCACCCGATCGCCATGAGCAGCAGCAGGATCGGCCCGACCTGGCCGAGCTTCACGCCGTAGACGAACGGAAACGACAAGCCGGCCAGGAGCACGATCCACCAGCGGACCGCTCGCGACACCGGCAGGATGGCGACGCCGCCCAGGAACGCCACGATCGACAGCGCGATCCAGGTCCCGATGGCGAGCGACTCCCCGATGAACCCGAACGGGACCAGGAGCGGGGCGAACGTCGGCGGGTAGTAGAAGAGCCCGAATCCGCCCGTTTGCGTGTACGACATGTCGTACAGCGGTTCACCGTGGAACAAGCGGACCATCGCCTGGTGGTACGCCCGAAAGTCGTACCCGAGGGTATCGCCGGCGACGGCGAGGGTCGCCGCCAGGCTGCCGGCGAAGACCAGCACGGCCACGACGGGCAACGCCGTCCGCGCCAGCCGCGCCGGGGCGTCGCGCTCCATCACGCTCGTTCGGCGGCGCTCCGGCGACTCCCCCGATGGATCAGCGGGATCCGCAGCAGGTCCCAGGCGACGCGGAGGGCGAGGCCTGGGCGAGCGCGCATCCGCGAGCCACGCTTGTCGAACCAGCGGATCGGGACGACCGCGATCCGATAGCCGCGCCGACGCGCCAGGTAGATCAGCTCGACGTCGAAGACGATGCTCGTCACCTTCTGCCGTGCGGCCAGGTCGTGTGCTGCCTCACGGGTGAATCCCTTGAACCCGCACTGCGTGTCCTCAACCGGCCCGACGACCCACAGCGACGCCAGCACATGGAAGGCCTTGCCGAGGAGCCGCCGGTACCCCGGCTGCGTCGCCCGCATGTCCGACCCGTCCGGCTGGATCCGCGAACCGAGCGCGACATCGTTGCCGGCAAGCGCCGCGGCCAGGAGCGGAAGCTGGTCGGGCGGGGTGGCCATGTCCGCGTCGGCGAAGATGACGACGTCGCCGGTCGCCGCCAGCAGGCCGGCCCGGACCGCAGCGCCCTTGCCACCGTGCGGAACGCGTAGCAGGCCGAGCCGCAACCCACTGCTGGGCGCCGTCATTTCCTGCCGGCGCTCGACCAGGGCGACCGTATCGTCGGTGCTCCCGTCGTCGACGACGAGGACGTCGATCTCGGCGGGCAGGTTGGCGGCGCCCGGTGCGCCGTCGCGGGCCTGGTCGCTTCGGCGCCGCAGGTACCCGAACAGCTCGTCGAGGGCGGGCTCGATCCGTTCGGCCTCGTTGTACGCCGGCAGGACGATCGTGAGGGTCACGGGACCCAGTACCCGCCGAACTGGAGGACGGCGATCAGGGTGAACAGCCCGACGGACGCCAGCGGCCACGTCCTTCGGGCGAGCGCGGAACGGCGGTTCGCGAGGATCCACACGAACGGGAAGGCCAGCATCGTGACGCGCCCGACCGCCTCGAGGGATCCGCTCGACAGCTCCGCCGCGATGAACAGGACCGGGACGAGCCAGTACTCCGGCCGAAGCCGGTCCTCGCGCACGAAGACCAGCAGGAAGACCGTCGCGAGCAGCGTCAGGATCAGGGCACCCTGGTAGGGCGTGAGCATCGCCGCGATCGTGCCCTCCGGAGCGGCACCGCCGAAGCCTTCCCGTCCCCACGCCTGTTGGGCATCGAGATACGCCGTGGCCGTGCCGGTGACGGACGCGACGTACGCTAGAAAACCGACCGCGGCCAGTGGCGCGAGCAGCAGCCAGGCCTGCGTGAGCCGCGGCCGCCAGCCGTCCTGCCGCAACATGATCAGTAGCAGCGGCAGCACGAGGGCGATGCCCTGCAGACGGCACAGGACCGCAAGAGCGAGCGCGATCCCGGCCCACGCTCGATGCCCGCGTTCGGCCGCCAGGAATGCGGCAATGACGAGGAGCAGGAACAGGCTCTCCGTGTAGGCCATCGCGAAGACCGAGGCGAACGGGTAGATCGCCAGGAGGCCGGCCGCCAGGCCGGCGCGCCGCCGGCCGAGATACGATGTTCCGAGCCGAACGAGCAGACCCAGTGCGATCAGGAAGGCCACGTTCGAGACGAGGATCGCGACGATCCCTTCGAAACCCGGGAACGGCAACGAGAGCGCCTTCACGACCGCCGGATAGAGCGGCGGGAACGCAACGTTGGCGTATGCGCCGGAGACCGGAGTCGCCTGATAGCCGTCGCGGACGATGCCCAGGTAGTACCAGCCGTCCCAGCTGGTCAGGCTGCGGAGGATCGGACCGTCGGCGCCTGGGTCGAGGGCCGGGTTGCGTGGGATCAGCGCCTCCGCGACGAACGCGGCAACGAGCACGAGCAGCCGCGAGACGGCGAACATCGCGACGACCCCGCCATCGAGCCAGAGCTCCGCGGCGAACCCTCGCAGCCGCCCTCGCCAGCCCGGTGCGGGCACGGAGGCGGCAAGTGAGGCCTGCATGGGCGACAGACTAGCGCCCCGCTGCTCCGTGGCGTTCCCTCATGCGTACACTCCGCCATGGGACCAAGGGGCGATAGCGAGGAAGGCCGAGGGGCGGTGACCGTGGGCGTGATGGCATCGGTGAGAACCATCCGCCTCACGGCCTCGGACCTGCTTCGACGCCACGCTCGACCGCTGCGCGACGCGCTGATCCTCGTCGGGCTGCTTCGCGCGTTCATCTACTACGCGATCCAGGGGATCCACCCGTGGACGTTCGCCGGTATCGACGCGCAGGCCTACTACGGAGTGGACCTCGCCCATCCCTATGCGAGCTCGGTGGTCGGCGAGCACTCGACGTACCTCTATTCGCCCGCATTCGCCCAGGTCCTTTCGCCGAGCTACGCCCTGCCGTTCGAGGCGTTCTTCGTGCTCTGGACGGTCGCCTCGATCGCGGTCCTGTACTGGCTCGTCCGGCCCTGGCCCTGGGCCCTCTTGATCCTGTTCCTCCCCTGGACCTACGAGCTGTTCGTGGGCCAGATCCATCTCTTCATCGCGGCCGCGATCGTCCTGGGGTTCCGGTACCCGGCGTTGTGGGCCTTCAACCTCCTGACGAAGGTCACACCCGGCGTAGGCCTCCTGTGGTTCCTGGCGCGTCGCGAGTGGCGACCGCTGGCGATCGCACTCGGGACGACGGCCGCGGTTGCCCTGGCTTCCTTCGTGCTGGCGCCGACGGCCTGGTTCGACTGGGTCACGTTCCTGCGTGGTAGCACGGGAAGCGGCGAGCTGCTCTACCCACGGCTCGTCCTCTCCGCCGCGATCGTCGTCGCGGGCGCCCTCACGGGCCGCCGCTGGACCGTCCCGATTGCCGTGTGGCTCGCACTTCCGGTCGTCTGGATCGAGTCCTGGGTGATCCTGCTCGCGATCATCAGACTACGAGCGCCGGTGCCGGTGGCGCTCCCGCTTCGTCAGGCGATGCCACGTGCCGTGACCAGCGCGCCGCGAGGATGACGAGGCCGATCGCGATCCACAGTAATGGCAGCGCCGCGATCGCCACGACGGCCACCACCATTGCGCCGATGATCACCGCACGAACGCGACGCAGCGATCCCTGATCCGCGCGGAGCCATGCCGCGATTGCTACTGGGATCATGGCGCTGGGATAGTGGTACCAGGTCACGGGCAGCGTGCAGAGGGAGGCGGCGCTGGCCCAGGCGAACCCTTCGAGGAGATCGCCACGTCGCCAGGCGGCCCAGATCGTGACCGCGAGCGCCGCGACTCCCACCCCCAGGTGCAGCGTCCGCGCCATCGGATCGCCGCCCCCGAGCGCGCCCGCGACCGACGCGGCGATGCCCGCGTTGCGTCGATCGACGATCACGGCGTTCGTGCCGGCACGGACGACCTGCCCGTACTCGGCCCAGAGCCCGATCCGGTCGACGAGCATGCTGAGGATCACGATCCCCCCACCGACGACGATCGCCGTCGTGACGAGCCAGCGGGCCGGAGCCGTTCGGTCGCGGGTCGTTCGCACGAGGAACCACAGACCCATCGAGGCGGGATGCAGCTTCAGCGACGCGATCGCGAGCGCAACGCCCCCGAGGATCTGGCCCCGC
>JBIOWA010000160.1:0-14510 GCA_044868045.1 Candidatus Limnocylindrales bacterium
CACGACCCTCGAGCACATGCTCGAGCTCTATCGAGCCATCCCGGACTCCGAACTGTCGATCGTGCCTGGCACGTCGCACTTCCTGCTCCAGGAAAAGCCGGATCTGTGCAACGCGATCATCCTCGACTTCCTGGCCAATGACCCCGTGCCCACGGTCGCTCCCATCCGCCGAGCGCCTACCCAACCGCATTAGCGACGAAAACCAAAGCCAAGCTGGGAGCGTCCGTCGGTCCAGGTCGCCGTCAGCAGGTAGCAGCCCGCTGATGGGAAATAGGCATAGCTCGGGTACTCCCGCCACCCTCCGTGTGCAACTGGAATAGCGGGCGCCTTCGGATCGATCGTCGCCACAGTCGATGGGTGAGACACCATCGATGGCGAACCTGACGCTTCCAACGGTGTCCTCGACGCCTGCACCGACGAGCTGGATGGTTCCGTCCTCGCCGGGCTCGAGCAGGTAGGGATCTTGATCCGCCATCCGAATTCGGTCAGCGGTGCATCCAGCGCCGATTACGCGTTGCTGGCCTGGTCGTAGGTCGCGTAGATGCCCGCCCAGAGCGGTGGCCCGCCCACGACTTGTCCGACGAAGTCCGCCACTGTTTGTGATCGGGGCTCGGGTCCCGGGCACCCGCCGGGTGCCTCGGCGAGCGGTTCACTAGATGGCGCAACAGGGACCGTTCCGCCACGGCGTCGGAGCCGTTCGGCCGGGTCGACGACGTCGGCGATGAAGCCACGCTGGGTACGGCGGTCGATGACGCGTCAGGGGCCGTCGATGAGCAGGCGCCGAACACGACGACGATCGCGACGATCAAAAGCGCAAGCGGATTCCACGCACCCGGCGTCATGCCTGTTCTACACCGCCGAGTCGCCGGCGGATCCTGGCGGTGGGCCACGAAGTCGGAGGCCCAAGTCGCGCGGCCACGGGCGACTCGATGCCCGTCTACGGTGCTGGCGCGTGCGGACGCTCGTAGAGCCTCATCGACCAGAGGTAGCCTACGATCGAGATCGCCTCGCACCAGCCGACAGCGAGCACGCCGCTGTTGCCGATCGGTGAGGTCGATGTTCCAAGGCTCGCTCCAGCGACTTGCAATATGCTAGTGACCATGAATGCGGCGGAGAACGTCATCTGGCTCAGCGCTGAGGCGGCTGCGAGCTCGCGTGTAGCCGATCACGAATATGACGACGCGGCGCTCGACGCGTACTCGACGGTCGTCACCTCGGTCGCTGACCACCTCCTTCCGCGCATCGTCCAACTGCGCGTCGGCCGACGCGCACGCGAGGGCCAGCCGGATGGCACCGGATCGGGTGTCGTCTTCGCGCCTGACGGCTTTCTCCTGACCTCGGCGCACGTGGTGGCTCGTGCGGCGGGTGGGGTTGCGGCGTTCACCGACGGCACCGAGATCCCGTTCGAGGTCGTGGGAAGCGATCCGCTGTCCGATCTCGCGGTCCTTCGCGTCGATGCCGGTCGACTGCCCGCGGCCGAGCTGGGTGACGCGGACCGATTGCGTGTCGGTCAATTGGTGGTGGCGCTAGGCAGCCCGCTCGGCTTTGCCGGGTCGGTCACGGCCGGCGTGGTCAGTGCGCTCGGGCGGTCGCTCGTGACGCACGAGCGGAATGCGATGCGGATGATCGAGAACGTCATCCAGACCGATGCGGCGCTCAACCCGGGCAACTCCGGTGGCGCGCTCGCCGATGCCAACGGTCGGGTGGTGGGCATCAACACCGCGCTCGCGGGTGTGGGATTGGGTCTGGCGATCCCGATCGACGCCGCGACGCGCCGGATCATCGCGGCCTTGATACACGACGGCAGGGTTCGCCGCGCATACCTCGGGATCGCGGGCCAGGCGCGGCCGCTGCCCCCGCGGGTGGCCCGCGCGCTTGGACGCACGGCCGGTATCGGCGTCCGGGAAGTGGTCGCCGGCAGTCCGGCCGACGAGACCGGCGTCCGCCCCGGCGACCTCATCCTCGACGTCGACGACGTGCCGGTGGCGGACGCGGGTGACCTGGCTCGCCTGATGACTGGTGAGCGGATCGGGCGCGCCGTCGTCCTGCGGATCCTGCGGACCGGCGAGGTGATGCGTCTGTGGGCGATCCCGGTGGAGCTCGGCCGCTAGCCCAACACGGGATCGGTCATTGGGACCGATCCGTCCGACGAGGCGGCCTGGTTGGATTACCCGCGACACGCGTGGAAGCGATCGTCCGCTCGGACCATGCAGGCCAGAGTCGTCGCGCTGTGTCCAGGTGGAGCCGTCCGCCCAGGTGCATTGAGCGCCACACACCGCGATAACCAGGCAGGATTCCGAGGGCCACGACGATGTGGCCGACGATGACGGCGCTGAATGCCAGCGTCGTGAGCCGGTGGATCGCCGCCGCGATGGCGAATATCGGGCCCGCGTCAACCAAGACGAGGGCGATGCCGCTGGCGATAAGAGTCGCGAGCAGGACCACGATCGCGATGTTGGCGATCCGCTGCCCCGGATCGAAGTGGCCGTCATGTCGCGGGAACCGCCCGGTCAGGATCGCGGCGGGCAGGTGCCTGAGCCAGCGAAGGTCGCCACGGTCGTAGCGGATGGTTTCGCGTCCGAAGGCAATGACCCCGCGGATCGCAAGGGGAAGGGGGAGTAGCGCCACGACCACCAAGGCCCAGCCGAGCCAGACATGGAGCAGGATATCGGGCACACCTGTCAGGCGGGCGATCGGCGACGGCTCGCCCTCGCGGCCGGCCAGCAGCCACCAGCCGGTCGCGAGGAGCAGGAGTGTCACGACATATACCGCCGTGTGGTACCGACGTGCCGAGCGCGGATATCGTTCGACAGTCATGGGTTCGGGTCAGTAGCTGGGGCCCGGTCCGGGACTTGTGGGCGCCGCACTCCCGCCACCCGACCCCGAACCCGTTACCGTCACCATGATCGTCTGGGTCGGTCCGGCCAGGGAGTGATCGGGGTTAGCCAGGGCCGCGATGATCGTGTGCTTGCCCGGAGTCAATGGCCTCGTCACCTGCCAGGAATTGCCGTAGACGATGTCGTAGTCGGCTGCGCTGGTATCGGTGTCGAAATAGAGGTGGGCATGATGGTTGCCCGTCTCGGGGGCTCCGAGCGGGACGCTCGACTCGAGTCGAACGTCGAAGGGGATCGATACCTCGGCGTTGTTGGTTGGCGCCGCGACGGAGAACGTGACGCCGGCAGCCGCATTGCCTCCTCCGCCGCAGGCACCAGCGGCAAGTGCGAGGAGGATGCCGGCGACGAGGCCCTTGGCCATGGGAATTGAGAACTGCAACGTTCCACTCCTTTCGTGGGACTACGTGGGTGGTTGCACACTCAATTACGTTGATCCAGGAGTATTGGTTTGCCGAGCCAGGCCGAGACGGGTGATGCCTTCGTACCCTGGAACGGTCGCCTTTGACGGACGCCGCGAGTCGGATCGACCTACAACTCTGCTATCGCGACGATCCGTCCCTGCTCGGCAGACGCATAGGCCGCCAGGATCACCTTGAGGACCTCGATCCCCTCGACCTCGGTGTTCAACGGTCGGCGCCCGGTGCGCAGGCAGGAGACGAAATCGATGACCTCGAGGGCGTACGTCGCGGAATCGTCGTCGCCTGGCTCGACGATCACGACCGGTTCGCCGCCGCGTTCCTTGAACATCAGGCTTCGGCCATCGCTCCACAGGCTGCCGTTCTCGCCGACGACCGAAAACCGCTCGGTCGAACCGTCCGGCTCGTAGGCCCAGCTGGTCGCGATCGATCCGACCGAGCCGTTGGCGAAGCGGACCATCACCTGAGCGGAGTCCTCGCCATCCAGGAAATCGAGCCGATGCCGGCTGAGCATCGCCGCGACCTCGACCGGCTCGCTGTCGAGGAGATGGAGCAACAGGTAGGTCGGGTGGTATCCGGTGTCGAGCAGCTCGCCGCCACCGCTCGTCGCTCGTTCGGCGCGCCAACCGGCGGTGCTCGCGTCCATCAGGCTGAAGAAGGAATCGGTCGCCCGGGCCGCATAGACCTGACCGAGCCTGCCTTGGCGGATCAGCTCGCGCGCGGGCGCAACGGGCGGCAGGAACAGCAGATTGTGTGCGCACATCAGCGTGATCCCGCTGCTCGCGACCGCAGCCGCGATCGCGTCCGCCTCCGCGAGCGATACGCACAGCGGCTTCTCGCACAGGATGTGCTTCCCCGCCGTGGCGGCAGCGATGATCGCCGGGGCGTGGAGATGATGCGGCAGACAGATGTCGACGGCGTCGACGAGCGGCGATTCGACCAGCTCGCGGTAGTCGGTGAAGACCGCGGCGCCACCGGCGCGTTCGGCGTACCGCCGGGCGCCGTCGGCATCGACATCCGCGACCGCAGTGACACGGGTCTGGTCGGCCACCTGCTGATATCCGTCGAGGTGCTCGAGCGCGATCGATCCCGCCCCGATGATGCCGACATGCGTGCGGCCGTCGTCCCCTGGAGCCGCTCCGTTGCTCATGCGGCTCCGATCACGAGTCTGCCGCGAGTCTGACGGTCTCGCCCGTCCTGGCGGATCGGCTGGCTGCGTCCATCAAGGTCGTGAGCTCGACGGCCAGGGCGATGTTCTCCACCGCCTTGGTGCCGTCTTCGATGTGCCCGACCCATTGCTCGAACGGTGACGGCGAGTCGTCCGGGATCGGCACTTCGGTCCAGTCCTCGCCCGTGTCACTCCGCGACGTCCGGAGCAGAAGCCTGGGCTCGGGTGCGCCATAGAAGAGGCTGCCGTTCGTCCCGTGGACTTCGATCGAGAACGGCGAGCTGGTGTTCACGAAGCCGGCCTCCACGACACCGATTGCCCCACTGCTGAGTCCGAGCAGGGCGACCGCGTTGTCTTCGACGGCTCGATCGGTCAGGTGACCGAAGACTGCCGTGAGCCGGTCGGGCATCTCGCCGAGGAACAGCCGAGTCAGGTACATGGGATGGCAGCCGAGATCGACGAGCGCGCCGCCACCAGCTCGCTCGCGATCGAAGAAGTGTGCCGGCAGCCAGCCCTCGCCGAGCGCCCCATCGTGGGAGAGGCGAGTCCGCACCAGGGTCACCTCGCCCAGCCGCTTGTCGTCGAGCACCGCACGGA
This sequence comes from Candidatus Limnocylindrales bacterium, assembly GCA_044868045.1. Taxonomy (GTDB): domain Bacteria; phylum Chloroflexota; class Limnocylindria; order Limnocylindrales; family CSP1-4; genus SPCO01. Next base: position 5,076 of record JBIOWA010000160.1, read on the forward strand.
TGGCGCGCGTATAGCCATGCGCCAGTCGCGGGAGCGAGACTGTCAGGGTCACCTCCTTCCGCTCGACCGCATCGAGGATCGCCTGGCAATCGGCCGGTGTCAGGGCGAGGACCTTCTCAGTGAAGATGTGCTTCCCCGCCTCGGCCGCGGCGACCATTACGGCCCGATGTGCGTTGGTCGGTGTCGTGACGATGACGCCATCCAGTTCCGGCAGCGCCAGGAGCTCCGTCAGGTCGTTGTGGAAGGGAACCCCGAGGGACGCGGCCTCGGCCCGACCGCGCTCCGCATCCTCGTCCCAGACCCCGATGATCTGGGTCCGTGGATCGTCCATCGCCTCGCGGGCGTAGTCGGTGGCATGGACGTGCCAGAAGCTCAGGATAGCGACACGGATCATCTGCCGACTATAGACAGCCGTAGGTACGTCGACCCGGTGGCACAATCAAGGGCGCGATGACCAAGGCACCGGCGCGAGGGCAGGCTCCGACGCTCGAGGATCGACTTCGCGACGCCCGCGTGGCGTCCCAGCGGCACGCCTGGCAGGAGGCCTTCGTCGGCTTCTCGGCCGCGGACGCCCTGGAACCTCTCGGCGGCGCCGACCTCGAGGCGTTGGCCGAGGCCGCGTTCTTCACCGCCAACATCGACGACCGCGAGCGCGCCCTCGAACGCGCCGTCAAGGCGCACGCCGCAGAGAGCAACCGGACGCGCGCGGCAGGCGTGGCGCTCGGCATCGCGATCGATCTTCTGTTCCAGGGCAGGACGTCGATCGCGTCGGCGTGGATCCAGCGTGCGGGCCGGCTGCTCGAGGGCGAGGCGGAAGGGTATGCGCACGGGTACCTCGCGCTCGCACGCGGCCTCGTGGCCCGGAATGCCGGTCGTCTGGACGAAGCCCTGCGCCTCGCCGAGGAGGCAGTCCAGATCGGATCGAGCTCGACCGATCCAGATCTCCAGGCCATCGCGTTGATCTCGCTGGGTGGGCTCAAGCTGGGTGCTGGAGCTACGGCCGACGGTCTCGCGCTGATCGAGGAGGCGACCGCGTCGGCCGTCAACGATGAGCTCACGCCGTACCTCACCGGCGTGACGTACTGCGCCATGATCTCGGCCTGCCGGGACCTCAATGACGTCCAACGCGCGAGCGAGTGGACGGAGGCGACGGAACGATGGTGCTCGCGAAGCTCGGTGCCTGGCTTCCCTGGCGTGTGCCGCGTTCACCGAGCCGAGATCGTGGCCCTGAACGGCGACTGGCCGCGCGCCGCCTCCGAGCTCAGGCAGGCGACCGAGGAGCTCGCGAGATATCGGTCGGTGCCGCCGATGGCGGACGGCCTCTACGCCATCGGCGAGATCCGCCTGCGGATGGGCGATCTCGAGGGCGCAGAGGAGGCGCTTCGCGACGCGAACGCCAACGGACACACGCCGCAACCCGCACTGGCCCTCGTCCGGCTCGCGCGCGGTGACGCCCGTGCGGCGGCCAAGTCGATCGACGCGGCCGTCGCCGATACCGCGGACGTGTGGGCGAAGGCCAGGTTGTTGCCGGCGCAGGTCGAGATCGCGCTCGCAGTCGGCCACCTTGCGATCGCGCGGGCCGCGGCGCAGGCGCTCGCCGAGATCCTCCAGACGCACGACGCGCCGGCAGCTCGAGCCAAGGCAGCGGATGCATCGGGACGCGTCCGACTGGCTGACGGCGACGCCGCCGACGCGATCCATGAGTTGCGCGGGGCCATCGCGAGCTGGCGCGAGGTCGGCGCGCCCTACGAGATCGCCCGCGATCGACTGGCGATCGCGGCGGCATGCCAGGCGATCGGCGACGACGACGCCGCGGATCTCGAGCTCGTCACGGCGCGCGCGGAATTCGAGCGCCTCGGCGCCCGGCTCGATCTCGCCCTCGCCGACGCGGCCATCCAGGCGGCCGCCGACCGCCGCGCCGCGTCGACGCCGACCCGCAAGACGTTCGTGTTCACGGACATCGTCGGGTCGACCGCGCTCGCCGAGCTGCTCGGCGACGAGGCCTGGGAGCAGCTGCTGCGCTGGCACGACGAGACGCTTCGCTCGATCTTCTCGCGGGGCGGTGGTGACGTCGTGAACTCGACTGGCGACGGGTTCTTCGTCGTCTTCGACGAGGCGAGTGCCGCGGTCGCTGCAGCCATCAGGATCCAGCGGGCACTCGCCGATCATCGGCGGACGAGCGGTGCCGCGATCGCCGTGCGCATCGGCCTGCACACCGCCGACGCCAAACGCCGTGGGCAGGACTACAGCGGCATGGGCGTGCACGTCGCGGCGCGCGTCGCGGCACTGGCCGGGGGAGGGGAGATCCTCGCGACCGAATCGACGCTCGCCGAAGCGGATCTCGGGGAGCACGGAGAACTACGCGAAACCTCGTTGCGCGGCGTCAGCGCTCCCGTCCGCGTCGCGGCGCTGGCCTGGTCATCGACCTGAGCCGCAGCGCCCCTGGGCCGCTCGCTGATCGTCGTCCCGAGCGCTCACGCATCTGCCTCGAGGTGGCAGGCTTCGTTCCAGGTCTCGATGACGCGGTTTGATCGCTCCCATCCGAGGATCCCGATCGTCGCCGTCCCGAATGCGAACAGCGCACCCTGACGCGCCGGCAACCCGAGCCAGCGGGCGGTCAACACCCGCAGCACATGACCGTGTGCAAACAGCAGGGTGTCACCGGTAACGGATGGATCCAGGCAGCGGGCGAGCACCCTGTCGGCTCGGGCGCCGACCTGACGCGCGGTCTCTCCGGCCCGCCACGGTCCGTTCCAGATCGACCAACCGGGGATCTCGGCCTGAATGTCCGCGGTCGTCCGGCCTTCGAATGCGCCGTAGTCCCATTCGCGCAGGTCCTCGACACGTTCGGCGTCGGCAAAGCCTGACACCTGGGCTGTGACCGCGGCCCGGGACAACGGACTCGTCAGGACGAGCGCAAACGGGTGGTCGCCGATCCGCCGGCCGAGATCCTTCGCCTGCTCGCGCCCGACGTCGGTGAGCGGGATGTCCGTCCTACCGGTATGCCGGCCGTTCGCCGACCATTCGGTCTCCCCGTGACGGACGAGGTAGATCTGGCGCTCGACGGTAGGTTGGCTCACGGGTCCGTGCCGGGCCGGGGGATCTCGCTGGGATCGGCGGCGAAGAACGGTCGCGGCCGCCACCCGAACAGGGGAGCGAGCAGGAGCGTGGGCACCGTCGAGATCCGCGTGTTGTATCGGTAGACCTGGTCGTTGTACAGCTCGCGCCGGTCGGCGATCATCCCCTCGATCCGCTCGATCTCGTTCTGCAAGTCGAGGACGTTCGCGTCGGAGCGAACCTGCGGGTAGGCCTCCACGACGGCGAACAGCGAGCGCACGGCGCGGGACGTCGCCTCTGCGTGGACCGCTTTGTCGGGGATCGGCTCGGTCGGTGAATAGGCGGCTCTCGCGCGGGCAACCTCCGTCAGCACGTCCTGCTCGAAGCTCATGAGGCCGCGGACGGCCGAAACGAGCGCTGGCAGCTGGTCGTGCCGCTGCTTGAGTACGACGTCGATGTTGGCCCACGCCTTGTCGATCCGCTGGCGTAGCGACATCACCGCGTTGTAACTGATCACGGCGAGGAACAAGAGGATCGCGACGACGAGCCCGACGGCGAACGCCGCGGCAACGGAAGCAGGTGTCACCGACCGAACCCCCCTGCGACCATCAGGGCCAGCGCCATCGCGGAGCCGATGGCCAGGACCGCCCCAAGCAAGCCGACGATGAAGCGGCCCTGGCCTCGACCGGCGGCCTCCTGTGGCACGCCGTAGGCGATCAGCAGCGGCACGTCCGGCGTGCTGGCGAGGACCAGCGCCTCGGGCGCGATCAGGAAGCGGCGCGCGGAGCGCATGGCGTCGCCCCGATCGGCAAGCGGGAGGACGGACGCCGCCGGGTCCAGCTCGGGTTCCCGCGTCGGACGGCCGATGCCGAAACCCGGGATCGCCGCGTTGCCCCAGGCGTCCTCGGGAGAGTCGGCGAGCAGGCCGGCCTCACGCGCCTCCGCGATGTCGCCGCTGACCTCGGGATCGTCCGAGGCCAACGACCCGTCGGCGATGTCCGCTTCGGCCGGATCCGCCAGGTCGGCGAAGGGAAGTGCCCGCCCTACGATCGTGACCGCGTCACCGGGCTCGAGCCGATCCTCGCGGTAGCGGCGACGTCGGTCCGAGCCGACGCCGTAGCGGCCGCTGGCGCCGCCGAGGATGGCGAGCGCGTCGAACTCCGGGGTGCGGGGCACGGTCGTGAGGGCGGCGATGGCCGCGTCGCGGTCGAGGTCGGATGCGGAGATCGCAGGACCGGTGCGCAACGACAGCCCGGGTGGCTCGTCGCCCATGACGCCGGTCGAGTCGTCGTACCGGGTCGGCGCATCCCATCGCGCGCCGCGAGGAAAGACCCGGATGTCACCGGACGGATCGCGGATCCGGAAGCCAACAGCGCGCTCCTCCTTGAGCTCGTCACTGAGATCGGGATACTGGCCGGCTCGATCGACCGTCGCCTTGTAGTACACGCAGGACGTGCTCTGGAGTGGCGAGACGAGCGTCAGCTCGGCCGGCTCGATCACGCCGCTGACCTGGACCTCGCCCGCGGCGAGGGTCGCGATCCGAGAGGTCGCGGTGTCGCCGATCTGGGTGGCCGTCTGGTAACCGCGCATGCCACGGATGAGCAGCCAGAGGCCGCCGACGACGCCGGCGCCGGCAACGAACGCGACCTGCGGGACGAACCCCATGTCCACGGGCGCATCGTAACGAGGCGCGACACGGCCTTGTGCTAGCCTCGGGACCGAGGCCGCGTAGGGAAGCCGGCCATCCGGGGAGGACACCATGCGGCTGAGGGAGTGGCCGGAACGCGCGCCGCACAAGGATTCGATGACCCCCAAGGTCATCGCCGTCCTCGAGCCCGTGTTGACCAGCCTCGGCGCCGAGGCCGATCCAGCCTGCTGGGTCGCCTGGGGCGACGATCCAGCGGCCCGCTATACGGTCCTCGTCCCGACCGCGCCGGGCCTGATCCAGGCCGTCGTCCGCGTGAACGTCCCGCAGGAGGGTCCGCGGGCAAGCGGCAAACTCATCCGCTGGAACCGGGTTCAGACCGGCGAGCTGGCCGTCGAGATGGCGTCGGGCCATCGACTCATCAGCTTCCAATGCGAGAACGTCGTGCTTCGCGGCAGCGACAACGACGTCGATGCGATCTCCTCGTTCGCACTGCAGGTCTACGCGGCGATCGATCGTCAGACGTTCGGCTCGGAACTCTGACGTGTCGCGTACGCCGGCCCGTGCGGACGTTCCACGACCGATCCATCCGCTCCGCCGGACCGTCAGGTACTGGCTGGCGCGGACCGTTGCTGCGGTCCTGACGCGGGCCTGGCTCCGGGTGCGGGTCGAGGGTCGTGATCGGCTGCCGGATGGGCCGGCCATCTACGCCTTCAACCACCTGTCCTGGGCCGATCCGTTCGTGCTCATGGGAACACTTCCATTCAGGCCGAGGCTGTCCTTCTTCGGACCGAAGGAGGAGGACATGCGCGTCGGGGGACGCAACCGCCTGATGCAGTGGACGGGTGCGACGATCCCCTACAAACCCGGCAAGAACGACCTGCTGGAAGCCACGAGGCGGGTCGGCGCCGTCATCGACGACGGCGGCATCGTGGCCATCGCGGGGGAGGGGCGGATCGGCGCGATCGAGACCGAGGTCCTGCCGCTGAACGACGGCCCGGCGTATTTCGCGTTGCGTTCCCGTGTACCACTCGTCCCGATCGCCATCAACGGGACGAGCTGGCTCCGCTTCGGCGGACTGGTCCGAGTTCGGATCGGCGAACCGGTGATCCCCGATGGCCGGCCGGATCGACAGGCGGTGGAGGCGATGACCGGGGCACTCGCATCGAGGCTCACGGCGCTCGTGGCCGACGCGCCGATCCCGCAGCGCAGCGGCCGTCTCGCGCGCTGGATGACCGACCGCTTCAACGAGTGGCCGGAGGGATCTCGCGACGCGGCCCTCGCGGCCCAGCTTGACGGGCGGGAGGGTAGCTCCGCGGGCGGCTGACAAGACCGGCCGGGTCCTCGGCGCTCTGGCATACTCGGCCCCGACCCAACACCACCGGGAGGGCGCGTGGCAGCGACCGGACTCTCCGCCGATCCGAAGGAGTATCGACGCCGACTCGCCGACCAGTCGGACGCGCAGATCGACGCGTGGGCGGCCGAGCTCATGCGCGACGTCGCCAAACGCCGCGGCGTCATCCGCGTCCTGGCCGACTTCCGGAAGGCGGCGAAGCTCAGCGAACATGATATCGAACGGGTGTTCGCTTCTGGCGACGGACCGACGGCGACGGTCGGGCGCGATGCACAAGGGCGCCAGATGGTGCCGGCGATCGCGCTCTACGCGCTGGTCCCCGGGATCCGCGTGCAGGCGAAGGACGGTCGCAAGCGACTGATCGACTACCTGGTCGAGAACTTCGACGAGCTCGTGTACGTCTGATCGACCGGCCGCCGGGTTGGGGGCGCTAGCTCGACTCGTCCATCCGTTCCCATCGATCCTCGACGGCCTCGTCGTCGCGGGGGTGGCCCTGCTGGCCGAGGGGGCGCTGGCCACCGCGCTGCGCCTCGGCCTGTCGATGACGCTGCTGCAGTTCGCGATCGGGGTGGTCAACGACATCGTCGATGCGCCGGCCGATGCCCGACATGTGCCGCCGAAGCCGATCCCCGCCGGGATGATCGAGCGGCGCGAGGCGGCGGTCGTGGCCGCGACGGCCGCCCTCATCGGGCTGGCGTTGGCAGCGCCGAGTGGTCCCGCGCTGGTCGCGCTGGCGCTCGCCGTGCTGGGGATCGGGCTAGTCTATGACCTCGCGGCGAAGGGCACGCCCTGGTCGTGGGTGCCGTTCGCGATCGGCATCCCGATCCTGCCGATCTATGGTTGGTTCGGGGCCACGGGCGCTCTGCCGCCGTTCTTCGCGGTCCTCATCCTGATGGCGGTGCTGGCCGGTGCCGGCCTGGCGATCGCGAATGCGCGGGCGGATCTCGGTCTGGATACGGAGGCGGGGACCACGTCGGTCGCGACGATGCTGGGAACCGATCGCTCGTGGTGGGCCGAAGCCGCCCTGATGGTCGCAGCGATCACGGTGGGCATCGTCTCGCTCGGTGGCAGCGGCTTCGACCCGGTGCCCTGGGTCCTCGTCAGTGCCGGGATCGGGATCGTGGTCGCAGGCCTGGTGCTCGGTCGGCGCAGCGAACGTCGCGCGCGCCTTCGCGCCTGGGAGGCCCAGGCGGTCGGCGCGGCGATCGCGGCGATGGGCTGGATCGCCGGTATCAGCGCGCAGTCGTTCTAGCGGGCGGCTTCAGTCGCCGATCTCACCCGTTCGCACGATCGCGATCGCGTTCTCGAGCTTGAGCTTCGCGATCGTCAGATATTTCGCGAGGTTGGCCCGATCGACGTCGGGGATCTGTTCGACGGCATCCGGTGTCCGCAGCACGCCGACCAGCTCGTCGAGCGCCTCGGCCAGCGACGCCTTGGCATTGACCAGCGAATCTTCGCCGAGCTCGCGACGGCGCCGGGGCACCGACTCGTGTTCGGATTCGGGCTCGGGGACGGCCGCGACGATCCCATCGATGGGGATCGGGGGCGGCATGGTGCCGTTGCCGTTGCCGTCGACTTCGACCTCGACCGGTCGAACACGGGCGCGTCGACCCTCGATCTTGTCGCGGAGCTTGATCAGCGTCAATTCACCGCGAGCTACCTGGTCGGCCAGCCGGCGCCGCCGTTTGGGATCCTGGACCTTCATCAGCTCGTACGCGTGCGACAGCGTGTCCTTGCGCAAGGACACCAGCGCGCGGACCTCCTCCGGCGCGTCGGCCAGCCGCAGCCGATTCTCCAGGTAGCCCTTGTCCTTGCCGAGCTTGTCGGCGAGCTTGCGGATGCTATAGCCGTGTTCGCGGACCATGCGGTCGTACATCGCGGCTTCGTCCAGCGGCGAGATGTCCTCGCGTTGGAGGTTCTCGATGATCGAGATCTCGAGCGCGGTGTCGTCGTCGATCTCTTCGATGAGGGCCGGAATCGAGTCGAGGCCCGCCAGTTTGGAGGCCCGCCAGCGCCGTTCGCCCGCGATCAGTTGATAGGTGTTCGGACCGACCGGTCGGACGAGGATCGGCTGCAGCACGCCGTGCTCGCGGATTGACGCCGCGAGTTCATCGAGCGTCTCCTTGTCGTACGCGAGCCGCGGCTGCTGCGGGTTTGCTTCGATGTGGTCGAGTGGGACGATCCGGACGCCCACGCTACGGGTCGGGCTATCCGGCGACAGCAGGCTGACGATGACAGGGGAGAGCTCACGCTCCTCGGACAGGCGGCGAGCGGCCGCCGCGCGGAAATCAGTGCGCGCCAAGATCCACCACCTCTCGTGCAAGCTCACGGTACGTCCTGGCCGCCTCGCTGGCGCCGGCGTACGACGTGATCGGTCGCCCGACGAGCGGGGCCTCGCCGAGCTTGACGGTGTTGCGGACGATGCTCGAGAAGACGTGGTGATCGCCGACGACGCGCAGCTCGTCGAGCATGTCGCGCGCCAGATTCGTTCGGCCGTCGTAGAAGGTCGGAAGCAGGCCGAGGATGCGCAGGTTGCGATTGAGCTTGAGCCGGATCGCGGTGATCACCTTGACGAGGTTGGTCAGCCCCTTCATCGCGTAGTACTGCGTCTGGACGGGGATGATCACGCCGTTCGCCGCGACCAGTCCGTTGACCGTCAGCAGGCCCAGGTTGGGTGGGCAGTCGATGAGGACATAGTCGTAGCCCTTGAGCTGACCGTCGAGCGCTTCGCGCAGGACGTTCTCCCGACCCAGCGCCGTGAACAGCTCACCTTCGGTCGATGCCAGATCGATATGCGCGGGGGCGACATCGATCCCGGCGCTGTCGGTCGGAAGGATCACCTCGACGAGCTTCGAACGGCCATCGGCCAGGACATCCGCCATGGATCGGTCGACAGTGTTCAGATTGATGCCCAGGCCCGCCGTCAGGTTCGCCTGCGGATCCATGTCGATGCAGAGGACTCGGTATCCCTCTTCGGCCAACGCCCCGGCGAGGTTGATCGCTGTCGTCGTTTTGCCGACGCCGCCCTTCTGATTCGCGATCGCGATCACGTTCTTCACCGGGGCATCACCTCGAATCGATCGGCCCGACGGATGACTGGGGATAGGCGGGTCGCGGGACATGCTACCCCAGCGGGGATTGCTGCGGGCACCCGGTTATCCACACAAGACGCGAGTTGTTCACCATTTCGGTGGATAAACGGGACCGTATGATGACGGCTGTCCTTGCACAAAGACAGACCGATTTCGCGCGGAGGTCGAACCTTGTCGACGAATGAGCAGCGATTGACGCGGCTCGATGCGATGCGCGAGGAGGCGCGACTTGGCGGTGGGCAGGAACGCATCGACCAGCAACATGCCCGCGGGAAACTGACGGCGCG
>JBIOWA010000161.1:0-5011 GCA_044868045.1 Candidatus Limnocylindrales bacterium
ACCTCGTCGCGCAGGAGCGGCGCGAGCGGGACGAGCAGGCCGGCGATGAGGTTGGCCAGGATGACGTCGACGTGCGCCTCGCCGGTCGGCAGGCTGCCGACGCGTGCCCGGAGTCGGCGAGCCAGGCCATTCCGTCGTGCGTTGGCGAGGGTCGCCTCGACTGCGATCGGGTCGGTGTCGACGCCGAAGGCCGAGGCCGCGCCCAGCTTGAACGCGGCAATGGCGAGGATGCCCGAGCCGCAGCCGACGTCGAGCACGCGCGCCCCCTCGAGCCGCCCGTCCTCCGCCATCGGTTCGAGGCCGGCCAGGCACAGCCGCGTCGTCGGATGGAGTCCGGTCCCGAACGCCATCCCGGGGTCGAGCGCGAGCACGACGTCGCTGGGGGCGCGTCGATGGCGACGCCAGGTGGGCCGGATCACGAGCCGCCGACCGACCCGCAGGACCGGGAAATACGCCTTCCAGGCCTCGGCCCAATCCGCCTCGTGGACGACGCGCGTCCGCAGCTCGCCGATCGGTCGAAGACCGAACGCCTGCAGGTGGCCGAGCGCGCCGGCGACGTCGGCGGCTGCGGTCTCGGCCGCGGACGCGTCCCGCGCGGGCACGTACCCGCGAACCGTGGCCGGACGCGACGGGTCGACCCGCGCGCCCAACCCGTCGTCGATGAGCTCGAACGCCGGCTCCACGGTGGTGCCGCCGCTCGCGACCCGGCCGATGATCTCGCTGACGGCTTCGACGGCCTCGAGATCCGCTTCGACCGCGAGCTCGAGCCAGGCGCCGGGCTCGACGGCCGCGGCGATCGGGGTCGCTGCCTGCCTCACCCGAGCCCGAGCCGGTCGCGGATCCCGCCGCCGCCGACGGTGTCGCCCGACTCGCGGGCGAACGCCTCGAGCAGCTCGCGCTGTTTCTTCGAGAGCTTCCGCGGCACCTCGACATCGACGAGCACGTGCAGGTCCCCGCGCGAGCCGCTCCGCCGCAGGTGCGGCACCCCCCTTGCCGCGGAGCCGGATCTCGGTGTCGGGCTGCGTGCCGGGCTTGATCTCGACGTCCTCGTTGCCGTCGACGGTCGGGACCGTGAGCGTCGTGCCGAGCGCCGCCTGGGCGATCGAGATCGATGCCTCGTAGTAGAGCTCGGTGCCGTCGCGCTTGAGCGATTGATGCGGCGCAACGTGGACCGCCACGTACAGGGATCCGGCCGCCCCGCCGCGCGGCCCGACCTCACCCTCGTTGGTGAGGCGGATCTGGTGGCCCTCGTCGATCCCGGCCGGGATCGTGACGCGAAGGTTTCGCTTCCGTTCCGTGCGGCCGTCGCCCTTGCAGGTATCGCAGGGCGTCTCGACGATCCGGCCCTCGCCGCGACAGCGGGGACAGGCACTGACGTTGACCATCTGCCCGAGCATCGTCTGGCGCACGCTTCGGACCTCGCCGCGTCCCGCGCATTGCGGGCAGGTCGTGGCTTCGGTACCCGGCTTTGCGCCCGACCCAGCGCACGTCTCGCACCGGCCAAGCGCTCGGAAGTCGATCTCCTTCTCCGTGCCCTTCACGGCTTCCTCGAATGTGATGCGCAGGTCGTAGCGGAGGTCCGAGCCGGGCTGCGGTCGACCGCGGCGAGCGCTGGCCGCACCGGTCGCGCCGCCGAAGAACGCGTCGAAGATGTCGCTGAAACCGCCGAAGCCCTCGAACCCGCCACCGGCCGCGCCGGCGTCGACGCCCGCGCGCCCGAACATGTCGTAGCGCTGGCGACGATCCGGATCGGACAGGATCTGGTAGGCCTCACTCGCTTCCTTGAAGCGGATGGGCGCCTCGGGATCCTTGTTCACGTCCGGGTGCCACTGTTGGGCGAGCTTGCGGAACGCGCGCTTGATCTCGGCGTCGCTCGCTCGGCGATCGACACCCAGGACGTCGTACAGGTCATGCTCGGTGGTGGCCATCGAGCGAGAAGTCTACGAGAGGGCGATCTCCTTGGCCCGCGCGACGACTCGGTCGAACATCGCCGGCGTGAGCTTGCCCGTGAACGTGTTCTGCTGGCTCGGGTGATAGGTGCCGAGCAGCACGTAGCGACCGATCAAGACTTCGGCACCGTGGCCAAACCTGGGCCGGGGCGCCGAGCTGGCGCGGACACCATTGGCGGCCATCGCGCGTAACGCGGCGTCCCAACCGTATGCCCCGAGCGCAACGAGGACGCGGATGCGCTCCAATAGGCCGAGCTCGCGCGCCAGATACGGCGCGCAGTTGTCGCGCTCCACCGGGGTCGGCTTGTTCGCCGGCGGGGCGCACCGGACAGCGGCCGCGATATACACGTCGGTCAGCGTCAGACCGTCGTCGGCGCGTCGTGACGACGGGCGATCTGCGAGGCCCGCCCGGTGCAACGCCGCCCAGAGGAAGTCGCCGGAGGCGTCGCCGGTGAAGACGCGGCCAGTCCGGTTCCCGCCGTGGGCCGCCGGCGCGAGGCCGACGAGCAGCATCCGGGCGTCGGGATCGCCGAAGCCGGGGACGGGCCGGCCCCAGTACGTCTCCTCGCGGAACCGGGCGACCTTCTCGCGGGCGACCCGCTCGCGCCACTCGACGAGGCGCGGGCAGCGACGACAGGCGACGATCTCGTCGGTCAGGGCCGCGAGGGCGGCCCGGTCGGTCACTGCAGCAGCAGCTTGTCGAGTCGCCGCGACACGACGAACAGCCCGGCGAAGCCGCAGGCCAGCAGATAGACGACGTGGAAGACGAGGATCGGCGACAGCGCACCGACCGTGAGCGCCCGGATCAGGTCCACGCCCTGGTAAAGCGGGGTCAGCTGGACGATCACGCGGAGCGCCTCCGGGTAGGTCTCGATCGGGTAGAAGGTCCCCGAGAACAGGAAGAGCGGCAGGATCACGAGCTGGATCAGGTCGAAGTCCTGCCAGGTCTTCATGAACGACGTGGCGGCCATGCCGACGGCGCCGAAGGCGAACCCGACGAGGAGCGAGGCCGGGACCGCCAGCACGACCCACGGCGAGTGGATCAGCCCGAGGACGACCAGCACGACCATGAACCCGAGCGCGTACAACCCGCCACGGATGAGCGCCCAGATCAGCTCGCCGACCGCGATGTCGCCGGCCGACAGCGGCGTCGCCAGGATCGACGAGAACGTCTTGTCGTAGTTCAGCTTGAAGAAGAAGTTGAACGTGCTCTCGTTGATCGCACCCTGCATCGACGCGGTCGCCAGTAGTGCCGGTGCGACGAACAGCTGGTACGGGATCTCGATGCCACCGGGTCCGGGGATCTTGCCAATCAGCGCGCCCAGGCCGAACCCGATGCTGAGCAGGTAGAAGAGCGGCTCGAAGAAGCCCGACAGCAGCACGAGCCAGCCGTGCTTGTAGACGTACAGGTTCCGCTCGACCAGGCGCAGGGATCGGCGGCTCCCGATCAGGAAGGCCGAGGTCAGCGGAAGGGCCGTCATCCGCGCACCAGCTTTGCGCTGACCGTCGTGACCGTGAGCAGCGAGCCGACCACGATGAAGCCGATCAGCACGGCGAGATGCACGAGGGCGAGGGCCGGCGGCAGGGTCGGCGTGCCGAGCGTGCCCAGCGACAGGCCGCGCGCCAGCGTCACGCCGTGGTACAGCGGGGTGATCCATGCGAGCGGCTGGACGATGGCCGGTAAGGACTCGACCGGGTAGAACGTCCCTGAGAAGAGGAACAGCGGCGTGATCCCGAACCGGAAGATCGCCGCGAACCGATCGGGCGTCCGCTGGGTCGCCGAGAAAGCAGCGATCGGCGTCGCGAACGCGAGACCGGTGAGTGTCGCGACCGGGATCGCGAGCACGACCAGGGGTGAGATCGCCGCGCCGAACAACACGATGACGATCGTGAAGACCGACGAGACGAGCAACAGGCGGGCGCCGAACCAGACGATGTTTCCCAGGGCCACGTCCCGGGGAGTGATCGGCGTCGCGTACATCGCGTGGAACACCCGGCTCCAGACCAGGCCGGCCATGATCGGGAAGGTGGCCTCGAAGGAGCCCGCCTGCATGCACGACGCGACCAGCAGCCCGGGCGCCAGGAAGGCGATGTACGGCACGCTGCCCAGGGCAGCAGCCGTGCCGCCGCGATCGACGTACCCGCCGATCCCGAGGCCCATCGCGGCCAGGAACAGGACGGGCGTCAGGAACGAACTGAAGATGCTGGCCCGGAACGTGCGCCGGTAGGTGATGAAGCGATGTTCGAAGACCCGCCAGATGCCCGACGTCGCCGCGGCGATCGCCGTCATCAGTCGACCAGCGATCGGCCGGTGAGCCGCAGGAAGACATCCTCCAGCGTGGACCGGCGGACGAGCACGGTCTCAGGCTGGAGCCCTCGCGCGTGGGCGGCCGCGACGGCGGCCTCGCCATCGTCGGCGTAGAGCAGGACGCGATCGGGAAGCCGCTCGATCCGCTCAGCGAGACCGTCGAGTTGGCCGTCGAGCGTCTCCTGGACCCCGGCAGCGAACCGCAGTTCAGTGACCTCGCGGGTCGAGTACTGCTCGATCAGCGCGCGCGGCGAACCCTCGGCCACGATCTTCGCCTTGTCCATCACCACGAGCCGGTCGCACAACTGCTCCGCTTCGTCCATGTAGTGCGTCGTCAGGACCAGCGTCACGCCGCGCTGCTTGAGCCGGTACAGGCGATCCCAGAGGAGGTGTCGGGCTTGCGGGTCGAGGCCGGTCGTCGGCTCGTCGAGCAGCATCAGGTCGGGTTCGTTGATCAGGCTGCGGGCGATCGTCAGGCGACGCTTCAGGCCACCGGACAGGTGCTCGACCTGGTCGCCGGCGCGCTCGGTCAGCTGCGCGAATTCGAGGAGGTCGTCGGCACGGCGTGCGACGTCGGTCCGCGACAGGCCGAAGTAGCGGCCGTAGATGAGGAGGTTCTCGCGGACCGACAGCTCCGTGTCCAGCGTGTCCTGCTGGGGCACGACCCCGAGCCGGGCCCGGATCCTCGGGCCGTCCGCGGTCGGGTCCTGGCCGAGGATGCGCAGTGTGCCCGCCGTCGCCGGCGAGACGCAGC
>JBIOWA010000162.1:0-12231 GCA_044868045.1 Candidatus Limnocylindrales bacterium
GCCGGAAGGTCTCAAGCGAACGAGTCCTTCTCCAGAGTCAGGCGACTTGGCGACACCTCGGTCCGCCGATAGACTCTCATTCTGCCAAGCGGGAGTAACTCAGTTGGCAGAGTGTCTGCTTCCCAAGCAGAATGTCGCGGGTTCGAATCCCGTCTCCCGCTCCACTCCACCATCTTCCGAGCGTCTCCTCAGGCAACGATTGCGCCAGTGACTCATCGACTTCGCTGAGCATTTGCGTTTCAAGCGTCCCGTCCCACAGCAGGCTGGACGCCTTCGAGGAAGACACCCAGCAGCAGGATCACGAAGGCGGCGACAGCGGTGTAAAGCGCCAGGGTGCCGGCGGCGAAGCCGGCGATCGTGCCCGGCAGTAGATTCGTGAAGAATACGAGCGCCGCGAAGACGGTGAGCAAGGCGGCGACCACGATGGTGCTGGCTCTTGGCGCCCATTGGCTGCGACGGCGCATCACATCCCCCGCATCAGCGAGCCGATGATCAAGAGCGTCGGCGAGGCGATGATCAGGATGCGAGCAAACTCCTGGCTGGCCTTGACGCCAACCGTCGCGAGCGCATCCCCGAGCACCTGGTTGAGCGCAGCAACGGAGAAGATGCTGCCCTCCAGTGCCCGACCACCATCAGCACGACCGCGATCACGACCGTGGCGAGGTAAGGCGGGTTCGGTTGCGCGCAGCGAGTATAGGTCGGCCCCACGCGTCCAATCCTCCGTCCAGAACCTTGCCGCGGGGCGCGTCGGATGCTTGAATGCGCGCTACGCCAGGCCCCGAGCGGATCGCCTAGGTTCTCCCACGGATGCGGTTGGCTCGACGATGAGCGTGCCGGCCATCCCGTCGTGGATCGTGCAGACGAATGGGTAGGCACCCGGGCCCGGTGGATCGAGCAATAGCTGATCCGAGCTGCCCGGCTTGACGATCGTCTGGGTGGCGGCCTTGAGCCCGGCGGTGAACGTCATGTTGTGCGGCAGGCTCGAGCGGTTCTGGAACGTCAGCGTGATCGGACCAGCCGCCCGGACCGTGCTCTTGGCCGGTTCGAAGGCCAGCGTCTCGCCAGGCGCGCTCGAAATGGCGACACTTACAGGAGCCGGTGGCGTAGCGATCGGTGTCACACGCCCTGCCACGCAACCGGCGAGCAGCACCGCTTTGACGATGCCGCCGAGCAGCTGAGTCCCGCGACCGGCTATTTGATGTCGACGCACGCCGTGTACGTCTTGAGGTCGTCGTTCGATTTGTGGACGTTGACGGCCAGGTTGCCGGCGAACAGCTCGTCGGTCGAAGCGGGAACGACCGTGGTCGAGACCCCATTCCGGACGTTCTCCAGTGGGAATTTCGGCTGCGGGGTCAGGTTGTCGCATGTTCCGGGGTGGATGTGCGCCGGCATGTCCGGGTTGCCCGCCGGATCGACTCTGATCTCGACACCCGTCCTGCCGCTCAGGTCGGTGAACGACACCGTCCCGGTGACCCCGGAATCGTTCAGGGTGCGCAGGGTGATCGTGCGCGGCGGGCTGGCGGACTGGCAGGCCCCAACGGCGATCGCCATCACGGCGACAAGGGCGAGCCATCGACGCGGAGCGGCGGCCCTTGCGACGGCGCGGTAGATCGGATACAGCATGTCTGGACCTCGGTGGTGGTGGCTGGTCATGGTTAGCTGGCTTGCGTGCGGGCACGTTGTCGGTCGGGTCGACCTTCCGGCTCACCAAGATCGGCGGAAGGCTGCGTCGGCCCGGCACTCGAGCTGGTCGCCGCCCCGTGGCCGAGAAGGTCGCCGAGTTCGCCCGGTTGCATGGGTCGCGCGAAGAGATGGCCCTGGCCGTGCTGGGCGCCGAGACCACGCAGTACCTGGCGCTGCTCGGACGTCTCGATGCCCTCGGCGACCGTGTCGAGCCGCAATGTCGAGCTCAGGCTGACGATCGATCGGACCAGGGCCATCGAGTCGGTGCCGCCGTCGAGGCTGGCGACGAACGACCGATCGACTTTGAGGATGTCGACCGGGAACTGGCGGAGATAGCTCAGCGACGAATAGCCAGTGCCGAAGTCGTCGATCGCGATGCGGACGCCAAGCGCCTTGAGCGCCCGCAGCGTCGCGATCGTCTGGTCAACGTCGAGGACGAGGACGCTCTCGGTGATCTCCAGGGTCAGGCAACGCGGATCGAGTCCCGATAGCGCCAGGATGCGGCGGACGTCGTCGACGAGATCCGGGTCGGCCATCTGGCGACCGGACACATTGACGCTGATCGTGAGCTCGGTCCGCCCCGTTTCCTCCTGCCAGGTCCGGGTCTGTCGGCAGGCCGTCTCGAGGATCCAGCGACCGAGGTCGAGGATCAACCCGCTCTCCTCAGCCAACGGGATGAACTCGATCGGCGGGATCGTGCCGCGCTCGGGGTGGCTCCAGCGCATCAGCGCCTCCGACCCGGTGATCGCACCCGATTCGAGCTCGACGATCGGTTGGTAGGCGACGTGGAGCTCGCCCCGCTCGAGCGCCAGCCGAAGGTCGGCCTTCAATTCCATCCGGGCGACGGTCGCGTCGTACAGGTGCGGCTCGTACGTCACTTGGCAATTGCCGCCGCGGGCCTTCGCCGCGTACATCGCGATGTCCGCCCGGCGCAGGAGCTCGTCGGCATCCGCGCCATCCGCCATTCGAATGGCGATCCCGATGCTGGCCCGGGCGGCGACCTGGCGTTCGCCCAGGTCGAACGGCTTGGCCACTGCCCCGAGGATCCGATCCGCGGCATGGGACGCCTGGGTCGGATCGGTCTCCTCGACGATGATCGCGAACTCGTCGCCGCCCAGGCGCGCGACGGTATCCCCGTCGCGGGTGGCCGACCGCAGCCGCTCGGCGACGGCGACGAGCAGCCGGTCGCCCTCGGCATGGCCGAGACGGTCGTTGACGGCCTTGAAGTCGTCGAGATCCAGGTAGAGGACTGCGGTCG
Source organism: Candidatus Limnocylindrales bacterium (assembly GCA_044868045.1). Classification (GTDB taxonomy): domain Bacteria; phylum Chloroflexota; class Limnocylindria; order Limnocylindrales; family CSP1-4; genus SPCO01. The sequence continues at coordinate 2,942 of JBIOWA010000162.1, forward strand.
GCCGACCGCCGCGAGCGGCACGGGCCAGGGCGTGACCGAGGCGGTCGCGGAACAGCGACCGGTTGGCCAACCCGGTCAGGACGTCGTGGAACGCCTGATGGCGGAGCTGCTCCTCGAGGACCTTCCGCTCGCTGACGTCGCGGTAGTTGACGACCACGCCACCGACTGCGGGGTCGTCGAGCAGGTTCTTGGCGATCGCCTCGAGGGTTCGCCACGAGCCGTCGGCGTGGCGGACTCGATATTCGAGCGCGACCTCGGAGCCACTCGAGGAGGCAACATCGGCCAGCCGCCGGTCGACCGTCAACCGATCGTCGGGATGGATCTCCGCCGTCGCCGGCCGGCTGATGGCGTCCTCGGCGCGTCGACCCAGGATGCGTTCGACGGCCGGGCTCTCATACCGGACGAGACCATCCTCGCCGATGACGACGACTGCGTCCGACGCGTTCTGCACGAGCGACCGAAATCGCTCTTCGCTGCGCTGGAGGTCCACCAGCAGGAGCCGCTCCGTGGCCGCCTGCTCCTCCAGACGACGGTTCTGTGCGGCCAGGACGCGCGAGGCGCCGCCGAACGCCAGCCAGATGAGGACGACCAGCATGCTCGATGCGACGACCGCGACGACGAATACCCCCGACCGCGTTGCGTCGATCCGTTCCTCGATGAGACGGGCGTCCTGGTAGACGTCGTAGACACCGATCGGATTGCCGTCGACGGCGCCCCGGATCGGGACGAACAGCTCAAGGTAGGTGCCGGACAGTGGGGCGAGGCTGTCGTCGGCTCCGGTGCCGTCATCGTCCGCGGTCGCGTCGTCGCCGACATAGCGTGCCGCGCCGTCGCCGGCGTAGGCGTTCGCGATCAACGGGCCGATCGAGAATCGACGGCCGCGAAGTTCAACCTCGCTGGAATAGACGATCCGACCGTCGCGTGACCAGATATTGATCCGACGGATCTCGCCGGACTGGATCAGCCGCTCGAGCTGGGAGTCGATGACCGGATCGCGCGGTGCGTCGAGGTCAAGGCTCGTCTCCTGCAGCTCCGGATCGACGTAGCCGCGGACGATGGCCTCGACGCTGTGGACCGCGGACTCCGTGGCGGTTCTGCGCAGCTCGTCGGCGACACCGTTCGAGACCACCCATGCCATCCCGAGGATGACGGCCACGGCCGGTGCGACGACGACCGTGCGCAGGCCCGGCCGCCGGCGTATACGGGCGGCCGCTTGACCGAGGGTCGGGAAACGGAAACGGGACGGCACGGTACTCTCGGCCGCACCGTACGGAAGGTTGGTGCGCGGACGCTATGGCCGATTGGTACGGCCTCCACGCTGATCCAGCCGATCGCCGTGATGCCCCCTCGCTAGACTCAGGCGACGGCATTCCGAGGGCCGTTCGGTTTTGGAGCATCACGATCGACGCCTTCCCGATCGACTGGGAGGATCCAGCCGATCCCGAGTTGTCGTGGGAACACGACGACATGCACATGCCGTTCGCGCTTGCGCCATTGAGCGTCGACTACGTTCGGCTCGTCATTGGCGGTATGGAATACGGCCGGCTGCGCCTCGACGCTCCATGGGAGGTCCTCGTGCGCTTCTGGCACGGCTACACGTACATGGCCGTCCGCACCCTCGTTCCCGAGCCCGAGCAGGAAGCGGCGCTCGAGGCGTACACCCGGCGCAAGCGGGACTTCATCCACGCCTCGGAGAGCTACTGGCGTGACACCGCGATGCCCGAGCTCATCGCGTCGCGCGACTGGTTCCGATCGGTCCCCGTGCAGCGCATGCCGCTTGCGAACCTCGCTAATGCCTGGCACGAGGCCTGGGAACGAGGCGCACGGGGCTGGGCGATCCATTTCCATGCGATCCGCGGCGCGTACCAGGTAACCGACGACCTTTCCGAGTTCTATGAGGGGGTCATGGCCGATGCACCGGCAGGTGAGGCGCTCCGCCTGATCCAGGGATACGCGGGCGAGCTCCATGACGTCGAGCGGGGCCTCGACCGCCTGGCGGCGATGGTCCGCGGCGACGCCGATCTGCGGCGGATGTTCGAGCCCCCCAACGCCTCGCGACTCGAAATGGTGGAAGCCGCACCAGAGGCAACTCGCTTCGTCGCGTCGCTGCACGACTTCCTCGACGTGCATGGTCATCTCGGTGGCAGCTTCGACGACATCGCGTTTGCGAACTGGTCCGAGCAGCCTTCGATGGTCCTGGGTGACCTCGCGAGGCGCCTGGCGGCAGCCGGACCGTCAGCCGACGAGCGTCGCGCAATGTTGCTTTCTGAGGCCGACACGCTCGCCGACCGCGTCCGAACGGTCCTCGCCGACCGACCGGAAAACCTCGCCAAATTCGAGCAGCTCCTGGCGGATGCCCGCACAGTCGGACCGCTGACCGAGATCCACAACTACTGGATCGACCGGCTCGTCCAGGCATGCTTGCGCTCGTTTGCGTTGCGGGTCGGGGCGCGACTGGTCGAAGCGGGGGTCATCGGCCAGCCCGAGGACGTGCTGTACTTGTCCCGCGACGAAGTCCCCGACCTGCTGCATGCCCCGGTCGATCGGCGTGCCACGGTCGCGGCGCGGCGAGCCGAGCACGCGCTGCAAAAGGCGATGAAGCCACCGCGGGTCGTCGGCAAGCCGCTGACCCCACCGGAGAAGGCCGACCGCTTCGACGGCGCGCGTTTCGACGCCGAACTGGACGGGACCATGCGGGGTACCGGTGCATCTTTCGGCGTCGTGCGAGGCGTCGCCAGGATCGTCCTCGGTCCCGAACACTTCAAGAAGGTCATCCCCGGCGACGTGATCGTCGCGCCGTCGTCGAACCCGTCGTGGGTCCCGCTCTTCAGCGTCGCCGGCGGCCTGCTGACGAACACAGGCGGCGTCCTGTGCCATGCCGCGGTCGTCGCGCGCGAATTCGGGTTGCCGGCCGTGGTGGGCCTCGGTGACGCCACGACCCGCATCCCGGATGGCGCGTTCGTGGAGCTCAACGGCACGACCGGTCTCGTCCGCATCCTGTGATCGCCGCGCGCGGTGGAGACGAGGAGTCCGGGCCGCTCCTGACGATAGCGATGCTCGGTATCGCGAGCGGCGCGGTCCTGGTGCCGCTCAATTCGACGATGCTGGCCGTCGCGCTGCCGAGCGTGATGGAGACGTTCGGGGTCGATGCGGCGACCGTGGCCTCGCTCGTGACGCTCTATCTCGCCGCGGTCGCGATCGCCCTACCCGCGAGCGGCAGCCTCGGCGATCGGTTCGGGCACCGCCGGGCGTTCCTCATCGGCGTGGTCGGGTTTGCGGCGGCGTCGGTGCTCGCGGCCTCGACGACGTCGTTCGCGATCCTGGCATCTGCCCGCGTCCTGCAGGCGGTCACTGGGGCACTCGTCTCGACGAGCTCGACCGCGCTGGTCCGCGCAGAGGCACCGCCGAGCCGGCAGGGCGCTGCGTTCGGCCTGTTCGACATGCTCGTATCGATCGCGGCCGCGATCGGGCCGCTGGTGGGTGGTCTGGTAGTGGTGGCGGTCGGATGGCGCGGATTGTTCCTGCTGGCGGTGCCGGTCGCGGCGATCGCTGTGGCGACCGTCGGATGGCTCGCGCGGCCCCGCCCGGTCGAGGCCGGCGCGACGACGACACCACGGCCGGTCGACCTGTCAGGCCTCGCCTTGCTCGCGATCACCCTGGTTGCGGCGCTCCTTGCCATCAGGGGCCCGCTCGATGGCGGCCTGGGAAGCGCGGCCGCGGTCGCCGTGATCCCGCTTGCGATCGTCTTCGTCGCCGTCGAGCTCAGAGCGGATCACCCTGCCGTCGATCCCCGTCTCCTCGGATCAAGGCCGTTCGCAGCCGCGCTCTTCGGCGTGTTCGGCATGACCGTCGTGCTCCACGGTTGCTTCCTCGTGGTTCCCTTGCTGGTCGAGCGACTCCAGTCCGGGTCACCGACGACAGCGGGGCTTGTCCTGCTCGGGATCTCGGCCCTGTGGGGCTTCGTCGCGCCACTTGGGGGGCGACTCTCGGACCGAGTCGGCCGTCGACGACCGGCCGTGGTCGGTGGGATGGCGACTGCGATCGGCCTCGCGGTCCTGTGGCAGGTCGCCCCGAGCGTCTCGACGGTCGTTCTCGGGGGTCTCCTGGCGCTCGTCGGCCTGGGGATGGGGCTGTCCGGCTCGCCTCGGCAGGCGGCGGCGATGGAGGTCGTCGGGGCGGATCGCCTGGGGATGGCGGCTGGGACCTACTACACGGGCCGCTACCTTGGCGGCGTGGTAGGAGCAAGCCTCGCCGGCGCCGTGCTGGGCTCGAGCGTCACCGCTGAGGGAGTCATGACCGTGTTCGGGTTGCTGGCCATCGCGGCGGTCGCTGTCACGGTCGCGTCCGTCGGGCTGCCGACTGCGCGGAGCACGACTCGAACCAGCCGCTGATCCCTACCTAATATCGAAGGACCGGCCCGGAGGCCGGTCCTTCCTGGTTCGTAGCGGCGGTGCCGACTAGGGATCGATGACGATGGTGCAGGTATACGTACCCTCGACGAGATCCTTCACGGTCTCCGACGTGTCGTCGAAGGCGGTTGGAGTCGCGTCAGACGGGGTGGGCGTCAGGCCTGTGCACGTGATCTTTGATCCGGTGCCACCCGCAACCTGCGAATTGACGCTGACCGTGATGTCAGTCAACGGGGCGTTCGTGAACGTGTACTCATTGCCACCGGTGGGGCAAGAAGCCTTGGTGTCGACCACCAGATCGGTCTGCTGCGCGGGAGCTTTGTAACCTGTCGGAACGGTCGTCTCGCTGATCGAGTAGTCATTCCCGAACAGGAGGTCGCCAAGACAGCCGGTGCCGTCGGCAGCAGTCGTTATCGTCCCGACGGTCGTGGTGCCCTTCTTCACGGTGAACGTCGCGACGAGGTTTGCGGACGTGTTTCCGGACGTATCGAAGTGCTTGGCTGCTTTCTTGACGCGAATGGCGCCGCGCTCGCGCGGGTCGACGAAGGTCAAGGTAACCGTCGAATCGGCAGTGACGGTCGCGTGTTGATCGGCGGCTGTGGTGTAACCAGTGGGCGTCGTGGTCTCACGGACCCAGTATTCCCCTGCAAGAACTCCCGTGATCGTGCACTCACCGGCGGCATTCGGGGACGCTCCGGTAGTGCACGTCTTGGTGGTGATGGTGTCCTCGGCGCCGAGGCTGCCGCCGACCGGCGCGTTGTCGTTGAAGAGCGTGAACACAGCACCGTTGAGGGCGTTGTCCGCGTCGTCCTTCTTGATGATCTTGATCGATCCGCAGTTGGTGATGTTCACAGAGATCGGCGGGACGAAGTCCTTGACCGCCGATGTGAACGAGTCGGACGAACGGCTCTTCAGGTACGCCGATCCGAAGGACTGACAGATCGTCGGATCCGGGAAGAGCGAGGAAAGCCGGAGCTGCGCCTCGCCGAATGTCCGGGCGGACTGGCTGCCGATGCCATCACTCTCGGCCGCGGGGATCGCGGACGTGTTGATGGAACCGGACGCGTTGGTTCCGCCGACGAGCGCCGTTGCGGGCCCCCACGCGGTGCCCGTCCAGGTGCGCTTCGAGAGCGTCGGGACCGTCCCACCATTCGACAGGTCGTAGATGACGAGAAGGTCGCCGGCCGTTCGGACGGGCGTGATGCCGTTCGAGGACAGCGTGCTGCTCTGGTTGAATTCGAAGTCCATGTTGGTCGTTCCGGACGGGTCCTGGACGCGCGACCAGAACATCGTGAGGAACCCGGAGGCCGTGCTGCCTTCCTGGTAGACGCCGAAGAACTTCAGGTCGCTCTTGTTCGGCGGGATGCTGCCGTCGACGACGCTCGGGACGGCCGTGTCCTCCTTGGTCCCTTGGCCGAACGACTCGTCGGTCGGTCCGCTGGCGGTGTCCTGCTTACGGTTCTCGGTCACGCTGGCCCAGTCGATGGATGGAGCCGCGTCGTCGACCTTGAGGTTGGCGTCGGTATCGATCTCGAAGTTGCTGCCGCTGAGGCTGACCTCGGGATGGCTCGCGACGGCTGTCGAAACGCTCATGACCGTGGCCAGGAAGACGAAGCCGGCGAGAGCCGCCCACCTCGATCTGGCGCGTGGTCTCTTCGTACTGAGTGTCATTGGTGCGATGGTTCCTTTCCCCCCGGATTGGCACCCTGCTTGGACGTGGTTCGCGTCCCCTCTTGCGCGCTCGTGCCGGGTCACCTCCCCAAGCGTGGCGGGGCGAGATCCGCACGCGATGTGACGGGCGCGCGGATCTCGCCCCATGGTGGCCGCGACCTCCACGACCGCGGCGGTTGATCTCGGGTGAGCGCGCCCCCCGGCGCTGCGTCCGACCCCGAGGTCCTGTGGTGTACCAGTACGAAAGTCCTGTCGGTGTCAGATACGCGACACCGACAGGGTTCGGTGGTGCGCTAAGGCACCGACCGCAACGAACGGCTGCGCGCGATCTCCCCGAGGCCGATCGCAACCGCCGAGACAAGGACGATCAGCACCGCGATCGGCGCGATCGGCACGTCGGCGGCTGCCGGAGCCGCGGCAAGGTCAGACGCGGTCGGCGCGGCGAACGACGATGGATCGGGCCTCGACGACGGCACGACCGCCGCCGCAGCCGATGGCGACGCCGCGGCCGAGGCTGACGTCGCGGGCGACGTCGTGACCGCCGGCAGTGGTGTCGGCAAGGTCACGGGCAGCGACTTCGCGATCTGTGCCTTGACCGGAACGGGCTGGATCGACACGTAGGTGTCGTCCCAGACCATCCGCTTTGATGCGTACCACCAGGGCGTGAAAAACCGCCGAAGCTGCTGGATGGTCAGCGAGGTCCCGGGCTTCATGTCGTAGCCGTACGTCCGGCTCTGCAGCCCGTACAGCGGCCCGACCACGCGGACCGAGGTGACCCGGAAGTCGCCGGTCGTGGCTGGATCGGCGGTCGCCGAGAACCCGGTCAGGATCCAGCCGTGGTTGCCGTTGGACACCGTGAGTGCGACTGGCAGCCCCGTTGCGCGGATCCGTTGCGCCGCCGATCGAACCGCGCCGTTGAACGTCTTGCTGGCGACCAGTCGGTATCGGCTGTCGACGAAATGTCGGAGGCCGGCGGTCCAGCCGGCGGGGTCGATGCCCGCCGACAGCGGCAGGTCGTAGCGGTTGTGGCGCCGCATCCACTCGAAGTAGCGGCGCTGGGCGCTGCTCGAGTGATCGTTGTCACGGTCGACGATGTTCCGGACGATCTGGACCCCGGCGGCCGTGCACCAGAGCCACGACTTCTGGGTCGTGAACATGCCGGCCCGATACAGGTCGTAACTGCCGTCCCAGTCGGACCGGGCGGCGAGAGCTCCCGATGCGGAGCCGAGCGCGATCGTCAGCGCAGCGACGAGGCCGATGAGCGGCCGGAGGCGCAATCGATGACCGACCATCAGGGAATCCTGCGCCGGACCCACGAATCTCGCACGCACGGGCGCGCCTCACCCGAGGCGGGACCGATCAGTCGCCGATGGCCAGCGCACCCAGCCGTTCGGTCAGCCGCAGGTTCTCCGCGTAGTCGATCGGGACCTCGACCAGCGACGGACCATCGACCTCGAGCGCGCGCGCCAGCGTCGGATACAGATCCGACGCGCTCGACGGCCGGAAGCCGGCGATGCCGAACGACTCGGCGTAGGCGACGAAGTCCGGGTTACCGAACTCGACCCCGAACGGTCGACCGAACTCGTTGCGCTGCTTCCAGTCGATGAGGCCGTAGCTGTCGTCGCGCCAGACGACGACGCAGATGTCGGCGCCGATCCGCTTGGCGGTCTCGAGCTCCTGGCTGTTCATGAGGAAGCCGCCGTCGCCGCAGAGGGCAACGACTTTGCGCCGCGGGTGGACGAGCTTGGCGGCGATCGCTCCGGGGATCGCGATGCCCATCGCGGCGAAGCCGTTCGAGATGATCACGGTGTTCGGCTCGTACGCCTGGTACAGGCGGGCGACCCAGATCTTGTGGGCGCCGACGTCCGACACGACGATGTCCGACGCATCGAGGACCCGACGCAGATCGGAAATGGCACGCTGCGGAGTGATCGGCCACGCGTCGTCCGACTCGTGCGCCGCCAGCTCCTCGAGCAGCTGCATGCGCAGGTCGGCGTGGACGAGGATCTCCCGGGACTCGTGCCGCTCGCCCGCGTCACGGCCGCCGACGCCCAGCGGCAGGACCGCGGTCAGCAACCGCCCCAACGTCCCGTCGATGTCGCCGATCAGCTCGACCTCCGGACGGTAGGCAGCATCGATCTCCGCAGGCTGCGTGTCGATGTGGAGGACCCGTTTCGAGCCGTCGGGATCCCACGACGACGGTGCGTATTCGACGAGGTCGTAGCCGACGCAGATCACGAGATCCGCCCGATCAAAGCCCGACAGGACGTGGTCGCGCGCTTGGAGGCCGACCGCCATGAGCGACAGGTGCGAGCGGTCGTCGATCGCGCCCTTGCCCATGAACGTCGCCGCGACCGGGACGTGCAGACCGCGGGCGAGGGCACGGAGCTCGGGTGCGGCACCGCGGCGCAGGACGCCGTTCCCGGCCAGGATCAGCGGCCGCTCTGACTCGGCGATGAGGCGGGCGGCATGGGCGATCGCCTCGTCGGTCGGCTCGGGGAAGTAGGCGTGGCCCGGGGTCAGCGGCACCGGCGGCGCGCTGCCGTCGGCCGGCTGGATCGAGGTCGCGGCGATGTCCTCGGGCAGCTCGATGTGGGTCGGGCCGGGCTTCTCGAGCGTTGCGACACGGAACGCCTTGCGCACGATCTCGGGGATCGCCCGGATGCGCTCGACCCTCGTGTTCCACTTGGTGACCGGCTCGAACATGCGGACGATGTCGACGACCTGGTGCGCCTCCTTGTGCAGCTTCGAGGACGCTGCCTGACCGGTGATCGCGACCATCGGCGCGCGGTCGAGATATGCGTCGGCGATGCCCGTGACGAGGTTCGTGGCCCCGGGGCCGAGTGTGCCCATCGCGACCGACGCACGGCCCGTCAGCCGGCCATGGACGTCGGCCATGAACGCCGCGCCCTGCTCGTGGCGCGTCGTGATGTGCCGCACGCCCTGGTGGCGGGAGAGCGCGTCGAGGATATCCAGCGTTTCCTCGCCGGGCACCGAGAAGACGTACTCACAGCCTTCTGCCGCGAGGCAATCGACGAGCAGGTCCGCTGCCCGTCGCGGTCGATCGGGGGTCATGGTCCTAGCGTAGGGCAATAGACTCGGGCAATGAGGCGCTGCGGATGAGCCGCACCCCGGAGGGTTGGGACGTCGAAAGCCCGGTCCAGGCCGAGATCTTCACGGTCTGGCGGTCGGGCGACCATCTCGAGCTGA
>JBIOWA010000163.1:0-2342 GCA_044868045.1 Candidatus Limnocylindrales bacterium
GCGATCGCGGACGGCGGTGTGAGCGCCGGATGACAGCACATGAACATGAGCACCAGCGTGTCGTCGTGGCCCGGCCCCGACTCTGGGACAGGGCGCTCTCCCGTCGCCACCAGACCCTCGCGCCGCCGCCGCGCCTCCTCGCTGCGCAACCGGTCGGTCATCCGCCGCGACGCGACATGAATCAGCCAGCCCACCGGGTTTTCCGGCGTTCCCTGCGCCGGCCATTGCGTGGTCGCCGCGACCAGCGCCTCCTGCACCGCATCCTCGGAGTCGGCGAAGTCGCCGAACCGCCGCATGACCGCACCGAGGACCTGCGGCGCGGCTTTGCGCAGCAGGTCCTCGATGCTCGGCGGCGGGCTCACGTGCTCAGTGCGACTGTCAGGCCTCAGTCGTGGGGCGCGTAGCGGTGGTGAAGCCCGAGCACGTTGCCGTCCGGATCCTCGAAGAACGCCTGGTGGCAGACGCCGGAGTCGAGGATGTCTCCCTTGAACTGGACGCCGCGCGACTCGAGCTCGGCGCGGGCCGTCTCGACTTCGTCGACGCGCAGCGCGATCGGATGGTTGTTGGACCGAAACTCGATGCCGAACGCGTCGGACTGCATCACGGCGATCGTCAGGGTGCCGGTCTCGAACTCGGCCGCGGGCATCTGCCCCCAGCGCTTGGACAACCGCAGGCCGAGCACGTTGCCGTAGAACTCCACCGCGGCGTCGAAGTCCTTCGTCGCCACCGTGATGAAATCCGTGCCCGTGACGAGCGGTGTTGGTGTCTGAGTGGTCATGGGTCGCTCCTCGGTCGTCGTCCAGAAGGTCTAGGCGATCGCGGTCCGCTCGGTATCACACCTCAGAGCTCGGGGCGCCCATCACCTCGCGCACCTCGATCACCTGCTTGATCGGCACACCGCCCGGCCCCGGGGCCGCCGAGCTCTTGGCCGCGATCTCGAGTGCGCGCTCGGGCGACTCGACGTCCACGATCCGGTAGCCGGCGAGAAGCTCCTTCGACTCCGGGAACGGGCCGTCGGTCACGACAGGCGTGCCGACCCCGTCGTAGGTCACGAACTTGGCCAGCTCCGGCCCCGCGAGGCCCTGCGCGTCGACGAGCTCGCCGCGCTCCGTGAGCTCGTCGTTCAGACGGTGTTGGAACTCGATGTGGGCCTTGACGTCCTCCGGCGACCACGTGCTCATCGGCTCCACGCCCTCGATGGGTTCATAGTTCTGCAGCAACATGAACTTCATCTTCGCCCCTCCCTGTTCGTTGCGCCCGAATTGGCGCGTTCACTGATGTGTCGGAGCCGCTTGCCCGTTCTCGACATCGTCGCGGGATGCGCCGAAATGGTCGAAGATCTCGCGGTGCTCCGCAGAGACGCCGTTGGGGTGACGACGGACCCCTTCGACATCGCCGTGGCGCTCCCGGTCGCGACCGATCCGCTGCTTTTCTGCGAAGCCGGTGCGACATGGTGGCTGAGCACATCGAGCTCGAGCGCACCCGCATCCTCGAGGGGGAGGCCGGCGTCACGCACATGCACTACCGAGTCCAGCGCTGAGCTCACCGTGTCCACCTCTCGACGATGACCCGAATGCCGCGACCAACCTCCCTTCTCGGCACGACCTGCGAGAGCTGAACCCCAACTACCGAAAGGAGGCCAGCATGTCACTCGCCCGCGTCCAATTCTTCTCCATCTCGCTCGACGGCTTCGGTACCGGCGAAGGTCAGAGCCTCGACGCACCGTTCGGCCACGCCGGTGAGAGGCTGCACGAATGGATGTTCGCCACGCGGTGGTGGCGCGAGAGGCTCGGTCAGCCCGGCGGCACCGGCGGCATCGACGACGCCTTTGTGCGGCTGCACGATCCTGGGATCGGCGCCGAGATCATGGGTGCCGGGAAGTTCGGCCCGCCCGGATGGCATGAGGACCCGGCGTGGAAGGGCTGGTGGGGTCCGAACCCGCCGTTCCACACGCCGGTCTTCGTCCTCACGCACCACCCGCGCCCGTCGATCGAGATGGAGGGCGGCACGACGTTCCACTTCGTCGACGCTTCGCCTGCCGAGGCGCTCGAGACCGCGCGCGAGGCTGCGGACGGCCAGGACGTACGGATCGGCGGAGGCGCCACCGTCATCCGCGACTTCCTTGCTGCCCGGCTCGTCGACCACATGCACGTCGTCGTGATCCCGATCCTGCTCGGCCGAGGCGTACGCCTCTGGGACGGGCTGGAGGGTCTCGAGAAGGACTATGAGGTCGAGGCCGCCTCCTCGCCTAGCGGGGTCACGCATGTGACATTCGCCCGCGCGGTGGGAGCCGCCTCGGGCGCGCACTGACTCTTCAAACCGCCGGAGTTCGGCGTGAACCA
>JBIOWA010000164.1:0-24129 GCA_044868045.1 Candidatus Limnocylindrales bacterium
TGCGCCAGGGCGAACACGAGATCGAGGCCGGTCCCGGGGACTATGTCCGCTGGGACGGTGCGGTCCCGCATGAAGGGGAAGCGATCGGCGACGGAGAGTCGGCGATGCTGATCATCCGCATCCGGCCGCGCGACTGAACGACCCCTCCCCGGCCCGACGTACCATCGGGCCGTGAGCCGCCGTGCCGTCACCTACGCCTCGTATCTGAAGGTCCCCGAGCTCCTGTCGCTCCAGGTCGAGCGTTCGGCCGGCCCGGACGGTCCGGAGCACGACGAGTTGTTGTTCATCGTCGTGCATCAGGTCTACGAACTCTGGTTCAAGTCGCTCCGCCACGAGCTCCAGGGGGTCCAGCTCGCACTCGAGGACGGCGACACCGATCGCGCGCTCCACCTGCTGAACCGCGTCCTCAAGATCCTCAAGACGCTCGTCGCCCAGGTCGACGTCCTCGAGACCATGACGCCGCTGCAGTTCCTGTCCTTCCGGGATCGACTCGACTCGGCGTCCGGCTTTCAGTCGGCCGGCTTCCGCGCGATCGAGGCGATGCTCGGGTCGCGCGATGCGTCGGCGGTCGAGGCGCAGCCGGAGGGGTCGACCGCGAGGCGATCGATCCAGGAGGCGCAAACGGCCACGTCGGTATGGGAGTCCTTCCTCGGCTATCTCGCCGAGCGCGGGCACCCGGTCCCGGCCGACGCGCCGACGCCTGACCACCAGGTCCAGGACGTGCTGATCGCCGCGTATCGCGAGGACGCCGATGCCGGGCTCGTCGCCGAGCGCTTGGTCGATCTCGACGAGGGCATCCAGGAGTGGCGGTATCGCCACGTGAAGATGGTCGAACGGACGATCGGCACCAAACGGGGGACCGGTGGCTCGAGCGGGGTCGAATACCTGCGCGGCACGCTGTTCCGACCGGCGTTCCCGGACCTCTGGGAGATCCGCTCCCGCCTGTGAGGCCGCGCATCCGAGTCGCAACCGCCGGCGCGTCGCAACCGCCGCGGCTCACGCGGTAGACTTCCGGCGACCCCAAGCGTCCGCCGCGGATCCCCCGCTCATGTCCGCGGTCCCCTCATCCGAACAGGTGGTGCCCATGAAGGTCGGTGTCGCCAAGGAGACCGCGCCCGGAGAACGGCGCGTCGCCCTGGTACCCGAAGCACTCGGCAAGCTGAAAGCAGCCGGGCTGGAGGTCCTCGTCGAAAAAGGGGCCGGCGCCGGCGCGGCGATCCCGGACGACGCGTTTGCCGCGGCCGGAGCGGAGGTCGTCTCGACCGATGCGCTCTACCAGCAATCGGACGTGGTGCTGCGCGTGGCCAGACCCTCCGCTGACGATGTCCGGCGTCTGCGCAAGGGGCAGGCGGTCATCGGGGTCCTCGCACCGCTCATCGACCCGGGTCTCGCCAAGGACCTCGCCGCGAAGGGCGTCACCGCGATCAGCCTCGATGCGATCCCACGGACCCTGTCCCGGGCCCAGTCGATGGACGCCCTGAGCAGCCAGGCAAATGTCGGCGGTTACAAGGCCGTGCTGATCGCCGCCAACGCCTACGGCCGGTACTTCCCGTTGCTGACGACCGCGGCGGGGACCGCCAAGCCCGCGAACGTCCTGATCCTCGGCATCGGTGTGGCCGGCCTCCAGGCGATCGGGACCGCAAAGCGGCTGGGCGCCGTGGTTAGGGCCTACGACGTGCGGCCCGAGACCCGTGAGCAGGCCGAGAGCCTCGGCGCCCAGTTCGTGAAGCTCAAGACCACGATCGACGCCACTGGCGCCGGCGGCTATGCCCGCGAGCTGACCGCCGAGGAGCGTGCCGCCCAACAGGCCGAGCTCAACGAGTCCATCGGCGGGATGGACGTGGTCATCACCACAGCCCAGGTTCCGGGTCGCAAGCCACCGGTCCTGGTGACCGCCGACGCCGTCGCCAAGATGCAGCCCGGCTCGGTGATCGTCGACATGGCGGCGAGCACGCTCGGCGGCAACTGCGAGTTGTCGAAGGTCGGCGAGACCGTCGAGACGCCGAACGGCGTGACGATCATCGCCCCCGACAACCTGCCGGCATCGATGCCGGCCGGCGCCTCAGCGTTCTATGCCCGGAACATCTCGGCACTGCTCCTCGGCATGGTCAAGGATGGCGCCCTCAACCTCGACTTCGACGACGAAGTCACGAAGTCGACCGTCATCACGAAGGATGGCGCGGTCGTCTCCGACGCAGTCAACAAGCTCCTCAACCCCGGAGGCCAGGCATGACCCCCGACCAGATCGACGCGCTGATCACGGCGCTGACGGTCTTCACCCTTGCGATCCTCGTCGGGTTCGCGGTGATCTCGAAGGTGCCGGCCACGCTGCATACGCCACTGATGTCGGGCGCGAACTCGATCCACGGGATCGTCCTCGTCGGCGCGATGTTGATCGCGGCCGAGGCGCGCGGTGGGATCAGCCAGGCGCTGTCGCTGATCGCGGTCGCGTTCGCGGCGATGAACGTGGTCGGCGGGTACGTCGTGACCGATCGCATGCTCCAGATGTTCCGGAAGCGGCCGGTGGCCGCGAAACCCGTGGAGGACACCGCGCCGGACCAGCCCGAGGCCCAGGCATGACGACACTCGACGTCATCGAGGTCATCGTCCGCATCGCCTGGCTGGCGGGCGCGGTCGCGTTCGTGATCGGCCTGGTCCGGATGAACTCGCCGGCGACGGCTCGCAACGGCAACCTGCTATCGGCCGGCGGTATGGCAGTGGCCATCATTGCGACGGCGATCCTGATCGGGGCACGTCAGCTGCTGGACCCGGCGAGCTTCGGGATCCGGGCATCGTCGTGGGCGATCATCGCGGCCGGCATCATCATCGGCGGCGGTCTGGGCCTGTACGCCGCGCGGACCGTGAAGATGACCGCGATGCCGCAGCTGGTGTCGCTGTTCAATGCGGTCGGCGGCGGTGCGGCGGCGCTGATCGCGATCGACGACTACCTGCGGATCGTCCGCGGCGCCGAGGTCCGACTCGACACGCACGTCTTCATCGTGCTCGACATCATCATCGGGTCGATCACGTTCACCGGATCGCTGGTCGCGTCCGGCAAGCTCCAGGGCCTGATCCCGGGCAAGCCGATCCTGATCCCGGGTGGACGGATCGTGACGGCCGGGCTTGCGGCGATCACGCTGCTGGCCGCGCTCATCCTGTTCGTGACGGGGACGCCGAGCCTGCCGCTGATGCTGGTCATCCTCGTGGCGGCACTGATCTTCGGCGTCACCATGACGCTGCCCATCGGCGGCGCCGACATGCCGGTCGTGATCAGCCTCCTGAACTCGTTCACCGGCACGGCCGTGGCGATGGCCGGGTTCGTGATCGACAACCCGGTCCTGATCATCGCCGGCGCACTGGTCGGTGCCTCCGGCGCGATCCTGACCAAGCTCATGGCCGGCGCCATGAACCGCTCGGTCGTGAACATCATGGTCGGTGGGTTCGGCGGGGGCGATGAGGCCGCGGGCGCCGGAGCGGCCGCTGCGGGTGGCTCGGTCCGCTCGATCAGCGCCGACGACGTCGCGATCCAGCTGGCGTATGCCCAGCACGTCATCGTGGTCCCGGGCTACGGCCTGGCCGTCGCGCAGGCGCAGCATGCGGTCCGCGAGCTGGCCGATCTCCTGGAGGATCGCGGGGTCGACGTCAAGTACGCGATCCACCCGGTCGCGGGTCGGATGCCCGGCCACATGAACGTGCTGTTGGCGGAGGCGAACGTGCCCTACCCGCAGCTCAAGGAGATGGACGACATCAACCCGGAGTTCGATCGAGCCGACGTCGCGCTCGTGATCGGCGCCAACGACGTGACGAACCCGGCTGCCCGCCGGCCAGGCTCACCGGTGTCCGGCATGCCGATCCTGGATGTGGACCACGCCAAGTCGATCGTCGTGATCAAGCGCTCGATGGGGCGCGGGTACGCCGGGATCGACAACGAGCTTTACACCAACGAGAAGACCGGCATGCTGTTCGCGGACGCCAAGGAGGGTCTCGCGGCGCTGACGGCGGCGGTGAAGGCGCTCTAGGTCCAGCGGCTGGTCGCCGCGTCGCCGGATCCGGCCGAGGGGGCCCTGGGTTTTGTCAAATGCTCCCGAGGCGAGCCGTCGACACGGCCAGGGGCCCAAAGAGCGCGTCCGATGCATCGCTATGCGTGTCCCTGGATGCATCCACGCAGCGCACCAGGAGTCGTCGCATCGTTATGCACGTTGACGGCTATTCTCCAAGCCCCGGATCTGCGTCGAGAGACCATGTGGCGAGCATTTGGACGAAAACTGCGACGGGCGGCACCCGGGCCCGCGCACACGGGCCGAGATTCAGGCCGACGGCACAACCGACGCCGTCCGAGGCGCGACCTCGGTGTCCGCGATCTCCAGTGGCGCGAGCGAACCGAGCGACTCTGCCACGACGACCGCATCGTCGCCGGGCTGGAGCACGAAATCCGAGCTTGGGTTGACGAACGCGTGCCCGCCTCGATTGATGGACAGCAGCGTGGCGCGATGCTCGGTGCGTAGGCGTGTCGAGACCTCGGTGATCGACTGTCCGCAATAGTCGTCGGGCAGCGAGATCCGGTAGAGCTCCGAGCCCTCGCCGCCCGAGACGATGTCGGTGACGATCGCCGACAAGCCCGGGTACAGCGCCGACCGCGCCAGCAGGTGCGACGCGAACTTCGATGTCACCAGCAGCTCGTCGACATCGGCCCGGCGGAAGTGCGCCTCGTGCTTCGGGTTGTTGACCTCGGCGACCGTCCGGACGCCGGGCGCCGCATGCTCGATCGCCAGGACGGTGAGGATCGAATGCATGTCCGCCTCGTCCGATGAATCGCGCGGGAAGATGAGCGCCGCCGATGCCTCCTCGATGCCGGCACGCTTGAGGTCCTCCTCGTCGGTCGACTCGCCGCGGACGAAGTAGACGTCGTCGCCTGCGGGGTTCTTCTCGAGGTCGGCGAGGACGACGACCTTGGCTTTGTAATCGTCGCCGCGCAGCTCACCGATGAGGTCCCGGGCGGTGGTATTCCAGCCGCAGACGACGATGTGGTTCCGGTAGCCCGACGCACCCAAACCCTGGCCCTCCTTGATTAGGAAATCGATGACCATCGCGACGAGGGCGCCGGTGATCATGCCTAGCATGGCGACCCCGAAGAGGATGAGGAACCAGCCGATCAGTCGACCGGCCGGCGAGGTGACGAAGCTCGAGTCGCCCTGGCCCAGGACCGTGGCGATCCCCCAGTTGAACGAGTCGAAGACCGACTCGAACGTCCAGGGCTTCTCGAACAGCGTGATAAGGACGGCGGCGACGAGGACGAAGCCGGCGATGCCCTGGGCGAGGGAGACGAAGAAGCGCCGATCCAGCTGGCCGCGGATCCGATTGACGTGCCAGAGCAGCCGTCGGACGAGGGGCGAATCGAAGACGGGAAGCGACCGCGGGTTCGGCCGCGGGAGACGGGGCCGCTGCATCCCACCGATCGTGCCACACCGCGGTCGGACGTCGCCACTCGCGATCGGGCAAGCTCAGGGTCTGGCGAGCCCGCAGTCGGGCCTGGTGCAGAGCTGCAGCCCGAGATCGGCCAGGCCTTCGGCCAGCGGCGTGAACCCGAGCAGCCCGCCGAAGCTGCGACTCGTGACCCCCGCCGGGATCCCGCGGACGAGGACCGCGCCTCCCGAATCCCCGGATGACACGGGGACGCGCGCCGCGATCATGCACGGGAAGTAGGTGCCGTCCTCGGCGTGGAGGTACTCGCCCTTCTCTTCCACCGTTCCACTTCGATACACGTTGCGGCCGTTGATCTCGACCCGGTCGCCGATCGCGATGTCGGCGCAGGCCAGCGGCCGCGTGTCCTCCGGGATGACCAGGTAGCCGCCCGTGCCCAGGTCCACCTCGTTCAAATGCCCCCACGGGATGCGATCCGTGGCGACCACGAGGTAGTTCATGTCGGAGGCCGAGCAGGTATGCCCGGCATGCGGGCACGTCGCATCCTGGGCTATCGGGCCGAAGACGCCGCGGACCGTGGTGCCATCCGGGTCGTAGGCCACCGTGCCCTCGGTGGTGCAATGGCCGCTGGACGTGACCACGATCGCGGTTCCGTGGCGAGCGTAGAACCCGCCGGCGCAGGCTCCCCAGAGCTGCTGGCCGGCGAGCACCGGCGGGTCGTACACCGCGGTGGTGCGGGGCGGCTGGATGGTTCGCCCAACCGCCAGGGCGCCGATCGCGAGCAGCAGGCCCACCAGGACCGCAATGAGGAGACGGAAGGGGCGGACGCGCGGACGCGAGGACGTCCCGGGTCGCGGGAGGTCGTTCAAGCGACTCAGTCTCGCGGCAGGTTCCGGCGAACGTTGTTCCGATTCTTGCCGACGAAGCGCTCCGCGATGAGCCGCAACGGCCACAACGACACGATCGCGATCAGGGTGATCGTCAGCGCCGTGACCCAGGCTCCGGCACCGGCGGCCATGCCGATCGCCGCGACGACCCACAGGCTGGCCGCGGTCGTCAGGCCGTGGATCGACACGCCCTCCTTGAGGATCGCGCCCGCGCCCAGGAACCCGATCCCCGTCACGATCTGGGCGGCGACCCGCGCGGGATCGGCCCCGGTCGCCGGAAACCCCGCGATCGAGAGGACCGTGAACCCGGCCGACCCGAGTGAGACGAGCAGATGGGTCCGCATCCCGGCCGGGTGGTCGTGGATCTCCCGTTCGAGGCCGACCGTCGCGCCGAGGATCGCGGCGAAGAGCAACCGGAGAGCGAAGCCAAGGTCGGCCGAGTCGAATGCCATCGGATCGACAGTCTACGGCGCGGGTGCGCGGACTAGGACTCGGGCTGCTGGACCTCGGCCGTCGAGACCTCGACGACCTCGGCGTCGAGCGCGTCGATCAGGTCCCTCGGCCGCAGATGGATGTTCACCCCGAACGCTCCACCCCCGACCGACACGATCGGCTGATCGACGACCGAGGCATCCACGATCACGGGCCACCGCCGCGACGAGCCGAACGGCGTGATCGTGTAGCGCTCGTACCCCGTCGCGGCACGCGCCTCGTCGGCGTCGGGCAGCGTGAGACGGCGGACGTCGAGATGCTCGCGCAGCCGCGGCCAGTCGAAGCGACGGCCGGCGGGGACGAGCACGAACAGGTAGTCGCCCTCGCCGCGGCGGACGACGATCGTCCGCAGCAACGCCGCGAATGGGATGCCCTGGAGCTCGGCCGCCTCCTCGGCGCTGCCGGCACGTCGGGTGCGGATCACGCGATGCTCGATGCCGGCCTTTGCGATGGCGCGCGTGGCCGGCGTCTCCTGGTCCATCGTCGTGAGCTCGTCAGGCCGGATCGACGAGCTCGATCCGGATCCGCTTGTTGATCCGACCCTTCGACTCGTAGCCCGTGACCCGGATCTGCCCGACCTCGCGGGTGTTCGCGACGTGGGTGCCACCGTCGGCCTGCAAGTCGAGCCCAACGATCTCGATCGTCCGGATCTGCTCGATCCCCTCGGGCAGCAGATTGATCTTCGTCCGGATGAGGTCGGGGATGGCGAACGCCTCGGCACGGGGCAAGACCGCCACCCGGACTTCGCGCTCCGCGCCGAGCTCCTGGTTGACCGACGCTTCGATCGAGTCCACGAGGTCGCCGCTCATCGACTCGAACTCGAAGTCCATGCGGCCGGACCCCGGTTCCATGTTGCCGCCCGTGACCAGCGCGCCGTGATCGCGCCACACGACGCCGCACAGCGTATGGAGCGCGGTATGGGTGCGCATCAGCGCCAAACGGCGCGCCCAGTCGAGGTCGACCTGGAGCACGTCGCCGACGACCGGAGGATCGCCATCGTCGGGCTCGAGCTCGTGGGCGATCTCGCTGCCGGCCTTGCGAGCCCCGCGAACGGTCCAGATGCGGCCGTCGCCGGCGCGCAACAGCAGGCCGCGATCCGACGGTTGCCCGCCACCTCCCGGGTAGAAGACCGTCCGATCGAGGACGACCAGCGGCGCCGCACCGATCTCGACGTCGCGGACCGTCGCCGAGACCGACCGGGCGTAGGCGTCGGTGTAGGCGAGCTGCTCGCCGGTCGACGTCACTGGACCGTCAGGGTCCCGGTCATGTTCGGATGGACCGTGCAGGCGAAGGCGTAGGCTCCCGCCTTCAACGCCGGCACGTCGTACGTGCGCTCACCCGGCCCGACGAAGATCTCACCCTTGAACACCTCGGTCCCGGTCGCCGATCCCTCGTGGATCGCGACGTTGTGCTGGATCGACGCGTCGTTGTTCGTGAAATGGATCTGGAACGGCTGGTCGGCCGGCGCGGTCAACTCGGCCGTGTTGAAGGCGACACCCTGGGCCTCGATCTCGAGGACCGTGCCGCCGGCCGGTGCGCTGGCCCCGGCAGAGGCCGGCGCCGAGGCCGGCGCGGATCCACTCGGAGGTGCGGCCGAGCCACTCGCCTCGACACTCGGGATCGGAGTCGCCGACGGCGCCGGGGCGTAGGTCCAGCCCGGCTTGGCGCTGGTGCACGCGGTAACCACAAGAACGACCGCGAGGGCCAGGAGTAGTCGGAGAGTTTGCATGGGTGCAGGGACCTTTCGGTGGGCGCGGATGCCCGCGCTGGGGAGATTCGTGCGGAATCTACCGCGTCGGCGACGCAGGGTCCGGGTAGCGACCAGTACCTGCGGGCCAGGACCGCACCGGTACCATCGTCCGGATTGTCCCGGGACCATGGCAGGGCTAGCCTCGTTCTCCCCATACCGGGGGCGCGAGCACCGCGCCATGGGGATACCGGAGCCCAGCATCCATGCATCGAACCCTCGTCGATCGAGCGTGGCGTCTCGCCATCACGGTCGGCCCGATCATCGCAATCGCCCTCGCGCTGGTGGCCGCGCGCCGCTGGTAACCGACACGACGGTCGTGATGGACGGCCGCCCAGGATAGCCAGCAAGCCACCCCGATATCGCCTTTCGCTCGCCGGACGTTGCTGGCCGGCGATCGTCCTCATTCGAGACCCGGAGACCTCCCTCCGGGTCTCGTCATGTTCCATGGGCGACGCTTCTTCAGGCGCGGTCGGTGAGGCCGAGGCGGATCGCGACCGCGGCTGCCTCGACGCGTCCCGAGACCCCCAGCTTGGAGAGGATGTTCCCGACGTGGACACCGACCGTCTTCTGGCTGATGAACAGGCGCTCACCGATCTCGCGGTTCGTGCGTCCCCGGGCGATCTGGACGAGCACCTCACGCTCTCGGCCACTCAGCCCGAAGGTATCGCCGCGCGTCGGTGTCTCGACCGGGCCGGCCAGCTCGCGAACGAGATCGGACGGTTCGGCGCCCGGCACGCCGGCTGCCACCGGCACCGCCGCCGTGGTCGCCATGACGCCGACGAGCTCACGGGACTGATCCTGGGACCCGCTGAGCTTGGCCGCGACCTCTGGGGGAAGGGAGATGAGCGCCCGGCTCGCGAGCTCGTCGAGCTCGCGAAGGAGTGGCACGGCCTGAAGAGAGAGCGCGATCTCCGCCGCCTCGAGGAGCGGCTTCCGGGCGTCTGCGCGACCGGCGCGACCGGCCCCGGACCCAAGGATGGCCTCGGCTTCGCGCCAGCGCGCCCGCGCGGTCTCGTAGGGGATCCGTAGTCGGGTCCAGGCATTGCCAACGCCCGTCCACGCCGACGGATCGTCGTTCCCATCGACGCGCCGGCGATGGGCGCGACCGGTAGCCAGCCACGCGTCGGCCAGGCGCCTGGACCCAAGTGAGGGATCGACACCGTGACGCTTGACGATCGCCTCGGCTGCCCGTTGGACATCGCGCGCGCGCTCACGGGCCGAGGCAAGACCTGCGAGGTCCCGTTGTTCGCGGGCCTCGCTCGCGTGGGCCGCCTCGACCTCCAAGAGCGTCGACGCCGTGCGGGCTGCGAGGATCCAGTCCTCTGTCTCGCGGATGAGCGCCCAGCCTCGCTCGGCGGCGCGGCGGGCATCGGCCAGGTCGCCGCGCCACAGGGCGAACGACGCCGACGCGATATGCAGCGGGACGGCCTGTTGCGCGTCCCGGACCGCCTCGAGCTCGAGCAGGGATTGGCCGAGCAGTCGACCCGCTGCCTCGCCGGCCGACAGCTCGATCTCGACCGTCGCGAGTGACACGAGCGCGTTGAGGAAGTTGATCCCAGCTGGCAGCCATTCGAGCGCCGACATGCTCATCGCCCGCGCTTCGTCCCACCGGCCGAGCAGGAACAGCGAATCGCCAGCGTTTCCCCGCAGCACGTTGCCGTAGACAGCCTCGAGGCCGGCTTCCCTGGCGGCAGCGATCCCGGCTTTGGCCACCTCGACCGCCTCCTCCTGGCGGCCGGCCAGCTCGAGAACCGTCGTGAGGTTCGCGTGGGCCCGGAACAGCTCGTCCAGATCGCCGAGCTCCTCGGCGAGTGCTCGGGCATCGCGGAGCATCGCGAGGGCGGACTCGGGATCGGCGCGCCAGCCGAGCGACACGCCGAGCGTTGTCGTGGCATGGACCTCCCAGCGCCGCACCGGCGGGTCGCAAGCCTGGGCGATCCTGATCGCCTCGCGCGCCAGGCGATCCGCCTCGGAGAACGTCCCCTCCAACATCAGGATCTGGGCAAGACCGGCGACGACGGCCGCACGAGCCGGTGTCGGGGACGACGGCACGAGATCGACAGCGCGCCGTCGCGCGGCCAGCGCTCCCTCCGCATCCCCGGCGATGCGGCGGAATTGTGCCAGCCGGTCGTAGATCAAGCCCAGTCTCGTTCGATCCCGACGTGAATCGATCGCCGCGATGGCGGCGTCCAGGTACGCGACCGCCCGTACCGTGCGACCGGCGGCGAAGGCCGCCTCAGCGGCGCGGACGTGGAGCTCGCTCGACGGCGGCGCCGAGGGATCCGTCCGTCGTCGTCCGGCTTGCTGCGCCGTCACCCCGGATGCCGTGGCCGCGGAGATCGCGAGCTCGATCGCGTTGAGCTCATCCATCGGGGCGTCCACCGATGCCGCCGCATCCGCGGCCGCGATCGCGGACTGGCGGATCGCGACCGGATCGAGCGCCGCCTGATGGTGATACATCGCCACGAACGGGCGGTCGGCGAGCGCCCGCGCGACAGCGCTGTGGTGCCGGTTTCGGGCGGACGGCAGCAGGTCGGCGACGATCGCTCGGCCCACGAGCTCGTGCCGCAGCGACAGGCCGTGCTCGTCCTCGAGGACGAATCCGAATTCCAGCGCTTCGTCGAGTCCGGCCGTCAGGTCGGCATCGAGAACGCCGTCTCCGCGGCGGGGCGCATGCGACGAGCGCGGGGGCCCACCGGTCAGCTCGGCTTCGAATGCGTCGGCGATGGCTGCCAGCGATCCACGATCGAGCGGTCGACTCGCCGGCGCGAGGAGCCGGAGAACCCGACGCGCCTCGGGGGAGCGCGCGGCGATCCGCGCGAGCACGATGTCCTCGAATGCCGACGTCAACGACACGGCCGGGAGCTCGCGCCGCGCTGCCAGCAACTCTTCGGCGACGAGGGGTCGACCGCCCGATCGCTCGGCGACGACCACCAGGACGCTCGCCGAGGGCCGCGAGCCCTCGATCGATTCGATGAGCCTCGCGAGCTCGTCGCGGCGAAGGGGCGGGAGGGTCAGCCGATCTGGTTGGCGCGGGGCAGTCGAGAGGTCGAGGAGGTCCTGGGACCACGGGTGGTCGCGGTCGATCGCATCGCCCTGGTACGTCCCGACAACCGCCAGCCGCTGGGTCCGTGTCAGGCGCGCGAGGAACGTGACGAGCGTTCGGGTGGCTGCGTCTGCGCGGTGGAGATCCTCGATGACGAGCAGGACCGGGCGTCGCTTGCCGAGCCGGCCCAGGACCCCGAGGACACCTTCGAGCAGTCGGGCCTGGCGGCGCTCCGGAACCACGGTCAGGATCCGCCTGTCGGCTGGCTCCGCTCCGACCAGTCTGTCCGCGATGTCCGGCAGGAGCCGGCTGAGCTCATCGGCAGCGCTCCCGAGGACGGTCCTGAGATCCTCGTCGGGCAAATCGCGGAGGATCGGGTGTAGGGCGCGGACCAGCGGGCCGTAGGGGGCATCGGTCCGGGGGCCGAACGCGCCACCGCGGAGCACCGTCATCGGCTCCTGGAGGCCGCCGACCCGCCTGATGGCCTCGTCGATGAAGCGGCTCGAGCCGACCCCGGCGGTCCCGTCGATGAACAGCGTGCCGGACGCGCCGGCATCCGCCGATTGGAGCACGGACGCCAGCTTCGCGAAGGCGTCCTCACGCCCCACGAACCGCGCGCTCGTGTACCTCGGGGCCATCCGGGGCATCGTACACAACGGCAGCAGCCCGACTCCACCGCTGGACGGCACGGCTGGGGACAGGACGCACCGGCGGTCGAACGCTCGGCTACGCTGCCCGCGTGACTGACGGCCGACGCGCCCCGCACCCCGCCAACGATCTCAACGAGCTGTCCGGCGAGGAATGGCTGTACTTCACGAAGTCGGTACTGACGACGGCCTATCCGTCGGAACTGGGCCATGCGGCGCGGAAGGCGCACGGCGCGAACAAGCCACCCCGGCTGATGGCGCGGCTGATCGAGTTCTTCAGCCGCAGCGGCGAGCTAGTGCTCGATCCGTTCGCCGGTGTCGGCGGCACGTTGCTCGGCGCCGCGATCGCGAGGGGGCCCCGGCGCGCGATCGGCATCGAGCTCGACCCGCGCTGGGCGGCGATCTATGCCGACGTCGTCGCGGCGCTGACGGCCGAGCACGATGGATCGGGTCCACGGATCGCGGAGCTGGGCAGCGCCGACCCCGGCCCGCAACGGACCTTCGACCCGTCCGGCCTCGAAATGCGGGTCGGGGACGCTCTCGAGATCCTGCCGACGCTGGAGGACGCGTCGGTCGACCTGGTCGCGACCGATCCGCCGTACAACATCCAGCTGCCGCTCACGATGGCCGGCGGCGCCCTGGCCGAGACGCATGCCAACCGGCGGACCGACTACGCGATGGTGAGCGAGGCGCCCGCTGACCTCGCCAACGCCCCCGACTATCCCGCCTTCCTGGACCGGATGGGAGGGGTCTTCGCCGAGCTCGTCCGGGTCGTCCGACCGGGCCGCTATGCGATCGTCATCGTTCGGGACGCCTACCAGGGAGGTCGCTACCAGTTCGTGGGAGCCGACCTCGCGGCACGGGCCGAGGCAGTGGGCCTCATCCCGAAGGGCGACCTGATCTGGCACCAGGCGGGCACGCGCCTCCGCCCATACGGCTATCCGCGGACGTTCGTGCCGAACATCGCCCACCAGCACATCGTCGTCCTGCGACGGGAGCCAGAGCGTCAGACGCGGCGGCGGCTCTCGAGGTAGGCGGTCAGGACGTCGCCGTCGATGTCATCGCCCATCGTCCAGGTCTCGGCGGCGATCGGCATTGTGGCGGTGGGGGTGCTCGAGATCGTCGGCTGCCCGACGGTCTCGCCGAGGGTCATCTTGTGGATCCAGCCCTGCCGGCCGTCGGGGCACAACACGAGCCAGTAGACGCCGCGCTTCTCGAGCAGCTGGACCTCGTCGCCCTGGTCGAGGAACGCGAGCTCAGTCCCGCGCAACTCATCGGGGATGTCGAGGAGGCGCACCAGGGTGTACCGGATGAGGCGGCGCTCGCGTCCCTCGAGCGGCCCGACGAGGCCGTGGTCGAAGGTCAGGCGTGGAGCCGCGGTCCCATCGCGGATCGGGTCCGCGCGGCGCGCCTCGAGCAGCGAGGGCCGCCGCCAGCGCGGCATCGCCAGCTCACCCTGGACGGGGGACGACGCATCGGCGACCGCCACTGCTGACGGACCGCCGCGCCCGGCTCGATCGATAAAGGCCGACGCCTGGGCCACGGTCATCGGTGACGCGGCATGCCGGGCGAGGATGTCGTCATCATCGGGTGGTTCGCCATCACGCCGACGCTTCCCGAACAGACCGAACGCGAGCGTCGCGCCGACGACCCCGGATGTCGAGACAAGCGTCGCGACCAGCCCGAGTGGCACGGTCGGACGCCCGTTGGCAAGCAGGTCGGCTGCCCCGGCAAGGCCGTCGAGGGCACCCCCGCCGGACCCGACCGTGCCGGTGCCGCTGAAGTCGTCGGGGACGATCGGTGCAGTGCCGCCATCCGGCCCGATCGAACCCGGTACGAGGGCGACGGCATCGTCGCTAGGCTCAGGGCTCGGCTCGGGGCTGGCCGAGGGCGGCACGAGGTCGGTCGGCTCCGGCGATGCGCCCGGCGTCTCGGTCGCCGCCGCGACGGGCTCTGGCGTCGGCGCAGCGGTCGGCTCCGGAGTCGGCCGTGGCGTCGGCCTCGGGGTCGGTTTCGGAGTCGGCTTCGGCGTCGGCTCCGGGGCGGGCAGCTTGATCTCGACGCTACCGGCCGCGATGACGTCGGTGAAATGGTCGCGACTCTGGGCCTCGATGGTGACGGCGTAGGTCCCGAGCGGGAGCTTCCCGCGCCAGCGGAAGGTGACGCCCTGCTTCCAGTCCGAACCGCTGACATGCGTCATCGCCCGTGCCTTCCCGGCGATCCGTACCCGCACCCAGTCCGCCGGCGATCCCTCCCGGTTCCGATACGACACGCTGATCGTGAACGTCGTCGTCGGGAGGCCGATCCGCGGCGAGACGACGGGATTCGACAACCGCGTCGGACCGGCCGCCGCCGACACGCTTGCGACGGTCGCGAAGAGCAGCAACACGGCCGCGACCACGACGACGACATAGGCGTGCCGCCGGCTGGTCGGGACCGTGCCTGACCGGGGTCTGGGGTGACGGTCGGATCGAAGCATCCTGACCGCGAGAATGGTGTCCCGGGTTGGGCCGGGCAATGGTACGGGGGTCCCGTTCGAAACCGCCGACCGGCGAACGTGGATGGTGGCCTCGACACCGTGGGCCAGAACCGCGTGCGGTGCGGTGCGGTGCGGTGCGGCCCGTGGTCCCTCCGGGAGCGGGGAGTTACCCCGGTTCGGCCATCGACGCGGCGCGCGCAGGCACCGACCATGGCCGACATGGAGCTCATCCAACCGTCCAGCGGGCTCAAGCGGCCGTCGATCGCGCCCCTGCTCGCTGGGACGGTGATCGGCACGATCCTGATCGTCACGGGCATCGTGATGGCCTACGTCGCGCTCGCGACACCGGCACTGAACGCGATCCTGCCGAGCGGCCGGTTGAACATCGGCCAGATGGCGACCGGGGTCATCGTCTGGGCGATCGCGCTCGTCGGTCCGGCGGCGTTCGTGCTGCTCGGCGCGAACCGGCTGGTCCGGATCCTCACGACCCTCAAGGAGCGGGTACCTCGACGGTCGGCCACACTTCGCGCGCTCGACGCATTACCCGACGATGTCGTCGTCGCCAGTGGGCTTACGCTCCCCGACGGCCGCGCCGTCTCCGACCTGGTGCTCGGCACGTTCGGTGCCGCCGTGTTGCGCGAGTTGCCGCCGGCGCCGGTCACCCGGATCCGCGACGGCCGCTGGGAGGTGAAGGGCTCACGCGGCTGGCTCGCCCTGGAGAATCCGCTGGAGCGCGCGAGCCGCGACGCCGAGCGGGTCAGGCGCTGGCTCGCCCATGACGACGCGGACTTTGTCGTCAAGGTATACGCGGCGGTCGTCGGCACCGGCTGGCGGATCACCAGGACCTCCGACTGTGCCGTCCTGACCCCGGAGGAAGTCGCGGCTTGGATCACCGCCCTGCCGCCGCAGCGCAGCCTGACCGAGGGACGGCGCGACCAGGTGCTGGATCTCGTTCGCGAGGCCGCGGGCTAGCGACGTTCGCCGGCCGGGAATGGTAGGGGAGCCAGGACTCGAACCTGGAACCAGCGGGATATAAGCCCACCGCTCTGACCGATTGAGCTACTCCCCCAAGGCGATGCTACACCCGGGGCGACCGATCGGGGGTCAGTCCGACTTGAGCAGCCGGCCGGCGATCGATCGCAGGTTCAGGGGCTTGCCATGCAGGATGCGCCGCCCGTCGCGGCTGCCATCGTGCGCGCGACCCTCATCGCGGCCGTCGATCGGCACGCCGCCCGGTGCCCAGGCACGGGCGGGAAGCGATGCCGCAAAGGCGCGATCCTCCTCGCTCTGGAACGCTTCGATGGGCAGGTCGTCCGGGTCGAAGGGTCGATCGATCGTCGCAGCTGACCTCGGCGGCCGGGCGTACGCCGGTGCGCCGTAGAGCCTGGGGAGGGCGACATGCTGCTCGTCGATGGACACGCGAGACCTCGGAGGAACGTCCAATGCCATCCCCGGGATCCCGGGGGGCATCGAGGATGATATCGGCGGCAGGGTAGCGTGGAATGGTACGGAAGGGCTAGCGCAAGGAGCCGTCGGTCGCCGGAAGTGGTGCTCCGGCGCAGCGCCATCCTGCCGCCGCTGGGGATTCAGCCGAACAGCGGCCGGACGACCTGGAGTGTCGCGATCATCACAAGCCAGGCGATCGGCACGGCCGCGAAGAAGCCCAGGGCCGCGCTCCACGGGCTCCGCCGGCGAATTGTCCCGGACCCGGTGGGCTGCGGGACGATCAGGTAGGTGACCAGCGTGCCGGCCCCGAGCACGACGGCGGTGTAGACCGTCAGCAGCGCGAGCCGCAGGTCGCCGCCCGGCAGGGTCGCGCCCCGGGCCAGGGCAACGTCGTAGGCGAGATACGCGGCCGCCAGCACGATCGCGACGATCAGGCTCGAGAGGACGGCCCGGACAACGGGTCGCGGGGCGTTCCTGAATTGTCGCCAGCGGACCTCGGCCCAGGATCGGCGTCGCGTCTCGCGCGGGCGGTCAGCCGCCACTGAGGATCGTCAGCGTGCGGCGCGGCGGGATCGTCTCGGGCGTGTGCGCGGCGAGCAGCTCGACCGCCCCGAGGAACCGCTCCAGCTCCGCCTCCGAGTTGAAACAACCGACGCTGATCCGCAGCGCGTCGACGAGCGGGACGGTCCGAGCCACGGCGAACACCCGGGCGCCCAGTTCCTCGAGGGCCGCCTCGGCCTCCCAGCCGGCGACGCGGAACGACACGAGGGTCGCCATCCGGTCACGCGGCGTCACGAGCTCCACCCCGTCGATCGCGGCCAGCCGGTCGGCTGCAAGGCCGGCCATCGCCGCTCCCCGCTCATACACCCAGTCGAGCCCGACGAACATGCTCAGCCAGCCGATCGACCGGGCCATCCCGACGATCGAGGGACGGTGGAAATTCGAGGTCTCGAACCGGCGGGCATCGCGCCACCGCTCGGCGGTCCCGGTCGAGTCCACGGTCTCGAATGTGAGATGGCCGCTCCAGGAGGGCGAGAGCCGGTCACGCGCCCCGTGGGCGATCGCGACCGCGCCCATGCCCTCGGGTCCGAGCAACCATTTCTGGGCCGAGATCGCGTAGACGTCGGCGCCGGTCGCGGCCAGGTCGACCGGGATCGCGCCCGCACTCTGGGCACCGTCGACGACCATGATCGCGCCTCGCGCGTGGGCGATCTCGGCGATCCGCCAGATCGGCAGGACCGTGCCGGTCGCCCACAGCACGTGCGACATCGCGACGAGGCGCGTCCGCTCATCGATCGCGGCCTCGAATGCAGCCAGGACCTCGGCCTCGCCCCGGGTTGGCCCGACGTCGACGAAGGCCAGCTCGATGCCGAGCCGGTCACGCAGGTTGTAGAGCGCGCCGATGCCGCCCGGGTGCTCCAGGCTCGTCGTGACCGCCCGGTCGCCTGGCTGCCAGTCGATCGCCCAGATCCCGAGGTTCATCCCGTCGGTCGTGGAGTGGGTCAGGGCGATGTCCGCGGCATCAGCGGTCAGCACGGCCGCCACGGCGGCACGGGCCTCGGCCATCCGTTGCAGCGTCTCGGTCCAGTAGTCGGGATGGGCGCGGCCGGTCTGCAGCTCATACGTCTCGAGCTCCGACATCGCGGCAGCGGTCTCGGCAGGCAACGGGCCCACGGAGCCGGTGTTCAGGTAAATCCCCGCCTCGAGTGCCGGAAGCGCCGCCCGGACCGTCGTCAAGCGGTCGTCGTCAGGGGGGTTCGGGGCGACCACGGCCCGTATCATACCGACGATGTCCGGCCTGACCCGACCCGAGATCCTGGCCACGACCGAGTGGCTCGCCGAGCACCTCGGCCGCCCCGGCGTCCGGATCCTCGACGCTCGCTGGCGCCCGGACGGGACCGGCGCGGGCGTCCATCGCGCCGGGCACATCCCGGGTGCCGCCTACGTCGATTGGCGGACCGATCTGGTCGATACGGACGAAGCCGCGGACGCCATCCGGCTGGCTGCCCCGGGTCGCGTGGCATCCACCGCCGACCGCGCGGGAATCGGCGATGAGAGCACGATCGTCGTGTACGACGACACCCAGGGACTCTACGCCGCTCGGGTCTGGTGGACGCTCTTGACGTACGGCGCGGAGCACGTCCGGATCCTCGACGGCGGCTTCCCGGCATGGGAAGACGAGGGCCGGCCGATCGAGCGGGGTTCCGTGGAAAACCCCGCGCCGGTCACGCCGTTCTCGCCACGCGGGCCGAACCGCATGCACCTGACGACGTCCGATGTCCGCGGGCTGCTGGGTGCGCCCGGCGTGACGCTGCTGGACGCCCGGGCACCCGCCGAGTACCGCGGCTTCGAGGGCAACACCCGCCGGCTCGGTCACATCCCGGGCGCCATCAACGTGCCGGTCGGCGCGATGCACGAGGCGGGCGGCCAGCGGCTGCGCGACGGCGGCGACCTGCGCGCTCGACTCCACGCTGCGAATGTGAGTCGCGGCGGGCGCATGGTTGCCTACGACGGCTCGGGGGTCGCGGCGGCCAAGCTGGTCTTCGTGCTGCGGCTCCTCGGGCACGAGGACGTCGCGGTGTACGACGGCGGCTGGGCGGAGTGGGGCAACCGGCTCGACCTGCCGGTCGACCGCTAGGCGGTCGGGACCCTCACCAGCCCGACGCCTCGGGCGGCGGCTCCGCCCGCGGTGATGTGGTGTCGAGACCGACCCATGGATCGGAGACCCGATACGGAGCGAGGATCTGGGCCCGCTCATGGTTCACGGCGAGCAGCGTCGCCGTCGCCCGGGCTTCGCTGAGCACGTCCGACCAGTAGGCCGCGTCGGTCACCGGCAGGAAATGGCCGGTCAGCTCGGATAGCGCGTTGCGCAGGCTGCGCTCGGGCATGAGATGGATGAAGCCCGTCACCTTGAACGGCGGGATCGAGATGAGCGCTTCCTCCGCGACCTTCGGTGTCCGCAGCTCGGGGGCCGGGGCCACCGGCTCGTTGACGACCGCGAACAACACCGACGCGAGGTTGACCTGTGCGAACTCGGCACGAAGCTGGTCGCCGCGGCTGCCGAACTCGTCGGTGGTCACGTCGGACAGGACGAGGAAGCGCTCGTCCGCGAGGTTGAGCATGTCGGTGACCCGGCGCTGGCGGGTCGTCAACGTCCCGCGAACCACGAACGCGTCGGTGTACAGGGTGAGCGCGACGGTCTGTGGCGCCCCAGCGACTCCGTCGAACATGGGCGACAGGATAAACGGCGGGGACGACGCCTGCGTCTCAGACCGGTTCGGGCGGCACGGTTCGGGCGCCCGCGGTCACGAGCAACTCCGATCCGTGCTGGAGGCCCTCGTACAGGGCGGTCACGGTCTCGACGGTATCGATGTCATCGACCCTCTTGTCGGGTCGGAGCGCGTGGATCCTCGGGAACCGCAGGCTGAAGCCCGAGCCGTGGCGCTTGCTCCTCACGATCACGTCGAAGGCGATCTCGACGACTACGGTGGGCTCGACCTGGCGGTAGCGACCGAACCGGGCGATCGTATGAGCCTCGAACCACTCCGTCATCCGGGCGATCTCTGCATCGGTCAGGCCGCTGTACGCCTTGCCGATGTTGACGAGCTTGCCGGTTGTCTCGTCACGGATCGCGAACGTGTAGTCGGAGAGGACGCCGTGGCGTTTCCCGTGGCCGACCTCGACGCCGACCACGACGCAGTCGATCGTGGCCAGTGCCTTCTTCATCTTCAGCCAGCCCAGGCCACGGCGACCCGGGGAGTAGCCGCTGTCCGGGTCCTTGACCATCAGCCCCTCGTTGCGCCGGCCACGTGCCTCGGCGAAGGCGACTTCGAGGGCATCCGCGTCGCGGGCGGCGCCGAGGAACGATCGCGTGAACCGGCCGCCCTCCTCGACCAGCGGCAGGTCGATCGCATCGAGTCGCTCGCGGCGGGTGCGCAGCGGTTCGCGCAGGAGCGGCTCGACGGTGGCGTCGCCGTCGGGGTCATCGCCTGGGCCGAGGGCGAGGAGGTCGAAAGCGACGTAGATGACCGGGACCTCAGCGCGGATCGACTCTGACGGTGCCTTGCGGCCGAGACGCCCCTGGAGGCTGATGAACGGCAGCACGAAGCCGTCCTTGAAGGCCAGGATCTCGCCATCGATGACGCCGGTCCAGCCGAGCGGTCTGGCCGCATCGACGATCTCCGGAAACTGGCTGCTGATGTCGTGCAGATCTCGCGAGTAGAGGCGCACATCCGCACCGCGCTTGTGCAGCTGGGCGCGGACGCCGTCGTACTTGTCCTCGAGCCAGACCTCCGGCCCCAGGCGGGCGATGATCTCGTCGGCGTCCTCGGCTGGCGAGGCGAGCATGAACTTGAGCGGGTGGAACAACGCCAGCTCGGCGTCGTTGAGCTCCCCGTCACGGGCCAGCTCCGCGAGTCGGCCCATGTCCCCGGTCAGCATGCCGGCCCACTTGACGTCCTCGATCGGGCGATCGAAGGCGCGGGCGATCGCGGCATCGACCAGCCCTTCGCGCAGCCCGATGCGGAGCTCACCGCCGAGGACCTTGACGATCGATTTGGCGGTCGTTGGGTCGGCTCGTTCGAGCAGGTCGTGAAGCAGCTTGGCCTTGGCGGCGGGCCCCGACGCACCTTCGATCGCGGCGAACGTGGCTGCGACCTCGGGGAGAGTCGGGGAGGAGCCCTCGGGCGGGGCGTGCCCGGCTCCGGCCAGGACGTCTTCCACGGCAAGGCCGAGGTCGGAATGCCGATCGTAGGCCGCCGCCAGATCCTCGCGGGTCGCCCCGGTGAGGGACCCGACCGCGGTGACGATCGACGACCAGCCCAGGCCGGTGGCGCGTTGGTCGGCCTCGGGGAACGGCCTGCCGGTCAGGAAGACGGCCGCGACCGGCAGCTCGGCGGGGGTGAGGCTGCGCAGGTAGTCGGCCAGGAGGGCGGTCTTCTCGGAGGTGCGGGTCGTCGCCGCCACGCGCTCGGCTAGGTCGCTCCAGCGGCGCATGGCGGCGATGGTATACGGTTCCGGCGATGGCGCCGCGAACCTGGTTCCCGGAGGTCCTGACGGGGTCCCGCGTGGTCCTTCGTCGGCACGCGACCGAGAACCTCGGGGCGTTCCGGCGGTGGTATTCCGACCCGGAGATCGCCCGGCTGGCGCGTTACCAGGAAGCGCCGATGCGCTCCGAAGAGATCGAGCGGTTCTTCACGGCCAGGGTCGTCGGACCCGATGCGCTCGCGATGGCGATCCATGAACGTGGATCCGACCGGCTCGTTGGCACCTGCGCGTTCAGCCAGCTCGACGGAGAGAACGGATCGGCGCTCTACCACATCACGATCGGGGAGAAGGACGTGTGGGGCCGGGGCTATGGCACGGAGGCGACGCGGCTGATGCTCGACCACGCGTTCCTCACGCTCGGGCTGCATCGGGTGGCGTTGTTCGTGTTCGAGTTCAACGAGCGAGCGATCCGGACGTATCGACGATGCGGGTTCGTGATCGAGGGCCGGTCGCGCGAGTCGATCTATCGCGATGGTCGCTGGTGGGACGAGCTCGCGATGAGCGTGCTCGAGTCGGACTGGCAGGGCTTGCGCGCCGGTGAGTCCGAGGACGCGGCGGAACGCGAGCGGTTGCGGGTCGAGGCGAGCTCGTCCGTGGACGAGGCACCCGACGCCGAGGTGCCGGACGCCGAACCGGTGGGCGCGTCCCGGCGGTCCGCCAGACCCAGCCTGATCAAGCGGACCGTCCGCAGGTTCACGTGAGCAGCACCGGGCCGGGAGCGGATGCCGCCCGGGCCGACGTGCGGGAGCTGATCGTCGCCAAGGGTCATTCGGTCGACAACGCCCGTGCCGCGGTCGCCCGGCTCGAGGCGGCCTTCGCGGACGGTTCGTTGCAGCGGACGCCGTCGCTGGACCTGTTCATCGGCGACCTGATGCGGGCGCTCGAGCAGGATGAGGGCGAGAAGCTCGGTGGCAAGAGCGCCGAGGCGGCACGGTTCATCCTGCGGGCGATCGATCGGGAACTGGATCGGGCCTGAGGAGCCCGGGGCCGGCTCGACGATACCGGGCTTTGGCACAACGTTCACCCAGGGACCGTTATGGCGCCACCGGACGGCGAACGCGGCAGAACCTTCATCGGCAGACCGTTACGTCCTGATTCCGCCTGCTTTGCGAGCGAAACGGCGGGACTTGGCGTCCACGTCGGCCATTACTGTCTCCGGGCGAGAGTTATGCCATCAATGCAGCGCGGCCACCCGCGGCCGGCTACTGGTGGCGGTGGACGCCGGCAGGATCGACGGCAGGTCCCACCAACCGAGCTGCGTGGCGATCACGAGCCCGAGGGACCTCCCCGATCCTTGTCAGGACAATGGATCCTGGCGGAGAGCGCGAGTCGGTTGACCGACCGGGTGTCGTGCTGCATGCGGCGACGCGTCAGCAGGCCTGGGGGTCGCCGACCCACCAAGCCGGCACGCCGTTCCCGGTCGTGAGCGTCCCGTCGGCCGCCACGTCGACCCACATGACGAGCGCATTCCCCTCACCGGGGAGACGGCCGAGCGGGCGCTGCGGCTGGCCGCCGTCGATCGGCGACCGATCGAACGACACGAGCGCAGACCCCGCCGGGCCGGTGAGGCACGCCACACCCATGTCGCCTCCGAATCCGACGGTCTCCGGTGGATCGCCGATCGGAATGACGCCGAACCAGGCCATGGCGGGCGCCTCGTTGCGTCCGTACAGCGTCACCCGGCCCTGGGGTCGTGGATCGAAACCGGCGCACGCGGCCACGATGACCAGGGCGACGACGAGCGGGATCGCGCGGCGGCCCACGCCTCGAGTG
This sequence comes from Candidatus Limnocylindrales bacterium, assembly GCA_044868045.1. GTDB lineage: Bacteria > Chloroflexota > Limnocylindria > Limnocylindrales > CSP1-4 > SPCO01. The sequence continues at coordinate 22,988 of JBIOWA010000164.1, forward strand.
TAGGTGCTCCACCAGGACGTCCCGAAAGGTCGGCCGCGTCCTAGACTGAGCATCCCCGCAACAAGGCATTCGGAGGCCCGCACGTGACCGACCTCAAGACCGGGATCCTGCTGTGGAGCCAGGCGTCGACCTGGCCGGACTTCGTCGATGCCGCGAAGCGGGTCGACCAGCTCGGCTACGACCATCTCTGGACGTGGGACCACATCTACGCGATCTTCGGTGACCCCCACCAGCCCATCTTCGAAGGGTGGATGACGCTCGCCGCCCTGGCCATGGCGACGGAGCGCACTCGACTGGGCCTGCTCGTCGGTGCGAACACGTTTCGAAATCCGGGCCTCACCGCCAAGGAGGCCGAGACGCTCGATCACATCAGCAACGGGCGGGCGATCCTGGGTATCGGCGGCGCCTGGTTCGAGCTCGAGCACCAGGCACACGGCATCGACTTCGGGACGGGGTTCGGGCAGCGGCTCGACTGGCTTGACGACGCCGTCGCTGCGATGCGCGGCGTGCTCGACGGGAAATCAGTGACATCGCCGCCCGGCGGTCGATACGCGTTCGACGATCTCCGCCATCAGCCCCTCCCGATCCAGCGGAAGCTGCCGATCATGATCGGCGGCAGTGGCGAGAAGAAGACCTTGCGCACGGTCGCCAAGTACGCCGACATGTGGAACGCGATGGGGCCGCTCGAGGTCATGGCGCACAAGGTCGACGTCCTGCGTCGGCACTGCGATGAGGTCGGCCGCGACATCTCCGAGATCGAGTTCACGCTCGGCGTGAAGTTCACGCTCCGCAAGAGCAAGGAAGAGGCCGACCGCGTCTGGAAGGCCAACATGGAGCACAACCGCACGCCGCTGGCCGATGTCGAGGATGACGACACGTTCTGGAACGGGTCGCCGGAGCAGATGGCCGAGAAGCTCCGACCCTACGTCGACCTCGGATTCCGGACGGTGATATCCGAGCAACCGGCTCCGTATGACGTCGAGACTTTCGAGCGATTCATCGGCGAGGTGAAGCCCCTCATCGATCAGGGGTAGCGAGGAGGCCTCGATGGCGGATACGGTCAGGGTCCGACTACGCACGGTAGACGGCGGCCCGACCGCACTCGGCGAGGCGGGACCCTTCACGTTGACCGTGGATAGGCC
>JBIOWA010000165.1:0-5370 GCA_044868045.1 Candidatus Limnocylindrales bacterium
GAGGCCGCAACGGCGATGGTCTCGCCCTGGGCGAATGACGAAAGCGCGGCCGAGGAGAATACGACGGCCCCGCCGAAGATTGCCGCCAAGACGGATATGGCCAAGCCGCACCCGACCAGGATCATGATGCCGCCCACGGGATTGTCGGGGCGCCTGATCGCGAGCAGCGCCCCAACGGTCGACCAGGTGATCCCCAGCGCGGCGATCACGATCAGCGCGCTCGGCCCGGCCCCGAACGTGGTCGGCAGCATGGGCGCCGGCCAGGCGATCCGGAGCAGCAGCCCGCCGACTCCGCCGACCACGGCCAGCGACCAGCCGATCAGCGCGAGGAGCGGCCCGCGGGTGAGGTTCATCGCGGAGTCGCCGCTGTCCGATGACCGCGGAGCCAGACGCTGGCCGACGCCGGGCGGACGGTCGCGCTCGCCGTCTTCACGATCTCGCTGCTGACCGTGTCCAGATCCATGTCGCCTCGCAATCGCGAGGCGAACGTCCGCACGGTCTGACCGGCGTCATACCGGGCACGGTCGAACCGCCGGTCGACGGCACCCTGGACCCTGCGACGGACCGGCTGGAAGAGCGCGAAGACCGCCAGGGTGGACGCGGCAACGGGGATCGTCTGCTCTTTCGTGACCGAGGCCAGCAGACCCTGGAGGGCGAGGATGGTACCTACGAAAATCGCGCTCAGGATTCCGGTTACAGCGGCATAGGCGATGGTCCGGCTGATCAGCCGATCGATGTCGTAGAGGTGGTAGCGGAGGATCGCGATCCCGATCGCGACTGGGACGAGGGCCCCGGCGAACACGTACACGGTCAAGCTGTTCCCGCTGACCGGGCCATCCATGAAGACTGACTCCAAGGTCGCGACGCCGAGCGCGATCGCCGACAGTCCCAAGGCCAGGAAGAACCATTTCATCTGCTGACGCTCGACCCGGCCGGCCGACCGGTAGCGCGAGACCATCGAGATGCCGAGGCTCGCGAAGATGATGAAGGTCGCGACGCCGAGGATCGGCGCGATCGGCCGACCCCCGCGAAGGTCCGGCCCGAACCCAAAGGGGTTGTCCACGCCGGGAATCAGTTGCAGGGGACCCGGCTGCGTCAGGCTGATCACCACGAACGGGATCGAGATTGCCCAGAAGACCCTCATGAACAGTCCCCATCCGTGGCTCTGGACGCGGCCCGTCGGAAAGAGGAAGCCGATCGCGAGCTGGAGGATGGCGACCAGTTGAAGCAGGACCGTGATCCAGCCGGTGATCTGCGCGAGCCGCTCGCCCTGGGTGGTGCGTTCGGCGGCGAACGCAAAGGTAAGTGAGACGGTGAGCTGGGACAGCGCGTAGCCGACCCCGACGAGAACCATGAGCCAGCCCACGGCGTTCTGTGGACGCCGCGTGACGAGCACCGCTCCGATCGACGCCCAGGTCAGGCCCTCGATCACGTAGCCGAACATGGCCGCTTCCCCGAACCCGAACGCACCAGCGACCGGAGCCGAAGACACGAATCGAACGATGGCCGTGCCGATCGCCCCGACGATTGCCAGGCCCACGCCCAGGATCGCGAAGGTTCGCGGCGCCGTCATCGCGACGCTCCCCGGAGCCACAAGCCGGCATGCGACGGGTGGAATGTCCGGTCCACGACCCGAACGACATCAGCCTCGACGCGCTCCAGGTCGACGTCGTCGCGCAGGCGTTCGGTCAAGGCCTGCACCGTTCGAGCCGCGTCGTAATGAAACCGATCGAACCGTCGGTCTACGACCGACTGCGCACGCTTGCGGAGCGGGCCGAAGAGAGCGAGGACGAGGAGCGTCGAGGCGGCCACGGCCAGGGATTCGCCCTGGGCCATCGAGCCAAGGAGCGCGCTAAGACCGATCGCGGTCGCGGCGAACACGGCCCCCAGGACACCCGTGAGCACCCCGTACGAGAGGGAGCGGCTGATGATCCGGTCGATGTCGTAGAGGCGGTATCGCAGGATCGCCACGCCGACCGCGGTCGCCGGGAGGGACAGACTCGCGACTGCCAGGAAGTCGAAGATCGTCGGGTTGACCCCCGCGTATAGGCCGACGCCGAGCCCGCCATCGGCGAAGCCGAGCGTCAGCAACGTACCGACCGAGACATTGGCCGCAACAAACCACTTGAGCTGCGCCCGCTCGACACCCTGGGAGCGGCGCGCGCGCACGATGACGGCTGCGAGAGCAAGGACAAGCGAGAACGGCAGGATCGCATAGGCAACCGTCAAGCCCACCGTCCAGAACGCCTCGGATCCGGAGAACGCGCTCGCCCCGAACGGGTTGGTCGCGAGACTGCCCACGATCTGCCCCGGATGGACGACTCCGGCCGCCAGGGCGACCGCGAGCGCGGCGAACATCGCTCCGACCGGCCATCTCCAGATCCGGTCTGGGAGTCGCCCAGTCGGGAAGAGGAGAGCCAGCAGTGGCCCGCCGACGATCACGGAAGGAATGAAACCGACCGCGCCGATAAGGGACAAGAGACCGGCCAGGAAGTCGTCCCGGCCCCGCTGCTCGGTCATTGCAGCTCCGGAGACCCACCCGAGGAGGGTGACCACACTGAGGACGGCCGCGAGCATCAAGACGAAGCCGACGATGTTCCCGGGCCGCCCGAGCGTGAGGATGGCGCCCACGCTTGCATTCGTCGCGATCGCGAGGACCAGCCCACCTAGGACCGGAGTGAAACTGTCGTCCGCGAAGCTGGACCCGGTTCGGGCGACGAAGACGAGCATCGCACCGGCGACCGCCGCCAGCCAGGCGACCGTCACAACGAAGGTCCTCCGACTCATGGCTTCGCCGCGCGGATCCAGAGCCGGAGCGAGGCCGGTTTGACGGCCTCCTGGACGGTTGCGTGGAGATCGGTCGTGACCGTCGCGATGTCGACCTCATCGCGCAGCCGCGCGGAGAACGCGGCGATCGTTTGCTCGGCGTCATAGCGAGCTCGGTTGAAGCGCCGATCCACGTCTCGACGAGCGCGTCGAAGGACCGGCTGGAAGACAGCGAAGGCCGCCAATGTGGAGGCCGCTACGGCGATCGTCTGCCCCTGCGCGAATGAGGCCAGGGCGGCCGACAGGAGCAGGATGACTCCGCCGAACACGATGGCGGTGATGGCGCTGACGATTGCGTACGCGATCGTGCGGCTGATGAGGCGGTCGATGTCATACAGGCGGTAGCGCAGGATCGCGATGCCGATCGCTATCGGGATCAACGCACCGGCATATCCGAACACGACGAGTCCCGCCTCAGGCGGCTCGTCACTGACCAGCGCTCCAAGCGCTGCAACGGCAACCCCGGCGATGGCCACGAGGAGGGCAAGGACGAACCATTTGAGCTGCTGTCGACCGATCGCGTCCGCCATCCGGTAGCGGGAGGCGAGGTTCAAGGCGAGGAAGGGCAGGAAGACCGTTACGGTCGCCGCCAAGGTCTCTGACGCCTGGGGCCCGAGGAGCTGGCGCATGTCCGGGCCGAACCCGAACGGATTGTCGATCGTCGGGAAGAGGTGGAGCGGCCCGGGTCGAAACAGGAACACGATCGCGAATAGCAGCGGCCATGTGGCCGCACCCATGCGGATGAGCCGATCCCAGGCAGGGGTATGCCCCCGGCCGGTGGGGAAGATGAATCCAAGCGCGAAGACAAGGCCCCCGATTGTCGTGAACAACACGGTCAGCCACGCAGCGAGGCCCGCGGTCGCGGCGCCGGCAGGGCCATCCGCGACCGCCGTGCCGGTGATCGCCGCGGTCAGGCCGCCAAGTGCGTACCCGTCGCCGATGAGCACCATGCACCAGCCGACCGCGTTCCCTGGCCGGCGCACGACGAGCAGGGCCCCGACAGAGGCGAAGGCCATGCCGAGGAGTTCGAAACCGACAAGCGCCGCAGAGCCGAACCCAAACGTCCCTGCCAGGAGCGGGACCGGGTCGACGATCCGGAGCCAGATGGCGCCCAAGGCGCCGACGAGAGCGGCCACCCACCCGATGACGGCGTACGGCCGGGCCACGCGTCGCATCATCGAGCGTCTCGGCTGTTCCAGAAGGCGTGCGAACTGAGCCGCGCGTTGGACATGCATACGATGTTCCCTCGCCGCCGTCACTGGAACGTTACGGGACGTCACGGAGTATGGGTACCGTTACGTCGTGACCGCCAAGGCCCGACCGCGCCTCGACATCCGACTGCTCGGTCCGCCCGAGATCGTCGTGGACGGCGTGCCGATGGTCGTCGATACCCGTAAGGCGGTCGCGATCCTGGCGCTCCTCGGTGCGGAGGGCCGCGCATTCGCACGCGGCGAGCTGGCGGCCTTGCTCTGGCCCGAGGCGGACGATTCGGCCGCCCACGGCGCCCTTCGCCGGACGTTGTCGTCACTGCGCAGCGCGACCGGCGGCGACACGGTCCTCGTCGATCGCGCAAGAGTCGCGCTCGCCGATGAGGGTGTCAGGGTCGACCTCGCGGACCTCGAGCGACTTGCCCGCTCGGATGGCCGCCGTTCTCTGGAGGCGGCCGCCGACCTCGCGCGCGGCCCGTTCCTCGCCGGCTTCAACCTGCGCGACAGCGCCGACTTCGATGATTGGCGAGCCGGCCGGGCGGTCGCGGTGGAGCGGACGGTGTTGGGTGTCCTGGATCGGCTGGCGACGGCGAACCAGGCGGCCGGTGACCTGCCCGGCGCGATCGCCGCGGCGTCCCGCCGGCTGGACCTTGATCCGTTGGACGAAGCGGGGCATGTCCGATTGATGGAGCTCTTCGCGCAGTCGGGCGATCGGGCGAGCGCGCTGCGCCAATACCGACTGTGCGTTGCGACCCTCGACCGAGAGCTCGGGGTCGCGCCGCTCGCGTCGACGACCGCCCGATACGAGGCCATCCGGGATATGGACGAGACCACGGAGGCGCCGCCCGAGTTGGCGCGGGAACCCGAGCCGGATGTCGAGCCCGGCACGGCCGGCAACGAGTTCCCGCAGGTCCCAGCCCTGGTCGGGCGCGATGCTGCCATGAGCAGTCTCCTGACCGCGTACGCGGGTGTGGCTCGTGGCCCTGGCCGAATCGCGGTCCTTACCGGCGAGGCGGGCATCGGCAAATCCCGACTCGGCGACGCCCTTGCGGACCAGGTGCGTGCCCAAGGTGGCGCGGTCTTCGCGGCGCGGGCGTACGTGGGTGAACGCGCCATCGCTTACGGCCCGATCGTCGAGCTGCTCCGTTCCGCCGTTGCCGAGCCGGGTGCCATGGAGCGGCTCGAGCGGGCCGGCGTTCGGTCCGAGCTGGCTCGCCTGCTCCCGGCGATCGAACCCAGCCATTACCCGGAACGCGCGCGGGCCGACGGTCCCGGCGCTCACGCTCGACTGGTAGCGGCGATCGCCGACGGCCTGACAGCCCTGGCCTCCGGCCCG
>JBIOWA010000166.1:0-9993 GCA_044868045.1 Candidatus Limnocylindrales bacterium
ACGTGTTCGCCAACACGCAGGTGGTCAAGGCGGCCAAGTCGGTCTGACGCCAGCTCGCTCGCGCTCACCGGCGGCCGAAGCCCGGGCCGGCCTGGGAATCGGCCCGGGTTCTATGCCAAATGTGCACAGAGTGATCGTAAGGTCGAGTTCGGGATCGCTTCCGGGCCGGCGTGCCGCATCATGATGCACTGAGCTGGATCCGCCACGTTCAGCCGCCGATCCCGGGCTGCATGTTCATGCATCGTTGAGGCGAAGTCGCGTTGTAGAACCTGCCTAACGTGCACCCGGTGCCCATTTGGCATGAAAGTGGCGCGAAGTTTCTGCTGGGTCTGTGACGCGACTGGTCTAGGGTGTCGCTGTTAGAACGGCGGCCACGGATTCGCGCTTAGAACGGCGGCCAGGGGATGGCCGGCCAGGCGGGCGAGGGCAGCGGGAATCGTCCCGTCTCGAGCAGCGTATCCACGCGCCGAACGGTCGCGCGGATCTCGCTGCGACTCAGGAGCCCGTGCAGGTCCTCGCCCAGCTCGCCGTCGAGCGCCTCGCGTAGCCGGCCGATCCCGGCCAGCTCATCGGGAAGCAGGGGTCCGCCGCGCCACGCCCACAACACCGTCCGCAGCTTTGGGGTGATCGAGAAGCACACACCGTGGTCGACGCCGTAGACATGGCGCCCGCCATCGACCGGCAGGATATGGCCGCCCTTGCGATCGGTATTGTTTACCGCGGCATCGAACGCAGCCATGCGCCGAAGGCGCGGCTCGTCGTCGTTGATCCAGCCGATAACGTCGACCGATGGGTCGGGATCGATGAACGCCTGGAGCATCCCTTCACCGAACGGCCCTTCGCGCAGGACGGTCGGCGGCACGATCGCCCAGCCGGTCGCCTCTGAGACCAGGTAGGCGGCGACCTCGCGAAAGCCGAGAGTCCCATGCGGGAAGTCGTCGAGCGGCCGCTCTCCGACCCTCGGCTTGTGGATCGCGTGGAGGATGCGAGGCGGTTCGCCGGGATCCGGACAGGGCAAGGTCATCTTGACGAGCAGCGCGTTGTTGCTCGATTCGAGGATCCGACCGAGGATCGTGATCTCGCCCTCGCGCAGCACCTCCAGTGTCGAGGCGCGGTCGAGCATGGGATCGCCCGGATCAGTTGACGTAGTGGCCGTTGCGGCGCGGGCAGATGTGCCCGAGGGGATCGAGCGGCGCGCCGCACAGCGGGCACGGCGGTCGACCGGCCGCCACGACCCGGGCAGCTCGAGCGACGAACCCGCGGGCTGCCGCGGCAGTCATCCGCACCCGCAGAAGGTCCGGACCCTCCTCGTCCTCGTCGTCGTCCTCGTCGGGATCGATCGCCTCGCCGTCCTCGTCCTGTGCCCGCGCCTCGACGAGGACGCGACCCGCGCCACCGTCCCAGCCGAGCGTCAGCGATCCCGCTCGGAACGCCTCGTTGAGGGGCTCATCGAGTCCGCCCGTGTCGTCCGCGGCTTCCGCAATGTCGATTTCGGGGTCGGGCTCGGGTGCTTCGACCTCGGGGACGCCACGCCGACCAAGCTCCTCGAGGAGGGCGCCGAGCCGCTCCGCCAGCACCGCGACCTGGACCTTCTCGAGGGCGACCGAGACCACACGCCGCCCCTCGCGTGCCTGCAGGAAGAAGGCGCGATCGCCTGGTTCACCGATCGCGCCGGCGACGAAGCGATCCGGCGGATCGAAGATGTAGCGGCGGCGAGGCATCCTTGGACTCTATACCGAATCGGTCGTTTGGCGGTCGTTCGGTGGGCTCAGGCCACGTTCACCGCGATTGTGTGCCAGCCGCGCGCCCCGTCCGGTGCCGGGCGGGACGGGGTCTCCTCCTGGCGGAGGCCGAATCCGTCGGTGGCGCGGACCGAGATCGTGTGCTGACCCGGGGTAGCCTCCCACTCGAGCAGCCATTGCACCCAGGTGGCCTTCGAGATCGGGGCGGACAGCTTCGCCTCGGACCAGGAACCGTCGATCCCGACCTCGACCTTGGTGATGCCGCGATCGGGTGCCCAGGCTACGCCGGCGATCGGAACTCTTCCCGCGGCGACCGACCCGTACCCACGCGGCGTGTCGATCCGCGACTGCGTGAGGATCGGCCCCTTTTTCGACCAGCCGAGCGGCACCCAGTAGGCGTCGAAAGCTTCCCAGGTCGTCAGCTCGAGCTCCGTGAGCCACTTGGTCGCCGACACGTAGCCATATAGGCCTGGGACGATGAGCCGGGCCGGGTAGCCGTGGGCTCGAGGCAGCGGCACGTCGTTCATCTGCACCGCGATCATCGGCTCGCGTGCGGGATCCATGACCCAGTCCATCGGCATACCCGCCGTCCAGCCATCGCCCGATCGACCGACGAGTTGGGTTGCCGTCGACATCGGTCCGGCGATCTCGAGCACGTCACGCAACGGCACGCCGGTCCACTTCGCGTTCCCGACCAGATGCCCGCCGACCTCGTTGCTGACGCAGGCGATCGTCACGTACTGCTCGAACTGGGGCATCGAGATCAGCTGATCCCAGTCGAGGGTCGTCTCGCGCTCGACGAGGCCGTGGATGCGGAGCTGCCACGTGGCGGTGTCGAGCGACGGCACGAGCAGAGAGGTGTCGATCCGGTAGAAGACGTCGTTGGGCACCGCGATCGGCGTCAGCCCCTCGACGGTCGGCGACAGGTCGGCCTCGGCGGGCAGCGGCGCCACCGTCTCGGCCGGAGCCGGCAGCGGCGTCGAGGGGGCCGGGGAGCTGCGGCCGCTCTCGATCACGCTCCGGCCGAATGCCCCGGCCGCGAGCGCCCCGATCCCGACGGCGCCCGTTCGCAGGAGGAAGGAGCGGCGGGCGGGATCGGGGATCGCGGGTGGAGACGGTTGTCCGGCAACCCCCAGCCAGCCGAGCAGCCAGGACACGGCCTGGATGGCGACGCCCGTCGCGACCGCGGCCTGGATCGCGACCATCGCCGGCATCGATGCTTGCTGACCGATGCCGGCCACGAACCCGAGGACGCCGAAGACCCCGAACCCGACCGCGCCGGCGGCGAAGCGACGCGCCGCCAGGGTGCCGAAGAGCGCCCCGAGCGCGAGGGCCGCGATCGTGATGACGATCTCCAGCGCGATCTTGTCGTTTGTGCCGAACAACGCGACCACGAAGTCCTTGGCGCCTGGCGGCTGCGTGTCGATGACGACCTGGCCGACTGCGTCGATCAGCGACGTTGCCCCCGGCAGGATCCCGGCGAGCGCCTCGGCCACGCCCAGCCCGAGCCCTGCGGCGGCCAGGCCGGCCAGCGCGGCGTATGTCGAGGAACTCGCTTTCACCCGCTCATCCTGCGACCCGTACGTGACGGGCTCGTGACGCCCTCGCTGTCGTCAGGGAATGCCGGACGCGGCCGGTGGCCCCGGAGCCTGGGGCGACGCTTCTGCCGGCGGCGGCGGCTCGGACGGTTGGGGAGTCGGCTCAGGGGTCGGTTGCGGTGTCGGCTCAGGGGTCGGTTGCGGTGTCGGCGTGATCTCGACGCTCGGTTCGACGCTCATGCTCGGCGACGGCTCGACGGACGGTGGCGGGCAGGGGACGGCCGCGACCTCCGACCCCGATGGCGACGGGATCTTGAACGACGGGATCACCCCGTTCGCATCCGGGGTCGGGAGCGGGATGCAGCTCGGCGACGGGCTCGGCGAACCGCAGCCCTGGCCGGTGACGAACGGGCCCCACGACCTTCCGTAGGGCATGAACTGGCCGTTGTAGAAGTAGGCCGTCCGCGTCCGGTCGGGGCCGCCGACCCTGCCGGGACCACGTTGCGCGCGGCGGATCCAATCCTCGTCGGCCGCCATCCAGTTCGAGAACTTGCGCTCGTGAGTCGACTCGAGGGCCGCGGCGCCGCAGATCTCCTTGGGCAGCGCGGCCTTCGGCTGCGTGCCGGTGATGAACCACTCGTCGACGGTTTCGCTGCCGCTCGCCGGCAGCATGCCGGTGAAGGCGTCGATCTTGACCCGGGTCAGCCCGTCGGCGGGCCGCTCGAAGCGGGTGATCGGCCACTTCCTCGATGCTTCCTGCATGAAGCCCTGCCACACGAAGGTCGACACGTCGATCGAGAACACCGGGCGGGCAGGTGTGGACACAGGCGTGTTATCGCTGTTGCCATTCCATGCCCCGGCGGCCAGGGCATACGCACCCGCCGCCCGCCCCTCGTCCGTCGGCGGCGCGATGTAGCCGTACGCGTTGAGGTCCTTCGCGTCGTTGTTGGTCCCCGTCTTGAGCGTCGCGGGTCGCAGCGCTTCCTCCGGACCGATGATCGGGAACCTGCCCCAGAACGGGTTGACGCTGCGGACCGTGTTCCCTCTGAGGATATCGGTCACGATCCAGGCGGCCTCCGGCGTGACGACCTGCACCGGCTGCTTCTCCTCGGGCTTGAGGAGCTCGGTCCCGGCGCGATCCGTCACGCTGATGATCGACCTGCGCTCAGGCCGCTGGCCACCATTAGCCAGCGTGCCATAGGCGGTGACGAGGTCGATCGGCCGGGTCTCGGCGACGCCCAGCGCCAGCGCCAGGCCGGCGTCCGTCGTGTCGCCCTGGAACGTCATCCCGAAGTCCTTGACTCGCGCGAACACGTGGTCCGGCTGGTTCAGGGCCATCGCCCTAACCGCAGGGATGTTCAGCGAGAACTGCAGGGCTGTGCGCACGCGGACCGGGCCGCGCTCGAGATTGTCGGCGTCTGTCGGCGAGTAGCCCCCGCCGAAGTCGGTGCCGACGTCCATCAGCATGTCGCCGGCGGTGAGGGTGTGCTCGTCGATGCCCACGGCGTAGTTGAACGGCTTGAACGCCGAGCCCGGCTGGCGGAATCCCTGGCCGACGACGTCGTACTGAGGCTGGAATTCGGGACGGCTCTGGCTTGCGTAGTACTCGGCCGAGCCGACGTAGGCGATCAATTCGCCCGTCTGGTAGTCAAGGGCCACGAGCGCCCCGTTGCGGACGTTCTTGTTCTCGAGATTCTGCATCCACCGCTGGTATCGGTCGAAGCCGAGCGCCCTCGCCGCGCGGGCAGGGTTCGACCGGTGCGGGACGATTGTCGCGACCTTGACCCACTTCTCGGCGATCCTCTGGAGCGCGAGGTCCAGGGTCGTCGTGACGCGCAAGCCTCCAGCGTCGAGTTGTTCGCAGGTCGACGTGCCGGCGCCGCACAGGCGCAGCGAGAGCTCGTCGCGAACTGCCCACACGAAATGCGGCGCGAGCCAGCGTGGGGTCGCCTGGCGAACGAGCTCGAGCTCCTTGCCCTCTTCGGCCTCGAAGTCCGCCGCCGAGTACTCATGGCCGGACAGAGGTGTTCGGCCTTCGGCGAGCAGCGTCAGCACGGCGTCGCGCCGTCGAGTGATTTTCGTGTCCGGCGGGACGATCAGGTGGCTCGCGGCCGCGGGGCAGGGGTCGCCCTCGGGCGGCGTCTCGTCGCAATGCTCGACGGCGTTGCGCACGAGGTCGTAGTTGGACGGCGACTGGGGAAGGGCGGCGATGATGGCCGCCTCACCCGGCGTCAGGTCCGCGAGCGCCTTCCCGAAGTAGCCGCGAGCCGCCGCCTTCACGCCGTAGGTCTGGTTGCCGTAGTAGTTCAGGTTGAGATACGCGGTGATGATCTGCTTCTTGCCGTCCTCATCCGGGAAGGCTTGCGTCAGCCGGATCGACTGCAGGATCTCCTTGAGCTTGCGCTCGACCGTCCGATCGGGGTCCTGGACGAGCTCCGGATCGAGCAGCCGCGCCCGGACCAGCTGCTGGGTGATCGTGGAGGCACCCCGACTGTTGCCGCGCAACGAGTCGAGACCGGCCGCGAAGATCGCGACCGGATCGAAGCCCGCGTTCTCCCAGAACGTCTTGTCCTCGATCGCGGTCGTCGCATCGAGCACGAGCGGCGGGATCTCATCGAAGGTGACGACCTCGCGCTTGAACTCGCCGAAGCGCGCCAGCTCGGTCTTGCCGGTACGGTCCAAGATCACCGTCTCTTCCGGGAGCCGGAGGTCGCTCAGCCCCTTGACCGGATCCGGCAGGTTCGACGAGAGCGCCGCGAACACGCTGATGACCGCGAACGCGCCGATGAGCCCGATGCCGGCCAGGAACGCGAACACGATGACGGCCAGCCAGCCGGCCGTGGTGCGACGGGGTTCGATGGGGCCGCGGACCTGGTAGGCCTGTGATCGATAGCTCGCTGACACGCGCGTCTCCGGGATGCGGAAGGTCGATGTCGCCGCCAAGCATGGCGCAAGACGGGCGATGACGGGGACGCAGCGGCAGCCGCGAGCGTGACGCGCGCCTCGCGATGTGTCGCCGCGCCCGCGCCTCCCGTGCCCACCGCTCCGGCCGGAGTTCGGAGGTCAGTGCCTCGCGAAGCGCGGCAGGTGGGCCGCGTCGGACTCGAGGATCGCATCGAGCAGCGGCGCGGCCACCTCGGCCCCCACCAGCGGGTTCGTGGCCAACGCTCGCAGGGCCGTGGTGCGATCGCCGGTCCGTGCCGCCTTGATGGTCAGCTCCTCGTAGGCCTTGACCGCCTGGACGAGGCCGCGCTGCTCGGGAGCCAGCGGGGCGAGCTTGATCGGATGCGCCCCGTCCCGATCGATCACGGCCGGGATCTCGACGACCGCATCGTCCGGCAGATCGGGGATCGCGCCGCCGTTGCGAACGTCGACGACCTGCGTGTCGCCGGCACCGTCGTACAGCGATGCGATGAGCTGCGCGGCCGCCTCGCTATAGAACGCGCCGCCGCGGTGATCGAGCAACTCGGGCTTCTCCGCCAGGTTGGGGTCGCGATACATCTCGAGCAGCCGGGCCTCGATGTCCATGACGTCCCGGGCCCGCGTGTGGCCGTCCTGCTGCTCATCGAGCACCGTCCGGGTCAGGTAGTAGTAGCGCAGGTAGTACGACGGGATCGCTTGGACCCAGCGAAGCATGTCGACGGGCAAGCGCAGCTCGTCGGCGAGCTCCGCGGCGTCCTCGTCGAGCAGGTCGCGCAGGCGGTCCTCGCCGTCCACGAGGACCGCACGTTCCCAGGTCAGGTGGTTCAGCCCCACGTGCTCGAGCTGGACGCGCTCGGGTTCCACCCCGAACCTGGCGGCGATCCGCCGCTGCAAGGTGATCGCCACATTGCAGAGCCCGAGCGCCCGATGGCCGTCGTCGAGTAACGCCTGCGTCACGATGCCGACCGGGTTCGTGAAGTCGACGATCCAGGCGTCCTTCGCGGCCCGGCGGGACGTCAGCTCGGCGAGCTCGAGGACCACCGGCACGGTGCGCAGCGCCTTGGCGAATCCGCCCGCTCCGGTCGTCTCCTGGCCGATCACCCCGAACCGTAGGGGGAGCGTCTCGTCGACGAGACGTGCCGCTTGGCCGCCTACTCGCAGCTGGAGCAGCACGAAGTCCGCGCCGTCGATGGCCGCGTCGCGATCGCCGGTGAGCGTCAGTCGACCGGGCCAGCCCAGGCGGTCCAGCATGCGCCGGGCGAGCCCCCCGACGATCTCGAGCCGTTCGACGTCGATATCGAGGAGGACCAGCTCATCGACGGGCAGGCGCTCGGAGCGACGGGCAAAGCCCTCGACGAGCTCCGGCGTGTACGTGCTGCCGGCACCTACGACGGTGACCTTGGTCCCCATCCTACCTCCGGGGTCTTGACACGATTGCTTATAACGTTATCAGTAATCGCGCCTCGCGCAAGACCCCGCCAGGGACCATCAGAGCGTCCGTCGGATCCAGGAGCAGCCGCCCCGGATGACCCGCCTTCGTCTCGAGCTCGGCCCGATCCCGCTGCATCATCAGGTCTATCTCGACCTGCTCGAGTCGCTCGATTCCGGGCGCTGGCAGCCCGGTCGACAGCTGCCCACCGAACGCGAGCTCGCCGCCCACTACGGCTGCAGTCTGATCACGGTCCGTCGCGCCCTCGACGAATTGGTGCGCGAGGGCCGCATCGAGCGAACCCGCGGGCGGGGCACGTTCGTGCTGCGGCCTCGACTCGATCGCGACATCGCCGGGCGAGCCAGCTTCGCCGAGGAGATGCGTCAACGTGGCCTGGACCCGGAGACGCGAGTGGTCTCGTCGCGACCCGAGGCCGCATCCACGACAGTTGCGTCGTCGCTCGCCATGAAGCCTGGTTCGCCGACGGTCTATCTCGAGCGTCTCCGCCTGGCCTCGGGCGAGCCATACCTGCTCGAACAGGTCCACCTGCCGGCTGAACGGTTCCCCGGGTTGCTGGCGAGCGACCTCGAGCACCAGTCGCTCTACGACCTGCTCTTCACGCGCTACGCGACCCAGGTCGTACGCGCTCGCGAGGCTCTCGAGCCCGTCCTCCTCCGGGCTCGAGAAGCCCGCCTCCTCGGGCAACGACGCGGCGCTCCGGCGTTGCTGATCGAAGGCGTCGCGTTCGCGGCGGACGGGACTCCGGTCGAGTTCGGCCGGACGTTCGTGCGCGGCGATCGGTCGCGGTACTACGTCGAACGAATGGTCGACCGACCGGCCTGGTCCGGTGCGGTCGAGGCGGTGGCTGCAGCAGGAGGAGGGCGACTGCCGGGGTGACATCCACAGCATCGAGATGACATCAAGACCATCAAGGCATCGAAGTCACAGAGGAGGGTGCGCATGCATCGAGAGCTAGGACGCATCGCCGTCCTGTTGTCCATCCTGGGGCTGGTATTCGGCGCGTGTTCGACGCCCACGGCGAGCACGGCGCCATCCGCATCCGCGGCCGCGTCCACGCCGGCCGAGTCGGGTGAGCCGTCGGCCTCGGCGGCGCCGACCCCGCTGCCGGTCACCGGATCCGAGGCGAAGCCCGGCGACGTCGTGATCCGCTGGTATTGCTGCCTGGGGACGGGTGACGCGCCGGAGCAGGTCGAAGTCGAGTTGAAGGTCGCCGAGGACTTCAATGCTTCGCACCCGGGCATCCACCTGCAGTTCGAGGGCTTCATCTACCAGGCCGCACGCGACGCGCTCGCGGTCCAGCTCGGAGCCAACAACGGGCCCGATATCGTCGGGCCGTTGGGGATCGGCGGAGCCGAGGCGTTTCACGGGCAGTGGCTCGACCTCCAGCCGCTCATTGAGAAGAACAAGTTCGACATGACCCAGTTCCCGGAGTCCACCGTCGACCTGTACAACGCCGGTGGTGAGGGACAGGTCGGCATCCCGTACGCGATCTACCCGTCGGTCCTCTTCTACAAGGCGGACATGTTCAAGGAAGCGGGGCTCAACGAGCCGCCGCACGAGTGGAACAGCGATTACAAGATGCCCGACGGCTCGACCAAACCGTGGGATTACGACACCGTTCGCGAGATCGCCAAGATCCTGACCGTCGACCAGAACGGCGCCGACGCCACCGAGGCGGCATTCGATCCCACGAAGATCGCGCAATGGGGCTTCGAGCCGCAGCGCGACGATCTCCGCCAGACCGGGGCCTACTTCGGTGCAGGCTCGTTCCTGTCCTCGGACGGCAAGACCGCCCAGATGCCGGAACCATGGGTCGCTGCCTGGAAGCACTTCTACAACGGCATCTGGACCGACCACTTCAGCATGACCGGTCCCATCTTCGAGACCACGGACATCAACCCGGCCGGCTATCCCTTCTGTGCGGGCAAGGTCGCGATGAGCACCAACTACCTCTGGTCGACCTACTGCATCGACGATGCCGGCAAGGACTGGAACATGGCGGCGACGCCGGCCTACAAGGGCAAGACGACGGCCGCCTTCAACGCCGACACGTGGCGCATCTTGAAGTCCAGCAAGCACCCGGATGAAGCGTTCCAGGTGCTGCTCTACCTGCTGGGCAACGAGGATCTGCTGACGCTCTACGGAGGCATGCCCGCCGTCGAGTCGAAGCAGGACCCCTTCCTCGAGGCCCAGTTCAAGGACTTTTCGCAGGGCATCGACACCAAGGTCGCGAAAGAGGGCGTCAGCAAAATCTCTGAGCGGGAGCGTGGGAACCACGGCGTAAACGCTAAGTGGCTTTAGGCCCACTTCGGTACCCGCTCGCCGCGGACAAGGTCCCGGA
>JBIOWA010000167.1:0-13139 GCA_044868045.1 Candidatus Limnocylindrales bacterium
GGCACGTGACTCGTCCAGAACTTGACTTCGGCGGCGCCGGACTGGCAACTGGCCCCGGTCACGGCCGACTCCGCGGGACCGCTCGCCGCGGCCGATTCGCTGGCGGCAGGCGGCGCCACGCTGCCGCTGGCGGCAGGGCTCGCACCGCCGCCACCGCACGCCCCCACGACTAGGACGATCGCGACCGACAATACAAAGGGGGATCGCCTGAATGACCCACTCATGTCTCCTCCTCCATCAGTCCGCCGGTCGGCGCGACGAGGGAGCATGAGCCGCCGTCGGCCACGATGGTCGGTGGCGTCGTACCTCGGACGCGTCGAAAGCGCGGGGGACGCTCGGTGATATCGCGAGTTGGCCTCCTGCAGCCCGGATTCTCGGAACCGAGACCTTGCGGGGCGATTGCATCCGCTGGTTTCGTCCGTGCGCCTGCATATCAGCGAGGCTCGCTCGCATCAGGAAAGTGGCGAGGGCCCGGTACGACGACCAAGGGCTGACCTCCTCCTTGCGGCGCCGTCGACCACCGCCCACGGTAGGCGGTCTAGACCGGACTGAACCGCAGGACGTCCATCTTGGCAATGCCGCGGTCCCCAGTCAAGGAGTCCGAGCCGTCAGGCGGGCACCGCCTCGAGCGGCGCGCCGGCCACGCTGGAGGCACGAATGACGAGCTTCGTCGGCAGCACGATCCGGGCCAGCTCGGTGCGCCTGCCACCGATCCGGTCGAGCATGATCTCCGCCGCGACCCGGCCGATCCGCTCGCGCGGTTGAACGACGGTCGTCAGCGGGGTGGACAGGGCGCCCGCCAGGGGATCGTCGTCGAACCCGGCGACAGCGAGTTCGCCCGGCACGCGGCGGCCGAGCTCCCGGGCAGCCTCCAGGACCTCGAGCGCGAGGTGATCGTGCAACGCGAACACTGCCGTGGCGTCCGAGCGAGCCAGGAAGCGGCGGATCCGCCCCACGTTATCCCGATTTGCGACCCGGTAATCCTCTCCCCAGCTCTTGCCCAGTCGCAGGCGCGTGAAGAGCAGGCTCGGATCCCCGGCGATGCCGGCCGCCGCCAACGCCTGCTGGTATCCCTGAAGCCGCTCCGCGACGGAGGTCGTGGTGACGTTGTCGGTGGAGACGAAGGCGATCCGCCGATGCCCCTGTCCGATGAGGTGGGTCACGGCGCTGAACGCACCGCCCACGTTGTCCGCGAGCACGGCATCGAACGTATAGCCGATCAGATGCCGGTCGATGAGCACGATCGGAAGGCCGCCTGCCGAGAGCCTGGCGAAAAGCTCCGGGTCGGGCTCGTAGTCGATCGGATAGACGATCAGGCCACTCACACCCTCGTCGACGATCCGCTTGACCCGACCCGCCTGTTGCTCGCGGCTGGAGCCGTTGCTACCGGCCAGCATGCTGTAGCCGTGGGCGTGCAGGCCGTCCTCGATTCCGGCCAGGACCGCCGGGACGTACGGCATCGCAACCGACGGGACGACCACGCCAACGACCCGCCGCCGAGACTCGATCTTGACCGGAGCAACACGTCGGACGAACGTGCCGCGCGACGGCACGGCTTCGGTCAGGCCGCGGCTGTTCAGCGTCGCGAGCGCCTGGCGGACCGTGCCGCGGCTGACGCCAAACTCACGGAACAGGCGGGCCTCCGACGGCAGCCGGCTGCCCGGCGGGTAGTCGCCACCCGCGATCGCTTGGGCGAGGCGATCAGCGATCTGGCGATGGATCGGGATATGTGCGGCGCGCTCGGCCTCGTGGGTCATCCGTTGCAGTCCCACCCTCGCAGTCGGTGGCCGGCATCGGGCATCGTCGGCCGGTCTAGACCGGTCTACATATTAACGGTCCGGAGTGCCGACGGCCAGGTTTGTTTCGCTTCTAGCCCAGCCGCACCGCCCCGCCCATCTGTCGAAGCCGTTCGTGCATCCCGCCCATCCACGCGACGTCCCGCGGCAGGTAGGCCTTGGGCATCTTGGCCACGATCGTGTAGTTCGCGTCCACCACGTTGGCGATCGGCGACCGCGATCCCTGGGTGACGAGCTGGTACGTGTCCATCAGCGATAGACCGGAGGCGCTGGAGATCCAGCCGATGAGCTGGGTGTGGGCGATCCGGAAGGCATCCTCGAGTGGGCGGTACGAGCCCGCGACCATGATCGACTCGTCGCCCTCGAGGCGTGGCCAGTCACAGTACGTGCCCTTGATCACGTCCACCGTGAGCAGCGTGTTCATGGCGCCCTCCACGGCCACCCCGCAGACCTCGCCCTCGCCCATCGTGTAGTGACCATCACCGATCGAGAACAACGCGCCCGGGACGTTGACGCCGAGGTAGATCGTGGTCCCCGCTCGCGCCTCCGGGGTGTCCATGTTTCCGCCGAATGCCTCGGGCACCAGGACATTGCGCGCCTCGCCGGCCGCCGGCGCGACACCTACCGTGCCGAGGAACGGTTGGAGCGGGAGCGCCACGGAGTAGTCGGAGTCGAGGGCACGGTAGATGACCCGACCGGCTGGCTTGTCGACCGCGTAGACCCATGTCTTCTCGGGTAGCGCCGGTTGCAGGGTGGGCGTGAACTTGGTCCCGGTCAGCGAGCCGAACAAGGGAACTGTGGTCGAAACCGCCCAATCGCGCGCCGGCAGGACGTCGATGAGGTGGATCGCGAGTGTGTCGCCGGGCTCCGCGCCCTCGACGAAGAACGGCCCGGTCTGCGGGTTGATGAACGGGTATTCGATCGAGGTGCTGGGCAGGTCGCTACTCGAGCGGATTTTGCCGCCGAAGGCGTCCTCCGTGAACAGGTCCAGGACGTCGCCCGGGCGGACGCGCATGATCGGCTCGCAGCCGCCGAACGTCCACGCGAACTCTTCCGGGGTTGGCACGAAGCGGGTGATCGCTGGCTGGCTGGTCATCGGTGACCTCCTCCTCCTACCGGTCTGCGCTCGCCTACTGCGTCGCCGACACCCGCCGAAGGTGCGCCGCCGCGCCCTCCGACGTGATATCGCGCTGATCGACCATCGCCACGAGCATACGGCGGCCTAGGCTTGACGACGTGACCCAGCCATTCGAGCCCGACGCCCTCATCGCCGCCCTCCGCGATCGATATCCAGAGGCCGAGGACGATCGCGCGGCGATCCGTGTCATCCGTTCGCCGGGGCGCGTCAACCTCATCGGCGAGCACACCGACTACAACCTTGGCTACGTCCTCCCGGCGGCCATCGACCGCGAGATCCGGATCGCGGCGATCGCGACGGACGACCGACTGGTCGACCTCACCCGGCTCGACGCCGGCGAGCGCCGATCGTTCGACCTCGATACCGACCGACGGCCCGACGGCTCCTGGCTCGACTATGTCGCCGGCGTCGCCTGGGCGCTCACCGCTGCCGGCCACTCGACGAGCGGCATGCGCGGCGTGATCGCGACGACCCTCCCGTCGGGCGCTGGGCTGTCGTCGAGCGCCGCCCTCGAGCTGGCCGCCGCATGGGCGTTGCTCGGCGACGCCGCGGGCGAGCTCGACCGACTGGAGCTCGCGCGCCTCTGCCAGCGCGCCGAGAACGATTACGTTGGCGTCCAGTCTGGGCTCATGGACCAGTTCTCAGCGGCGTGCGGCGTGCGCGGTTCGGCACTGTTCCTCGACTGCCGGTCACTCGATTGGCGACCGGTTCCGCTGCCGGACGATGTCGCCGTGGTCGTGATCGACAGCGGGTCACGCCGACGACTCGGCGCGTCGGCCTATAACGAACGGCGAGCACAATGCGATGCCGCCGTCGCCGCGCTGCGTGCCGTCGACCCGTCCATGCGGTCACTCCGAGACGTGTCGCCGACGTTCTTCGACGCACACAAGGACCGCCTCGACCCCGTCGTCGCCCGCCGTGCGCGGCACGTGGTCGCCGAGAATCAGCGCGTTCTCGATGCCGTCGAGGCGTTCGACGCCCAGGATCTCGGGACGGTCGGTCGGCTGTTCGCGGAGAGCCACGCCTCGCTGCGCGACCTATTCGAGGTCAGCTCGCCTGAGCTCGATGGACTCGTTGGGATCGCGACAGGAGTCGATGGCGTCATCGCCGCCCGGCTGACCGGCGCGGGCTTCGGCGGCTGCACGGTCAACCTCGTGCGCCCGGACGCGGTCGAGCGGTTGCGACTGGCGATCGAGCGGGACTATCCGGCCAGAAGCGGTCGAGCGGCCACGATGCTGGCCGTGACCGCCGCCACTGGAGCCGGACTCCTCGAGCGCTGACGTTCAGCGCCCACTGATGAGATGGCAGCCGACCGGCTGCCCTTCGCGATCATCAACCGAAGCCGCTCCCCTCGGTTGCGGCTGCCTTCGGCAGCGGAGCCGGCGGCGTCGGGACTGGGGTCCGCACCGCCGCGACCGATACTCCGGACACGAGCGGCGCGATCGAGCCGGCGACGACGTCAACGGCAAAGAGATCCAGGGGCTGAGCACATGCGCCTGACGAGACGAGAAGCTGCGTGGCACTGAGCCAACCAACGGCCCGAGTCGGCGCGGTGGCATCGGGGAGGGCGCGGACCGTCCCGCGCGGCGTCTGCGCCATCGCGACGGTGCCTTCGCAGGACGCGGTCCCGGTCGTCCAGGCGAACGTGCCGCTCGTGAGGCCAGGTTGGAGATCCAGGATCGTTTGCCCGACCGGCCCCTCCCAGAGGACCGGCGCCTTTGACGCGTCGGTCACGTCGATGCGATGGACCTCTGCGTGGTTGTCCGCGTGCAGTGCTCCGTAGAGCAGATGCTTCCCATCGACCTCGAACGCGATCGCGTCAAACTTCGTGCCCGCCTCCGAGAACACGAGCCGACCGGGCTTCTTCCCGGTGTTCGATGACATCCAGATCGACTGAGCACCGTCTCGCTCGGCGGCGAAGGCGAAGGCCTCGCCGGACGGGTGGTACGCGACGCTGAGGTACGCCGACGACGGGATCGGCGTGACGTCCTGCGTTCTGGTCCCGTCGAGGTGGGCCTTCCTGAGCCTCGTGTCCGCGGACGGCGCGAACACGATCGACTTCCCGGTCGGCCGGCTCCAGGTGATCGCTTCGTACGACTGGTCGCTCGCCGCAAGGCTGGGTCCGCCGGCCACGCCCCTCACCTCGAACCCGCCCAGGAGAACCCGATCGCCGAGCGGACCCCACGTGAAGGGTCCCGGGTCGTCGACTGCGAACAGGCAGGTGAGGTCGGCGACGCTGGGGCTGAGCGCCCATGCGTGACCCTCGGCCACGAAGGTGACGGTGGCGGAAGCCTTGGGCTTTCCGGGCTCGCAGGTCGGCAAGGTCGCCCCGGACGCCAGCGTGGTGACCGTCTTCGACGGCGACGGGCTGACGGCGGCGTTCGATGGACTCGTCACTGAGGGCGAGGGATACGGAGCCTGACTCGGCTGGGTCGAGGTCGAGGTTGGGGTCGAGGCCACGGGCGCCGATATGCAGCCAGACAACGCGATAAGGACGGGCACCAGTGTCGCGGCGGCCGCCGATCTGGGCGTTCGAAGTACCTGAACGCGTCTGCGAGGTGGGTTCATCCAGATCGCCTCCGTCGTCGGAGTATCCTCCCGCCCCGTTGGGTCCGTCACGCAGCCAGCCTGGCTCTCCGCGATCCGGCGACGCGGCTCGCCGATCCGCCTCCTCCGGCGGCGACTACGAGGGCGTGGCCTCCTCCACCGCGTCGTTGAGGCGGAGGAGTGCCGCTTTCCGCATCCAGGGCTCGTAGACGGCAACACCCTCTTCTAGGCTCTTCGCGCTGTACATCGCGGTGTCCGCCTGACGCAGCAGCGTCTCGGGCGAACCGACCGGCGCCACGAGGGCGATGCCGACCGTGACCGTCAGCCGCAGCGTGCGTCCGCCCACGGTGGCAGCACCATGGACGGCGTCGCGGAGTCGGTGGGCGATCGTCACGGCGGTGTCTCGCTCCGCGACGGCCGCCAGCACGCAGAACTCGTCGCCACCGAAACGCGCCACGATGTCGTTCGGACGAGTCGCGGCCGAGAGTCGCTTGGCCACGATTCGGAGGACCTCGTCCCCGATCGAGTGGCCGAGGGCGTCGTTGACGTCCTTGAAGCCATTGAGGTCGAGGAACAGCAATGCCCACGGGTCCGGCAGCTGGTAGACCCGAGCGAGTTCGATATCGAGCTGTTCCCGGTTCAGGAGCCCGGTCAACGTGTCGTGCGTCGCTCGGTACGCGAGCGTTTCCTCGATCCGCTTCTGGTCGGTGATATCGATCATCACCCCGACCAACC
This sequence comes from Candidatus Limnocylindrales bacterium, assembly GCA_044868045.1. Lineage (GTDB taxonomy): Bacteria > Chloroflexota > Limnocylindria > Limnocylindrales > CSP1-4 > SPCO01. Next base: position 6,217 of record JBIOWA010000167.1, read on the forward strand.
GGTGACCGGACCCATCCGATTTGCGAATGACGCGGATCACGTCCGAGAACCAGCGGTACTCCCCGCTCGCGATGCGGAAGCGATATTCGATGCGGATGCTGTTCAAGGCCTTGATCGCCGCGTCCGTTACGGCGATCGCGCGTTCGCGATCGTCCGGATGGAGGTGACGCTCCCAGAACTCAGGCTCGTTCAGCCACAGCTCCGGCGGGTATCCGGCGATATCCAGCGATCGCGGCGAGACGAAGGTCATTCGATAGTCGTCGCCGTCGGCCTCCCACACGATCGCGTCGAGCGAGCTGACCAGGTCGTCGAAGCGGCTCTTGCCAAGGATCGGGTGGACCGGCGAGGCGGTCGCATCGAGACGCGCCTCTCCGGGGTCAGGATGCTGCTCCAGGGGTGTGCCTGGTAGACCGGCAAACGAACCGATCGCCGCTCGCGAGAGGGTGCGCGGCGCGCGCGAAACCGTGCGAGGCAGCCCCCCGGTGGACGAGTCGGGAGTCCTCACGTGGACGCGGCCCTATGGCGCGATCGCGACATGCAACGAATCTCTTGGCGGCGAGCGATGGCGGAAGCCTAGAGAATCAATCCCATCGCACAACCCACCTATCCGTACCACCACAGTCCGGACCGGTGATCGTGTGACCTCTGCCCCCTCACCGTTGTGGCAACCGGAGCCTGACGGCACGCTCGGACACCTCCCGAGCGGGAGTGTGGCCGTCGACCGATTCGAAGAAGCGCGCGCGCGTCGAACGGGCGACTGGTTCGTCCGAAAACGGACGCCCAGTCAGCCGACCGCAACCAAGGCTTCGGCCAGGTCAACCGAGCCGTCGTAGAGCGCCCTGCCAACAATCGCCCCCGAACATCCGATCGCCCGCACAGCGAGCAGATCGGCGATCGAGCGAATCCCGCCAGATGCGACCACCTCGCAGCCGAACGCGACTACCGATTCGAGCAAGTCCAGGTCGGGTCCCGCCAGAATCCCGTCGCGATCAATCGCCGTCGTCTCGAAGACAGTTACGCCGGAATCGACGAGCCGCCCCACGGCTACCTCCACGGTCGGACCGCGTCCCCCTGATCGCCAAGCGTCGCCGAGCGCGAGTCCGTCCCGCACGTCAATCGCTACGGCAATGCGAGCAGTGCCATAGCGCCCGACCAGTCGGGCTGCCAAGGTTGGATCCTGGAGTGCGGCCGTCCCGAGCACGGCCCGCCGAGCACCGGCCTCGAGGACAGTCCCGACCGTCTCCTCGGTACGCAGCCCGCCCGCGATCTCGCACCTTGCGCTTTCCCCGACCGCGTCCAAGATCCGCCCGATTACGTCCGTGTGACAGGCTCGTCCATACCGTGCGGCATCGAGGTCAACGACATGCAGCCAGCGAGCTCCGGCCGCCTGAAAGGACGCCGCGACGGCCACCGGGTCGTCGCTGAAGACCTCCGACCGATCGAAGTTGCCCTGTCGCAGTCGCACGACACGACCATCGAGCAGGTCGATCGCAGGCAGGATTTCGAACCTTGACGGCTGCCGCCCTTCCACGCTAGCATGCTAGCACGCTAATACGCTGCCATGGTCGGCGCGACCGGCGACAACATCGGAGTCGAACCATGGTGGCCGAAGACTGGCAAACGAAGGACACCGACGAGCTGATCGCGGCGATCCTCCGATTGAAGTCCGCCGACGAGGCGGCCCGCTTCCTTCGCGACCTCTGCACCCTCGGTGAGATCCACGATCTCGCGCAGCGCTGGGCCGTCGTCCGACTGCTCGACGAGGGGAAGCACTATGCCGAGATCTCGCGCGAGACTGGCACGAGCACGGCAACCATCACCAGGATCGCCAGCTGGCTGAAGCATGGGGAGGGCGGTTACCGCCAAGCTCTCGAACGCCTCCAAAGTGCGAAGCGAACGCGCACCCCGACCAAGGCATGAGAGAGCGACTCCGGCTCGCCGTCCCGAACAAGGGCCGGTTGGTCGAGCCCACGATCGAGCTGTTACACGACGCGGGGCTGGTGTTCGAGGAGCACGATCGCAGCCTGGTCGCCCGGGTTCAAAACCATGACCTCGATGTGCTGTTCGTCCGAACCAACGACGTCATCGAGTTCGTCAGCGACGGCGTGGCCGACCTCGGCGTCACCGGTGAAGACCTCCTCGCCGAGAGCGGTGCCGAGCTGCCGCGGCTCCGTTCGCTAGGCTACGGTCGGTGTCGGCTGGCCGCGGCGGTGCCGAACGACGTCCCGTACCGGGCCGTGGAGGACCTTGCCGGTCTTCGGGTTGCGACCGCGCACCCGAACACGACTCGTCGGTTCTTCGAGGAGCGGCGCATCCCGGTCGACGTCATCCCGATTTCGGGGGCGGTCGAAGTGGCGCCTCGACTCGGGCTCGCAGAAGGGATCGTCGACCTGGTCTCAACCGGTTCCACGCTCGTGATGAATGGCCTCCGGGCGATCGGCGATGTGCTCGAATCGGAGGCCATCCTGGTTGCGAACCCGACGGCCCACCGCCAGCGCAGCCTCGAGATCGCGGCGATCGACACGATGCTGAGCGCGGTGATCGCCGCCCGTGGACGCAAGTACCTGATGATGAATGGGCCGGCTTCCAAGCTGGCTGAGCTCGAGACGCTCCTGCCCGGTCTCGAGTCCCCCTCGATCATCCCCCTCGCGCACGAAGGCATGATCGCGATCCATGCAGTGGTCGGGGCAGACGAGGTTTGGAGCCTGCTCCCGCGACTCAAGGCCGCCGGGGCCTCCGGGATCCTGGTCCTCCCGATCGAAAAGATCGTTCCGTGAATCGACTGGCAGATCCCCCTGGCGCGCCGTCCGTCCGACTTCCGAAGATCGATCTCACGAACCCGTCGCCCGAGAACCTCGAGCGTCTGGCGCGGCGGCGAACTGCCCCCGACCGCCAGGTCCGCGAGGGTGTAGCACAGATTCTCTCGGAGGTTCGATCCGGTGGCGACGACGCCGTTCGGATCGCGAACGAGCGATTCGGCGGAGGCCTTCCGGACGGCCGGCTCGTCCTGTCGGCCGACGAGCTCGCCCGAGCATTCGAGGCACTGCCGCAAGTCGTGCGTGCCGCGCTCGACCAGGCGATCGAGCATGTCGAGCGCTTCGCGGCGACGCAGCGCCCGGTCACGCGCCGGACGACGACCGCCGACGGGATTGAGATCGAGCGTCGCTGGGTACCGCTCGATCGTGTCGGGTGCTACGTTCCGGGCGGCGCGGCGGCCTACCCCTCGTCGCTCGTGATGACGGTTGCTCCGGCACGGGTTGCTGGGGTCGGGTCGATCGTCGTTGCCTCCCCCGCCGACGCATCGGGCCAGGTGGATCCGGTCCTGCTTGGCGCGGCGTGGCTCCTTGGGGTCCAGGAGTTCGTCGTCGCGGGTGGGGCCCAAGCAGTCGGCGCGCTCGCATTCGGGCTACCGGACGCCAGCATTGCGCCGGTCGATCGTATCGTTGGTCCGGGCAACGCTTGGGTGACTGCCGCGAAGATCGCGATCGCCGCCGAGGTGGCGATCGATCTGCCGGCCGGGCCGTCTGAAGGGATGGTCCTGGCGGACGCGACCGCTGATCCCGTCCTCGTCGCCGCGGACCTCGTCACCCAGGCCGAACACGGCTCCGACTCACCAGCGATCCTGGTTACGACGGATGGCTCCCTTGCCGACGCCGTCCAGGCCGAGATCGACAGCCTTCTGCCGTCGCTCAGGCGCCGTGACATCCTCGCCCGCTCGCTGGCGGACTACGGGGCGATCGTCTTGGCACCTGACCTCGATCGCGCGATCGAGCTCATCAACGCCTACGCGCCCGAGCACCTGTCGGTCGATGTGGCCGACCCCGAGCCCATCGTCGAGCGGATCCGACACGCGGGATCGGTCTTCGTCGGACCTTGGGCACCCGAGTCCGCCGGGGACTATGCGACGGGTGCGAACCACGTGCTGCCCACCGGTGGACTGGCCCGGGCCTGCAGCCCGCTAGCTGTCGAGACGTACGGGCACTACCTCCAAGTCCAGCGGCTCACACGCGACGGCTTGGCGCGGATCCGGGAGACGGTCGTCACGCTGGCGACCGTAGAGGGGCTGACTGCCCACCGGAACGCGATCGACGTGCGCTTCCGTGACACCTCTGAGACTGCCCGAGCGCGAGACTCATCGTCCCCGGACGCCCGGGCCAGCGTCACAACACGGGGGATGGGCCGATGACGACGCCACTCGGCAGGCTCGAGGTTCGTGCACGACAGGGCCGCCGGGTTACCGTTGCTCGTCGGACCAGCGAGACCGACGTCGAGATCATGATCGACCTGGATGGCTCGGGTGCCGCCGCAGTCTCGACCGGTGTCGGCTACTTCGACCATCTCTTGACGTCGTTCGGGCACCACGCGCTATTCGATCTTGACGTGCGCGCCACCGGCGACCTCGACGTGGACGAGCACCACACAGTCGAGGACGTCGCGCTGGTTCTCGGGGCCGCCGTCGGCGAGGCGCTTGCCGACCGCGCCGGGATCGCGCGTTTCGGAGACGCTAGCGTCCCGATGGACGAGGCGATCGCCACGGCCGCGGTCGATGTCGGTGGGCGACCGTACGCGGTGATCAGCCTCCCGTTCCGAGGCGAGCGGGTCGGGGCGCTTCCGCTCCAGATGGTCGAGCACGTGTTCGAGGCGCTGGCCGGGACAGCCGGGGCCACCCTCCATGTCTCGGGCAGGGGACGGAATGACCATCACTTGGCCGAGGCCGCGTTCAAAGCATTTGGCCGAGCGTTGCGAGCCGCTTGCGAGCCGGATCCGCGCCGCGCCGGCGTGGCCTCTACCAAGGAGTCCATCGGATGACCCGGATCGCGGTGATCGATTACGGGGCTGGGAACCTCGTGAGCATCGCCCAAGCCCTCACCGAAGTCGGGGTCGCGACAAAGGTCGCTATCCGTCCTAGTGACCTCGACGGGGCCGATGGGCTGATCGTGCCGGGTGTCGGTGCCGCGGGTCCAGCGATGGAGCGTCTGCGCCGCCAGCGGCTGGTCGAGCCGATTCTGGAGTGGATCGCCGCCGGGCGGCCCTTGCTGGGGATCTGCCTGGGTCTGCAGCTCTTGTTCGACGCGAGCGACGAGGACTCCGCGGAAACCCTCGGCGTCCTGGCCGGGCGGACCATTCTCTTGGTCGATCCGCCGACGCTGCCCCACATCGGCTGGAACCAGGTGGTTCGGACTCGTGCCCATCCGCTATTCGATGGCATCAGACCCGACGCCGACTTCTACTTCGTCCACTCCTACGCGGGTTCGCCTGCCGCCGTCTACGCACCTGCGGTCCTTGCGACGACCGAACACGGCGGCCGATTCGTCTCGGCGATCGCCCGCGACCAACTGCTAGGCGTCCAGTTCCACCCAGAGCGGAGCGGTACGGATGGCTTGCGCCTCCTCGGCAATTTCGCGGCTTTCGTCGACGCGCATGCCACTGCTCTCCTGGTCCCCGCCTGATGCTGCGGCGCCGCGTCATCCCCTGTCTGGACGTCGCGAACGGGCGCGTCGTCAAGGGAACTCGCTTCGTCGACCTGATCGACGAGGGCGACCCGCCGGAGCTCGCCGAGCGCTACGCGCGCGAGGGTGCCGACGAGCTCGTCTTCCTCGATATCTCCGCCGCCGCGCAGGGTCGCGGCACGCTGCTCGAGATCGTCGAGCGAACGGCTCGGCGTGCCTTCATACCGCTTACGGTCGGCGGCGGCGTCCGGACGGTCGACGAGATGAAGGCCGTCCTTCGAGCCGGCGCGGACAAGGTCTCCCTCAACACGGCCGCGGTCGCAAGCCCGGGGCTCGTGACCGCGTGTGCGCGTCAATTCGGAAGCCAGGCCGTCGTCGTGGCCATCGACGCGCGTGTCCGGGATCGCGAGCGCGATGGAGGCTGGGAGGTGCTGGTCAGAGGCGGACGCGACGCCACAGGACTCGACGCGATCGCTTGGGCCCAGCGCTCGGTCGAACTGGGCGCGGGTGAACTTCTCGTTACCTCGATCGACCGAGATGGGACGGGATCTGGATACGACACGGCGCTGCTACGAGCGATCGTCGACCGCGTCCCGGTGCCCGTGATCGCATCCGGCGGGGCCGCCACACCGGCCGATCTCGTGTCGGCCGTCGTTGAAGGTGGTGCCGACGCCGTCTTGGCGGCATCGATCTTCCACCGGCGTCTTGTCTCGATCGCCGACGTGAAGCGGGCGATGGCCGACGCGGGGCTGCCGGTCCGCGCTTTCGGAATGGCCGCTTGAAACCGCCTCCGAGTCCAACGTGGCCCGAGGGCGGCCTTGTTGCTGCGGTCGTCCAAGACGCGACCGACAAACGCGTCCTCATGATTGGCTGGATGGACGAGGAGGCCTTCGAGGCGACGGTGTCGACCGGCGAAGTCCACTTCCATTCCCGATCAAGGGATTGTCTTTGGCGCAAAGGCGAGACCTCCGGCAACATCCTCCGCGTTCGACGGCTTGCCCTCGATTGCGATGGCGACGCGGTCCTGCTTGAGGTCGATCCGGTCGGACCGACTTGCCACCGTGGCACGCGCTCGTGCTTCGATGCTGACGGGGCTCCCCCAGAACGGACCGACCAGGACCTGGCGTGGCTTGAGACCCTCTGGTCCGTCATCGCCTCGCGAGCGCGCGAGCGTCCGACTGGCTCGTACACGACGAGCCTCGTCGAGGGCGGTGTGGACGCTACCTCGCGAAAGGTCGCCGAAGAAGCGACCGAGGTCCTGATCGCCGCAAAGGACGACGCCGCGGCCGAGGTCGCTGGCCTCGATCGCTCATTGACGCGCGGCGCACTCGCCAATGAGACCGCCGACCTTCTCTACCACGCGCTTGTCGTCATCGCCGAGCGGGACCTGTCGCCAAGAGCCGTCGTCGACATCCTGCGGTCCCGCCACCAGCCCTAACGTAGCCTGGCTGTGCGTTCGAGGAGGCAGCCCGT
>JBIOWA010000168.1:0-6956 GCA_044868045.1 Candidatus Limnocylindrales bacterium
CCGTCGTCGGACCAGATCGTCTGGACGTCCATGCTGAGTCGATCCTGGAGGCGCGCCTCGATGGCGAGCGACCATGGCGCGTGGACGCGGCCGCCGAACGGGGTCAGCAGCGTCAGCCGCCAGTCGCCGAGCTCGTCGCGGAACCGTTCGACGACGATTCGCTTGTCGGTCGGGAGGGCGCCGGTCGAGTCGCGCTCGTCCTCGAGGTAGGCGAGCAGGTTCTCGGCTGCGCGATCGTCGAGATCGTGGTGCTCCCGGAGTCGCGCGCCGGCCTCCTCGCGTCCTCGCGCGCCGCGCGCGAGGTCGGCCTCGAGCTCGCCGACGAAGACCCCGAGCGCCCGGCCAAGCTCGATCGGGCGGCCGACGGCGTCGCCCTTCCAGAACGGGAGTTTGCCCGGAACGCCGGGGGCGGGGCTCACCGTCACCCGATCGTGCCCGATCTCCAGGACCCGCCAGGAGCTTGCGCCGAGGATGATCACGTCGCCATGCATCCCGGCACGGAGCTCGTAGACCATCTCCTCGTCGAGCTCGCCGACCCGCCGGCCCGGCGTGCCGGCCTCGCCCTCCATGAAGACGCCGAAGAGGCCGCGGTCCGGGATCGTGCCGCCGCTGGTGACGGCGACGACGCGGGCGTCGCGGCGGCCCTCGATCGTGTCGGTGACCCGGTCCCAGACAAGCCTGGGCTTGAGCTCGGCGAACTCATCCGAGGGGTACGCGCCGGCGAGCATGCCGAGCACACCGTCGAACACCTCACGGGTCAACGTCTCGTACGGCGCAGCCTTCGTGACGGTCCGGAAGAGCTCGTCGCCGTTCCAACGGTCCATCACGGTCATCGCCACGAGCTGCTGGGCGAGCACGTCGAGCGGGTTGCGCGGCATCTTCGTCGCTTCGATCTCGCCTTCGTGCATCCGGCGCGTCACGACGGCAACCTCGAGCAGGTCGCCACGGTACTTCGGGAAGATCACGCCCTTGCTCGGGGCACCGACCTGGTGTCCGGCACGGCCGACCCGTTGCAGGCCGCGCGCTACCGAGGTGGGGCTTTCGACCTGGATGACGAGGTCGACAGCGCCCATGTCGATGCCCAGCTCGAGGCTGCTCGTGGCCACGAGCGCCGGGAGCCTTCCCGCCTTCAGCTCCTCCTCGATCTGGAGGCGCTGTTCGCGGGCGATGCTGCCGTGATGTGCCCGTACGAGGTCCTCGCCGGCCAGCTCGTTGAGTCGCTGGGCGAGGCGCTCGGAGAGCCGACGGCTGTTGGTGAAGACGATCGTGCTGCGGTGGGACTTGATCAGCTCGAGGATGGCCGGGTGGATGGCGGGCCAGATGCTGGTCCGCAGATCCGGGCTGATCGCCGGACCGCCCGGCTGCTGCTCCTGCGGGAGCACCTCGCCAAGGGCCGCCATGTCATCGACCGGGACGACGACTTCGAGCTCGAGCGGCTTGCGTGCGCCGGCGTCGACGATCGTGACGTCGCGATCCGGGCCGACCCCGCCAAGGAATCGGGCGATCGTGTCGAGCGGCCGTTGCGTCGCCGACAGGCCGATCCGTTGCGGTTGCTCGGTACCGTCGGCGCGCAGGTGGTCGAGCCGCTCGAGGCTGAGGGCGAGGTGAGCCCCGCGTTTCGTGCCCGCGATCGCGTGGACCTCGTCGACGATGACGTGTTCGACATTACGGAGGATCTCGCGTGCCTGGCTCGTGAGCAGGAGGTAGAGGCTCTCGGGAGTCGTGATCAGGATGTCGGGCGGCCGACGGGCGATCTCGCGACGGTCCTCGCTCGGCGTGTCGCCGGTTCGGCTGGCGACGGTGATCCGGGGGGGCTCCCCGCCGAGACGCTGGGCTGCCAGGCCGATCCCGGTCAGCGGGGCGCGCAGGTTGCGCTCGACGTCGTAGGTGAGCGCCTTGAGCGGGGAGATGTAGAGGACGCGGACGTGGCCGGGGTCGGCCCGGGTCGCGGCCGGGCTCGGGTCGCGGGCGAGGCGGTCGAGCGCGTAGAGGAAGGCGGCCAGGGTCTTGCCACTCCCCGTCGGCGCGTGGATGAGCGTGTGCTCGCCGCGGGCGATCGCTTCCCAACCCCTCGTCTGGGCCTCCGTGGGCGCTTCGAAACTGGACTCGAACCAGGCGCGCACCGACGGCGAGAACGGCGCGAGCGGATCGGCGACGAGCGTGGCCACGGGACCTGTGAGTATAGGTGGTCGGCTCGGTTTCGACCATCCGTTCTATCCCTGATGTGCCGGACGGCGCGGCCCGGCCTCTCGCTCCAGTGTTGGCCAGGAGACATCGATCAGCGTTTCAACCGGCGGTCGGTGGTTTCGAACCCACGATTCGAGCGCGAACGATGGCTAGGAGCCAACAACAGGAGTCGATGGCGCTCGATGCAGCCCTCGATCCAATTCGTCCATGGGTCCAGGGTCAAGAACGGTGGCTGCGCGCCACCGTTTCCTCTGAATCTGCATCACGGGCATTCGTGCATCGCGCGCTGTGGGCCGGCTAATTGGCGAGAGATCGGGTCCTGCTTCAATGCCGCCCGTGGCATCGACCGGACAGCCGACCAGAAAGAGCCTCCGGACGGCGAACGGCCGTCGGACCCGCAGCGTCGTTCATCGAGCGATCGACGACTTGAACCGGATCAGACTCGATTCTGGCGTTTCGCTTCGACGTTGGGCCGCCGCGGCCGCGGTCGACTCGGGCTTCCTCAGCCAGATCCTCGCGAGCAAGCGCGAGCCGAGCGTCGCGACTCTGGTTGCCCTTGCATCTCCGCTCGGTGCTGAGCTCTCCGTCCGAGCGTATCCGTCGGCTGGGCCGTTGATCTACGATCGCAACCAAGCGCGGATCGTCGAAGAGTTGCTCAGGATCACCGACCCCTCGTGGGACAGGGTCGTCGAGGTTCCTGTTCTGAAGCCCGCCCGCGGCTTCATCGACGTGGTTTTCGACTCGCTCCGACGTGGATCCATGATCGCCACCGAAGTCGCTACTCGACTCGATCGCGTCGAACAGGCGCTTCGCTGGGCGCAGGACAAGGCGCAGTCCCTGCCGTCATCCGATCTATGGAGCAGAACGCACGGCGATCGCGTTATCGCCCGCCTTCTCGTCCTGCGATCGACGACCGCAACTCGGGCCATCGCACGTCGCTTCGAAGCAACGCTCCATGCCGCCTATCCCGCCAAGTCTGTCGACGTCTACGCGGCACTGACGACTGGTGCTGAGCCGTGGCCAGGCGATGGCATCCTCTGGGCGAACGTGACCGGCGATGCCGTTCGCATCCTGTCCGGCCCGCCGCGGGGTGTATCCCTCGGTCGCTAGCCGGCGCCCGACCCGCATCTGGGCCGGGTCAGTCGCCGCCCAGGGCCCTCGATGCCTCGCCGGCGGCGCGGCGCTGGTCGTCGGTCATGAGGTGGCGACGCTCCGGGGCGGAGTTGTGGGCGTATGCATCGAGGCGTCGTTCGAGCTCGTCGAGGCGCGCGAGCTGACGCTCGGCGATCGGGGCGAACGACATTGAGTCGCCGGCGACGGCCATGAGCGCCACGAGGTCGTCGAGGCAGAACGGGATCTCGCCGATCACCGCAGCCCAGGCCGGATCGGGGCTCCGGTCCACGAGCCGCTGCGACGCGACGTCGACGGCAGCCGCGCCTTCGCCGCAGATCACGCATGGCGGTCGGGCCCGCACATCGGCCAACCGCTTGCTCCGGCCGCGCCCGCGCGACGCGAGCGCCTCGCGAACGACTGCCAGGCGCCGCGCCAGGATCGCGCCATAGAGGATCGAGGACGAGAGGATCCCGGAGGAGCGCCGCTCCGCCGCGACGACGTCGACGATGTGCCGCCGGCAGAAGGCGTACGACCGCTCGAGGCCCGCCCGAAAGCCGATGTCCATGACTCGCTCATCGACGACCGCCTCGGTCGCCGCGGCCTCAGCGCGGGCTCGAACGGCACAGATCGCACAGCCGCCGAGCTCGATCGCTGCAACGATGCGCACATCGACCAGGTCGCGCTGCGGCAGCTGCGCCGGACCCGACGTCACAGGCGACGCCCGACGATGGCCGCAGGGTCGATCGAGCGGACGTCCGCGTCGGCCGACTCGATCTTCAGGCCTGCCGATCCCAAGAGCCTTCTGGCGATCGCCGCGCGCTCGGATGCAGGCGTCGGATCGAATGGATCGCGCTCGGCGACGGTCACCGCGGCGCTCGCGACCTCCGGTGCCACGGCCTCGATCAGGGCCCGACCCAGGCCCTGGTGCCGATGGTCCGACGCGACGCCGATCGTGAGGAGTTCGCCGTCGAGGACCATCGCGACACCGACCGCACGAGGACCGGCGGCGGCCACCGCGACCCTGGCGCCGGCCCGAAGCCCGGCCAGCACGATCGCCTGCCCATCCGAAGTCGCGGCAGGCGGGACGACCCTGGGGGCGAGCGTCAGGCGGGACCAGGCATCGGCATCGATGTCAGGGAGGATGACCGGGGATCCCGTCACGTGATCCGAAGCACCGGGCTCCACCGCGGCGGGCAACCCGGGATCCAACCAGCCGCGATTCTCGGCGACTTGCAGCAAGAGCGGCACCAGCACGCGACGGACGAGCGCGGCGACCTCGAGCGAGCGCTGCTCGGCGGCCTCCTGGGAGGCGTCGAACTCGAGCCCGGCATTCGGCGCATCCTCGAACGTCTCGGGCAGCGGCGCTTGTCCGTACCGTGTCGCTTCACCGGCCCATCGCTCCCGCCACTCCCCGGGCGTCGATGCCGACACTTCCCGGTGCGTCCCGGCCAGCCAGGTCAGTGCCCACGTCCGCGGCACGACCCGGTACGCGTCGTAACCACCACCGCCGGTTGCGAGCCACCGGCCTCCGGCGTGGCGATGGGCGATCTCGTCGACCAGTCGGGCCGCCTCGCCGTGGGCCGTCGTCGTCACGTTGAGATGCGCCAGGGGATCCCAGGCGTGCGAGTCGGCGCCGTGCTGCGACACGATGAGGTCAGGACCGAACGAGGCGGCCAGCACCGGCAGCGTGTCGCGAAGGATGCGAAGCCATGCCCGCTCCCCGACGCCTGGCGACAGGGGCACGTTCACCGACGTCCCCGCCGCCCTCCCCTCCCCGATCTCCCATGCTTCGCCGGTCCCGGGAAACAAGGCCCGCCCGGTCTCGTGGATGGAGAAGGTCAGCACCCCTGGATCGGCCCAGAACAATGCCTGGACGCCGTCGCCGTGGTGGACGTCCAGGTCGATGTAGAAGACGCGCAGGCCGTCCCGCCGAGCCCGGGCGATCGCGAGCGCCGGGTCGTTGTAGATGCAGAACCCCGACGCTCGCGCACGCATCGCGTGATGCAGGCCACCGCCCGGGTGGAACGCGTGCTCGACGTCGCCGCGACGGATGGCTTCCATCGCGCGGATCGAGCCGCCCGCGACCGCTGACGACGCCTCGTGCATGCCCGGGAAGGGCGGGCAATCGCCACCCTCCCCGATCCCAGCCTCGGGAAAGCCGTAGGGGTCGGCCGAAAAGCGCCGGACGACCTCGAGATACTCCGGCGAGTGGCACCAGCGCAATTCGTCGTCTGACGCGGGCTCGGGCGCGAGCCCTGGCTCGGCGCCGAGCGATCGGAGGAGGTCGATCGACGGCCCGAACCGTCGCGGCGTCAATGGGTGCGCCGGCCCGAAGTCGTACTCGGTCGAACGTGGGCCGAAGACCAACAACATGCGTCGCACGATACCGGCCACTCCGCGACCGGACTACCATCCGCCCATGCCCGACCTGCTGCTGATCCTGATCGTCATCTTGATCCTCGTGGTCATCTGGCGCGGACCGAAGACGCTCCCCAAGCTCGGGGCGGCGCTCGGGCGCGGCGTCAAGGAGGCGCGCGAGGAGGCATCGAAGGCGCAGGCCGAGATCCAGGCACGCGCCTCCAGCGAGCCGAAGCCCCCGACCGACCCCGGCCCGCCCGACGCGGCGTGACCCCCGACGAGCTCGAGGCGCTCACCCGTCGCCCCGGGCCCGGTCCGCATCGCGCGACGATCACGATCGCCGGCGTCGATACGCAGACCCTCGCCGATCTTCCGCCCCGGCGCGACGGCCTGCTGTTCGTCGGGCTCAACCCCTCGCCGGTCAGCGTCGAGGCCGGTCACTACCACCAGGGCCAGCTCGGCCGGACCTTCTGGCGGCGGCTGATCCGGACCGGCATCTTGCCGAGCGGGACCGATATCGCGGCAGCCGACGATGCGCTGGTCGCCGCCGGCCACGGGATCACCGACCTCCTGAAGCTGCCGTCACCGCGCGACACGGCCACGGACGCCGATCTGCGCGAGGGTGTCGGACCGCTGTGGCAGAAGATCGCGCTGTGGCGGCCCGGTGCCGTCGTCTTCATCTACAAGCGCGCGGCCGAGATCACGGCCGGCCGTGCGTTGAAGGAGTCGTGGGGTCAGTTGCGCGGGGTCGCACTCGCCGGTCGACCCTGTTTCCTGATGCCGGGACCGTACGCGCCGGTCGAGCAGGTCGACGAGGGACTCAACCTGCTTCGGAACCTCGCCGCGTCACTTCCGGTAGATCGGCCGTAGCAGGCAGGCCGAGCGCGAACGCGACGAGCCAGAGCAGCCAGCTCAAGGTCACGGCAACGCCCACGACGGGGAAGAGATCGGACGAGAGCGGCTCGGACAGATTCGCGACGACGATGGAGATCGTGTTGACGATTCGAAGCGCAAGACCGATCGCGCCCGCGACGAGGGCCAGGCCCCATCCGAGGTGCGGCGAGTCGCCGGCCAGCCAGCCACCGAATGCCACCGCGATCACATACGACCAGGCGATCGTATGCAGGAAACTCACGACGAACCCGATCGATACCAACGCCCATTCGTATGGCGTTGCTGAGAGGCGTCCAGCACCGACCGGTAGAAGCCCCAGGACGACGGTCGCGATGCCGACCAACATGACCAGCCCGAGGATCGAACGTTCAGCTCGATGGCGAGGGCGCCGCCGAGCGTCGGCG
>JBIOWA010000169.1:0-24384 GCA_044868045.1 Candidatus Limnocylindrales bacterium
GCGTCGGCCGGCTTGCCTCGGTGGCCTACCGTGGCGGAATGAGCAAGCGCGCGCATGTTCGCGATCGCTGTTGGCGCCTTGACCCTCATCCTGTCGGCGTTCGCCGGCCCGGTGCTCGCCGCCGACAAGTTCGTCACGATGTACGCGAACGAGTACCGACGCCCGTCGTCACGATCAACGCCGGTAACAAGGTCACCTGGGTGAACGACGACGATGTCAGCCACGATCCGGTCGGCAATGGCTGGTCGATCTCGCTGCTCGGCTACTACGAGTCCGCGTCCGTGAGGTTCAGCCGGGCCGGTACCTACCGATACCACTGTTCCATCCACCCGACGATGAGGGGAACCATCTGCGTGCTGGGAACCGGCGGCGGCGCGATCACGCCCGACACCGACCTCGAGACGGTCCACGTTCGCGAGGGCGGCGTGTGGCCGGCACAGGTCTGGCCGTGCTCGGCATGGTGATGCTCGTGGACACGTCAGTCCTGGATCGGCTGCTTCGCCGCAGGTCGGCTGCCCGCACGTAGCATCGCGACGCCCTGCCGGCGGCGACAGTGCCTGCAGCCGCGACCGCCGGGTCTACCATCGAGCCACACCATGACCGACCAGCTCCTGCTCCCGCTCGACGCGACGGCCGACCGCCTCCCCGATCTCCCTGACCTGCGACCGATGCTGGCGCGGCTACTCCCCGATGCATTCGACTCCGAGCAGCACCTGTTCGAGCCGTGGTGGGGCGGTGCCCGGGCACTGGTGTCGATCGGGCCGGCTGAACGACCCGGTGGCGGCGGCGTGCGGGTCGTCGATGCGGCCGGAGTCGACCGGACCGCGGCACTCCCCGAGCTCGCGGGCACGGCCGTTCGGGTCGCGGCGCGCTCGGCGATCCTCGACGGTGAGCTGGTCGCGGTCGATGCCGATGGGCGCGCCGACGACGCGGCCCTGACGCTGCGGCTGGCCGGGAAATCGGATCGGCCGGTCGCCTTCCTGGCCTTCGACCTGCTGCACCTCGACGGAACGTCGCTGCTCGCGCAACCACTCGCCCGACGCCGCGACCTGCTACGGCGGATCCTGCGGCCGGGCGACGAGGTCGTCGCGGTCCCGGCTATCGCCACCGAGGGTCGCGCCCTGTTCGAGGCGATCGTCGCGCAGGGGCTGGCCGGGATGATGGCCCGTCAACGGCAGGGTCCGTATCTGCCCGGCATCCGGAGCCGGTTGTGGCGATACATCCCGGCGATCGCGGGGAGCGTGCCGGCCGCGGAACTCGCGGACGCGCCTGAGGAGCCGGCCGCGACGTCGGCCACGGCTCCGGTCCTCGCCCTCCTCAGCCGGCTACCGCTGGACGACGCGTAACGGTCAGTGCGCCCGCCAGGCGGCGGCGATGAAGGCACGGATGCCGGGCCGCTGCCCGTAAAGCAGCACACCCGTAGCGTAGATCCGAACGGTGGCCGCGGCGACGAGCCCGATCGTCGCGATCAGCACGCCGATCGATAGGACGACCTCCCACGGCTGCACGGTGCTGACCATGAGCCGCGCGAGCATCGAGAACGGGCTCAGCGGCGGCACGAGCGACGTCAGCCTCGCGAAGGTGCCGGCACTCCCCAGCAGCACGATGAGGGCGCACAGGTAGCCAGCCATCGCCACCAGGCTGAGCGGCAACGACAGCGTCTGGAGGTCGTCGGGCCGGCTCACGAATGACCCGACCGCCGCGTAGATCAGCGCGAAGAGCGCGAACCCGAGCAGGAAGAACAGGCCGTAGGCCGCGAGCAGACCGAATGTCAGGCCGCCCGTCGGCAGGCCGGCACCGCCGGCGCCCAGGATCGTGCGCGCGATCTGGTCCTGGAACGCGAGCACGAGCATGACGGGCAGGGCGATCGCCAGGTATTGCGTCAACCCCGCCCCGCCGATGCCGATGACCTTGCCGACCAGCAGCTGCCTCGGCGACGCGGCGCTGATCATCAGCTCCATCACCCGGCTGCTCTTCTCGGCCGCGACCCCGGTCGCGACCCACATCCCGTAGATCAAGATCGTGATGAACATCAGGATGATGAACACGGTCCCGAGGAAGCCGCGGCTGGCGACCTGGACCGCGTCGACAGCCTGGCCGTTCTCGACCGGCCCGGACAGCGACTCGGTGGCGAACTGCGGTGTCCGGAACGTGCCGAGCTGGGAGCCCGGCGGGAGCGAGCTGGTCCAATCGAGGATCGCGACCGACAGCGCCGTGAACCCGGCGAGCTGGCTCTTCACGCCGTCGGCCGGACCGTTCGTCCGGTAGGTCACCTGGAGCGTGCCGTCGCCGAGGCGTCCGACCTCGATGATCGCGTCCAGGCGTCCCGCTGCCAGGTCGCTGATCGCGAGATCACGATCGAGCAATCGCCCGATCGCGTACGGCGGCGTCCACTCCTTCGGGTCGACCCCGGGCGGCGGGATGTTCATGATCCCGTTCGCGGTGGCCACCGTTGCCAGGGCAAGGTCCTCTTCCGAGGCGATGACGCCGATCTCATCGACCCGCGCGCGATCGAAATAGCGCAGGACGATCGGCGTCAGGGCGACGCCGACCGCGAGGGCCATCAGGATCAGCGTCGAGATCCGATAGAGCTTGCTCCGCACGCGATCGACGTATTCGCGACGGGCGACGATCGCGGCGTTCGGGAGGAGCGGATCGTGGCGAGCCATCAGGCGGCGTGCTCCCGATCGATCGAGGGCTGGTCCTCGACGTCGGAGGGTCGGCCGACGTGTTCGATGAAGATCGCCTCGAGCGACGGCTCGGCGACCTCGAAATGGTTCACCAGCGCCCCGTGCGCGAGGGCCGCCGCGAGGACGTCGCGCGGCTCGGTCCCGGGCCGGAGCTCGAGCTCGGTGAAGCCGGCCGCCGGGCGGACGGCGGCGACGCCATCGATGGCTGCGAGCCAGGTCGGCAGGATCTCTCCGTCGACGCCGAGACGGACTGTCCGGGCGCGACTGGTCCGTTTCAGCTCCCCCAGCGTGCCGCCTGCGACGAGCCGCCCGTGATCGACGATCGCGAGCGATTCGCAGAGCGCCTCCGCCGCCTCCATCTGATGGGTCGAGAACACGATCGTGCGCCCGGCATCGCGCAGCTCGACGAACGCGTCGCGAAGCAACGAGAGGTTGACGGGGTCGAGGCCGGTGAACGGTTCGTCCATCAGCAGGACGTCCGGTGCGTGCAGGATCGCGGCGATGAACTGGACCTTCTGCTGGTTGCCCTTGCTGAGCTCTTCGGCGCGACGATCCGCGTAGTCGGGGATCCGGAACCGCTCGAGCCAGTGACTGGCGTTGCGGCGGGCTCCGTCGGCGGGCTCGCCATAGAGTCGGGCGAAGTAGACCAGCTGATCGATGACGGTCATCCGCGGGTACAGGCCACGCTCTTCGGGGAGGTAGCCGAACGTGCGGCGCGGGAGGTCAGTGGTCGCCGCGCCGTTCCAGCGGGCCTGGCCCGCATCCGCGCGCAGGATGCCGAGGCAGATCCTCATGGTCGTCGTCTTGCCCGCCCCGTTGGCGCCGAGGAATCCGAAGATCCGGCCGCGGGGCACGCTGAACGAGAGGTCATCGAGCGCGAGGGTCGCGCCGAACCGCTTGGTGACGCCGTCGATCTCGAGACTCATCGCGCCCGAGGATAGCCCCCGACGAGCGTGGCCGCCGCTGGGCCGATGGTCCCGGTCGTTCCGTGTGAGTCGTCGGCGACGCGGCCCCGCGACCCAACCCTTCGAAATCGAAAGTGTCGAGCGAACGGAGCGCGGCACGTTCGGTCCGCGGCCCGTCGCTCACGCGGCGCGAGCCGAACCGCGTGCGACAATCGACATGTGACCCCCGACGCCACCGCCACCAATACCTCGAACGCCGCGACCGCGACGACCCCGACCCGCATCCACGCGGACCGGGGCGCCGGCACGCTGCTGATCGAGTGGGCCGACGGGCATAGCACGACCTACGAATTCGAGCCGCTCCGCTGGCTGTGCCCCTGCGCCTACTGCCGAGGAGAGGCCGGGATGCCGGGCTGGCTCGACAGCGCGCCTGCCCTCACGGCCGAGCAGACGCGGTTGACCGACCTGCACCTCGTCGGTAACTACGCGATCTCGCCGCACTGGGCGGACGGCCACAAGACCGGCTACTACCCCTTCCGGCTGCTGCGCGATCGATGCCCATGCCCGGCATGCACGGCGCGCCGCGCCGGCGAGGCCGCCACGCAAACCCCGGCTGCCGCCGGGACGCACGAGGAGCACCGATGATCGTCGTCACGACTCCCTACCTGTCCGGCTTCCGGATCGTCGAGAGCAAGGGGATGGTGTTCGGGCTGGTCGTGCGCAGCCGCGGATTGGGCGGAAACCTGATGGCCCAGCTGCGGTCGCTCGGCGGCGGCGAGATCCACGAGTACACGAGCTTGCTCGAGGACACGCGCCGCCAGGCGCTCGACCGCCTGGTCCGCAACGCGACGGTCGTCGGCGCCAACGCGGTGATCTCGATGCGATATGACTCATCCGAGATCTCCGGCACGATGTCCGAGATCGTCGCCTACGGCACGGCCGTGGTGGTCGAGCCGGACCGGGCCGCCGCAACGCCGACCGCGCCCAACGCGGCGAATCCCGTCGACTGAGCGAAACGACATGGGCGCCGACCTGACCCGCCTGCTCGTCCTGGGCGCGGGGCTGATCCTGACCGTGATCGGGTTATCGATGATCGGATCGGGGAATGCCGCCGGCATCGGCCTCTACCCGCTGTTCCTGGGCCTCGGGCTGATCGTGGCCGCCGCGATCGAACGGGCGCGCTACCGATCGGCGGAGGCCGAAGGATCCGCCGCGGAACCGGGGCCCGGCGGGGGTGAGCCGGCCGGGACCGCCCTCGATCCGCGGTTCCGCCCGACGGAAGAGCGATTCGTCGATCCGTCGACCGGCGTCCGGATGCGGGTCTGGCTCGACCCGGTCGCCGGCGAACGGCGGTACCTCGCGGAGGAATGATCCTTTCGGGCCACCCGGGACGTTCTTAGGGCCGTGCTATCCTCGCCGGCCCAACCTGCACGCAGGAGCCGCACGTCAGCATGGCCGCCGTCGACCAGCAAGCGCCAGCCGCGACCGCCGTCGCGGCGCGTCCGCGGCGGGTCGCGAAGCGCCAACCGTCGGAGTTCCCCTACCTCAACCGGGAGCTGTCGTGGCTCGAGTTCAACGCTCGCGTCCTCCACGAGGCGAAGGATCCACGCAACCCGCTGCTCGAGCGGGTGAAGTTCGCGGCGATCTTCGCCGGCAACCTCGACGAGTTCTTCCAGGTCCGGATCGCCGGCCTCCGCCAGCAGGTCGAGGCGGGCGCCATGACGCGCGCGCCGGACGGTCGGACGCCGGCAGAACAGCTGGCGGCCGCGCGCGAGCGCGTCCTGGAGCTGGTCGCCGAGCAGTCGGCGAACTTCCTCGAGCTTCGTGCCGCCCTCGACGCTGAGGGCGTCGCTATCGTCGACTACCGGACGATCCCCGAGCACCACGAGGCGTTGCGCCAGCGCTTCCTCGACGAGATCTTCCCGGTGCTCACGCCGCTGGCCGTCGATCCCGGCCACCCATTCCCGTACATCTCGACGCTGAGCCTCTCGATCGCGGTCGGACTGCTCGATCCCGAGACCAACGAGCGCGTCTTCGCCCGCGTGAAGGTGCCGCAGATCCTGCCTCGCCTGCTCGAGGTCGAGCCGCATCGGTTCATCCCGATCGACCAGGTGATCGAGGCGAACCTGCAGTACCTCTTCACCGGCATGGAAGTCACGGAGTCGCACCTGTTCCGGGTGACGCGCAACGCCGACTTCACGGTCGAGGAGGACGAGGCCGACGACCTGCTGATGGCGATCGAGGAGGAGCTCCGCCGCCGGCGGTTCGGCGCCGCGGTCCGTCTCGAAGTCGAGCGCACGATGCCCGCGGCGACCCGCAACCTCCTGTTACGCGGGCTCGGCCTCGAGGCGGACGACAGCTACGAGATCACGGGCATGCTCGACCTCACGGCCCTCACCCGGATCGCCGATCTGGACCTCCCCGAGCTACGGACCGTGCCCTGGACCCCGGTGACGCCGCCGCGGCTCACCCCGCCCGACGAGGACGAACCGGCCGATGTCTTCGCCGCGGTCCGCGCGGGCGACATCCTCGTCCATCATCCGTACGAGTCGTTCGCGGCGTCGGTCGAGCGGTTCATCGCCCAGGCCGCCGATGACCCGGACGTCCTCACGATCAAGATGACGCTCTACCGGACGTCGGGCGACTCGTCGATCGTCCAGTCGCTGATCCGCGCAGCGGAGCGCGGCAAGCAGGTCGTCGTGCTGGTCGAGATCAAGGCTCGCTTCGACGAAGAGGCCAACATCATCTGGGCCCGCAAGCTGGAGCGGGCCGGCGCGCACGTCGTCTACGGGCTGGTCGGGCTCAAGACGCACTCCAAGACCGCGCTGGTCGTCCGGCGCGAGGGCTCGGGTCTGCGGCTGTACGTGCACATCGGGACAGGCAACTACAACCCCAAGACCGCGCGTCTCTACGTCGACCTGGGACTGCTCACGGTGCGACCGGAGATCGGCGCCGATGTCACGGACCTCTTCAACGTCCTGACCGGCCTATCGCGGCAGCGCACATTCCGCCGGCTGCTCGTCGCACCGCACAGCCTGCGCTCGGGGTTCCTGCGGCTGGTCGACCGCGAGGTCGCCCATGCGGCGGCCGGGCGACCGGCACGGATCGTCCTGAAGCTGAACGCGATCGTCGACACACCCGTGATCGAGGCGCTCTACCGGGCGTCGAGCGCCGGGGTCGACATCGACCTCATCGTCCGCGGCGCGTGCTCGATCCAGCCTGGCATCCCGGGCATCTCCGAGCGGATCCGCGTTCGCTCGATCATCGGCGAGTTCCTCGAGCACTCGCGGATCTGGGGTTTCGAGAACGGCGGCGACCGCGAGTGGTACATAGGTTCAGCCGACCTGATGGACCGCAATCTCGACCGGCGGGTCGAGGCGATCGTGCCGGTGGAGGACACCGAGGCGAGGGCGAGGCTGGCCGAGATCGTCGAGCTGATGCTCGCCGACGACCGCCGGTCGTGGCAGCTCCAGCCAGATGCACGGTGGGTGAGGACCGAGACCCTCGAGGGTCGTCCTGGCACGATCGACACATTCGAGGCGCTCAAGGAGCGGGCCCTCGAATCCGGCCAGGCGGCCTCCGTGCCGCGCCGACCGGGGTCCGGGGCAGGCTCCCTGGATCCCCGGGCGTGACCGAGGTCGAGCTCAAGTATCGCGTCACGGATCCGGCCACCGGGGAGCGGCTCCTCGCCGCCGACCAGCTCGGTGGACTCCAGGCGACCGGCGGTCGTGCGCGGGCGATCCAGCTCGAGGACCGCTACGTCGACACGCACGAAGGCGCCCTGGCCCAGGCGGGCTTTGCGGTCCGACTTCGCCAGAGCGGCGCCGAGACCATCGTGACCGTCAAATCGCTTGCCGCGACCGAAGGCGACGGCGGAGCGGTCGAGCGTGAGGAGCTGGAGGGGCCCGCGGATCGGGTGGCATCCGCGGCGGACTGGCCGGCCTCCGATGCCCGCGCCCTGGTCCTCGAGCACGCCGGGGATGCCCCGCTCGTGGAGCGTGTGACGATCCGCCAGCTCCGCCATCGACGCCTGCTGCGCGCTGGCGATACACGGGTCGAGCTCAGCCTCGACGAAGTGGACGTCGTGAGCCGCGGCCGGATCGTGCGCTCGTTCACCGAGCTGGAAGCCGAGCTCGTGAAGGGCGATGCGAGCCTGCTGGTCGACCTCGCGAGCCGTCTCGATTCGGAGTCCGGACTGGCACGCTCCGACCACAGCAAGCTCGAGGCGGCGCTGGCAGCCCTCGATGGCTCCAACGGCGAGACGGCCATCGAGACGAAGCTACGCCGGCCGGCGGCGAGGGCGCCGAAGGTCGACGCCGCGGCAACGTCTGACGAAGAGTACGCGGCGGGCTCGTCGGACGGGGCGGGCTCGTCCGGCGCGGCGGACCTCCCGCGGCTGGTCGTCGGCAAGAGTCCGGGAGTCGTGGCCGAGGACCACATCGCCGAGGCCGGCCGCAAGGTGATGCGCTTCCACCTCGCCCGGATGATCGAGCGCGAGCCTGGCGTTCGCCTCGGGCGCGACGCCGAGGAGGTCCACAAGATGCGCGTCGCCACGCGCCGGCAGCGCGCTGCGTGGCGGTTGTTCGGTGAGTACTTCCGGAAACGCCGCACGAAGCCCTACCGGACGGGCCTGCGCGACCTCGCAGGTCGGCTGGGCGCCGTGCGCGACCTCGACGTGCAGCTAGAGAAGATGAACGCGTACCGGTCCGATCTCCCGGTCGCCGAGCAGCGCGCGATCGAGCCGCTCATCGAGTCGTGGCGACAGCACCGTGATGACGCTCGCGTGCTGCTGATGCGTGAGCTCGATTCGCCGGGCCACGCCCGCTTCATCCAGGACTATGTCGACTTCGTGCGGACCGATGGCGCGGCCGTCACGACCGTGGGGCCAACCTCCCCCCATCGAGTCCGCGACACGGCGCCGTCGCGGATCTGG
This sequence comes from Candidatus Limnocylindrales bacterium, assembly GCA_044868045.1. Taxonomy (GTDB): domain Bacteria; phylum Chloroflexota; class Limnocylindria; order Limnocylindrales; family CSP1-4; genus SPCO01. The sequence goes on from JBIOWA010000169.1 coordinate 8,529, forward strand.
GCGGCCTACGAACAGGTCCGCGGCTTCGAGCCGGTGCTGCGTTGGGCTGACATCGAAACGCTCCACGAGCTGCGGATCGCCAGCAAGCGACTGCGCTACTCGCTGGAGTTCGTGCAGGAGGCACTCGGTGAGGACGCCCTGCCGCTCATCGAGCGGGTCACCAACATCCAGGACCACCTCGGGCTCATGAACGACGCGGACGTGTCGGCGTCGATGGCCCGGACGTTCCTCGTGGCAAACGCCAGCCAGCTCAGTCCGCTCGAGAGCCAGGCCATCGGCCGGTATCTCGTGGATCGCGAGCGTGAGGTCACGCGCCTGCGCCGCGGGATCGGCGCGCCGTGGCGCGGCGTCGCCGGGGCGGGCTTCCGGCGCTCCCTCGGGAGGGTCGTCTCCGGCCTCTGAGGCTGGCGACTAGCGGCGCCAGCCGTGTGCCAGCTCAGGAAGCCGATCGCGCCAGGCTCGCCCCGCGTGATCCGCGACGAGGATCGCCCCTTCGCGCAGGCTGGCCTCCGACACGCGCACCTCGTCGACCCCGTAGTGACGCATCAGCGCATCGACGATCACGGCGCCCGCCGGGAGGAGCGGTCCGCGCTTCGGATTGATCCCGAACCGCTCCGCGGTCCTTCCGGCTGGTTCAGCCATGAGCGTGTCCAGCGCCTCGGCGATGCGGGCCCGGGACAGGATCGGGTCGGCTGCCCCTGCCGAGGTGACCTTGAGCAGGTTCGTCGCGGTACCGCCGACGGCGGTTAGATCCGACGGCTCGGACGCCAGCGCCTCGTCCAGGATCTCGTCGGCGGCCGCGCGCATCGCGTCAAGGGCCTGGCGCGTGACCGGGTCGGTCGTGGCGTACCGCATCGAGAGCTGGTTCGAGCCGATCCGCAACCCGGCCGCTCGCGGGCTCCGACCCGGCGCGACCGCGCAGAACTCGGAGCTGCCGCCGCCGATGTCGACGACGAGCGTCTCGTGCTCGACCGGCCAGCCGGATGTGACGCCGACCACCGTCAGGTAGGCCTCTTCCTCGTGCGAGAGGACCTGGAGCGGCACTCCCGTCGCGCGGTCGACGTCGTCCACGATCCGCGCGCCGTCAGCGGCCCGGCGGAGCGGCTCAGTCCCGATGAACGTCATCGTCGAGGCGCTGAGGTCATTCGCCGTGGCCGCATACCTGGCGAGCACCGCCGTCAGCTCCTCGCGCGCGCCCGAACCGAGATGGGCACGGGCGTCCACGGCGGCACCCAGGCCCAGGAACGAGGACTCGTCGATGAGCGGGCGCAATTCATGCCCGGCGATCTCCGCCACCAAGAAGTGCACGGAGTTCGAGCCAAGGTCGACGGCTGCTCCCATGTTCCGCTCGGTCATGGTCTCCTCTGCTGCGGAGCCTGCCCCATCCGCCTCGACCCTATCACCGAATGCTGCGAACACGACGTTAACGAGACGTCGACGACCGGTTAGCGACGGCCCGGCAGCGTGGGCTCATGACGACCCTGTCGCAGGCTGCGTGGATCGCCCTCACCGACGGCGGACTGCTCCTCCAGCCGGGTCGGATCGCGGGCGCCCGGTCGTTCCACTCGACCGACGAAACCGCCCAGATCCCGCCGGCCGCTGAGGGAATCGGCCCGGCTCGTTAACCGAGCCTTAACCGGTCGAAAAGGGTCTGTTGATGCCTTCCGCCGAAGGTCGGGGCATTGGACACAGAACTCAATGTCCGAGCACGGACCGCGCCGATCGGCGGGCCGACCTTGCGGAGGAACCATGGAGTGACCTTCACGACCACGAATCGCATTCGCGCGTTGGCTCTCGCGGCCGCGTTCGCGATCGGCGCTTGCACGAGCGGCGGCGGCACGACCACGGCGCCAGCGGCGGCCTCGCAAGCGCCGGCCAGTGGGGCCAGCGACGCGCCCGAGGGCTCCGCACCGGCTGCTTCCGGGTCGATCAACGTCTCGGGTTCCTCGACCGTCGAGCCGATCTCTACCGGCGTCGCGGAGGCGTTGGCCGCGGCTAACCCGGACTTCACGTACGCGATCAAGGGCCCCGGCACCGGCGACGGCTTCAAGGTCTTCTGCAAGGGGGAGACCGACATCAGCGACGCCTCGCGCAAGATCAAGGACGAGGAGGCCAAGGCGTGCACGGATGCCGGCATCGAGTACATCGAGCTGGCGATCGCGTATGACGGCATGACCGTCATGACCAACCCGGAGAACACGGCCGTCACGTGCCTGTCGTTCGCCGACCTGTACGCACTCGTCGGACCTGAGTCCCAGGGCATCACCAAGTGGACCGACGCGCAGGCGCTGGCCAAGGGACTCGGCTCGAACACGACGTTCCCGGATGCCGACCTCGCGGTCACCGGCCCGGGCGAAGAGTCCGGCACCTACGACAGCTTCGTCGAGATCGCGCTCGACAAGATCGCCGATCCGCGCGGCAAGCTCGATCCGGCCACCAAGCACACCGCCACGCGCCCGGACTACCAGGCGAGCGCGAACGACAACACGATCATCGAAGGCATCACGGGAGCGCCCGCCTCCCTTGGCTGGGTCGGGTTCGCCTTTGCCGAGGAGAACAAGGACAAGGTCGCCGAGATCCAGGTCTCCAAGGACCCCAACGGCACGTGCGTCGCCCCGACCGCTGAGACCATCGCGGATGGGTCATACCCGCTCGCCCGGACCCTGTACATCTACATCAACAAGGCGAAGGCCAAGGACAACCCTGCCGTTGCAGGCTACGTCGACTACTACCTGGCTGACGGCACCATCTCGACCGTGCTCGAGACGGTCCCCTACGTGAACCTGCCGGCCGACAAGCTGGCTGAGTCCCGGTCCACCTGGGACGCGAGCAAGTAGCTTCTCCCTCCTCCAGGGAACCGGGGGGGTCAGCCCGGAAGGCCCGGCCGGTTCCCGTTCCCCACGACGTAGACTGAGCGACCACATGACCGCCGCAGCGCCGACGACGAGTCGCCTACAAGGAGGCCCACAGCGCCGCCGCAATGAGGGCGTCGTCAAGGCCGTGCTGCTCGGCGCGTCGGCGCTGTCGATCGCGATCAGCGCGGGGATCGTGTTGTCGCTGATCTTCGAGGCGATCACCTTCCTCGCATCGATCCAGCCTCCCCAGCTCCTCACCGACGGCTGGTTCCCGCGCCGGGGCATGTTCAGCTTGCCCACGGTCATCGCCGGTACCTTCATCATCACGGTCGTTGCCATGATCGTCGCCGCTCCGGTGGGTCTGGCGAGTGCAGTCTTCCTGTCCGAATACGCCTCGCCACGCCTTCGGAAGGTCGTGAAGCCGATCCTCGAGATCCTCGCGGGCATCCCGAGCGTCGTCCTAGGGTTCTTCGCCCTGACCTGGATCAGCCCAAGCGTCGTCCAGGTGATATTCACGGACGCCAAGGCGTTCAGCCTTCTTGCAGCGGGGATCGGCGTCGGCATCCTGACGATCCCGCTCGTCGCCTCGATCTCGGAGGACGCCATGCGCGCAGTGCCACTGGCGCTTCGTGAGGCTTCCTACGGACTGGGTGCGAGAAGGATCACGACCGCGCTCCGCGTCGTCGTCCCGGCCGCCATCTCGGGCATCGTGGCGGCGCTGATCCTGGCCGTCTCTCGAGCGATCGGCGAGACGATGGTCGTGGCCATCGCCGCCGGGGCAAGCGGCGGGTCGCTCTTCACGCTGAACCCGATCGGGCCCGGCCAGACGCTGACAGGAGCGATGGCTTCGCTCGCGACCGGAAGCGACAACGTCACCGGCAACTCCTCCGCGTTCCTGAGCCTCTATTTCCTGGGCTTCGTGCTGTTCGTCATGACCCTTGGGCTCAACCTCATCGGCGACATCTTCGTGCGCCGCACGAGACAGAAGTACTGAGCGATGTCGACTCCAGGGACCGTCGCCGCAGGCGCCGTCCGCGTCTCCCTCCGTCGCCAGCGGACCGATGTGGCCGGCTATGTGTTTTCGGCGATGCTGCTGGTCAGCCTGCTGTTCACCCTGGCGATCCTGGCGGTCCTCGTCGCCGATCAGCTGGCCCGTGGCATTCCTGTCTTCGCCGAGCGCGGCACGGGCCTGCTGACCTCGCCGCTGTCGAGCAACCCGAACCGTGCAGGCGTGATCCAGGGGGTCGTCGGCAGTGCCATGCTCGCAGTGATCGTGGCGCTGACGGCGTTCCCGGTCGGCATCCTCACCGCGGTCTACCTCGAGGAATACGCACCGTCCGGGCGTCTCACTCGGTTCATCGACGTCAACATCCGCAACCTCGCCGGCGTTCCGTCTGTCGTCTACGGCTTGCTCGGGCTGGCGGTGTTCGTCGCGTTGCTATCCAAGGTGGGCGAGGCGAACGGCGCGAATGTGATCACCGGCGGGCTTACGCTCGCGGTGCTCATCCTGCCGTTGGTGATCATCACATCAGCAGAAGCGATCCGGGCCGTTCCAAACGCGATCCGCGAGGCAGGCTACGGGATCGGAGCCTCTCGCTGGCAAGTGGTCCGCAAGCTTGTCTTGCCCTCGGCGACCCCGGGCATCCTGACCGGCACGGTCCTGGCGCTCTCCCGCACGCTGGGGGAGACCGCACCGCTCATCCTCGTCGGTGCCGTGCTCGGCTCATTCTCGTCCGGACGGAGCCTGTCGGACCTATTCACGGGCCCCTACAGCGCGCTACCCGTGATCGTCTATGACTGGGCCCGCAAGCCGCAGGACGAGTTCCGCGCACTGACGTCGGCCGCGATCATCGTGCTGCTTGCGGTGACGGTCATCGCAAATGCCTTCGCGATCCTGCTCCGCAACCGGTACGACCGGCGATGGTGACCGATGAACGGCCCGACCCGATCGACCTGAATCCATCCTCCCCGGGACATCCCATGAACCCCACCGCCACCATCCCCGATACCGCCGAGGCGCCGCCCGACCGCGACGTCCCGGCCCTGCGGATCGGGACGACCGCCTCCACGGACGGCAATGCAGCGACGGCCGCGCCGGTCATCCGGCTGCGCGACGTGAGCTTCTACTACAGCGCGTTCCGGGCCGTGAAGGACATCTCGTTCGACGTGCCGACCCACCGGATCACCGCCCTCATCGGGCCGTCCGGTTGCGGCAAGTCGACGCTCTTGCGGACGATCAACCGGATGAACGACCTCATCCCGGGGACACGGGTCGAGGGCAGCGTGACCTTCCAGGGCGAGGACATCTACGCGTCATACGTCGACCCGGTCGAGGTCCGCCGGCGGATCGGCATGGTGTTCCAGAAGCCGAACCCGTTCCCGAAGTCGATCTACGACAACGTCGCGTTCGGTCCGCGACTGAATGGCTACAGGGGCGACATGGACGCGCTGGTTGAAACCAGCCTGAAACGCGCGGCCATCTGGGACGAGGTGAAGGACAAGCTCAAGCAGTCAGGCTTGTCGCTGTCGGGCGGACAGCAACAGCGCCTGTGCATCGCCCGGGCCATCGCGACCGAGCCCGAGGTCATCCTGATGGACGAGCCGTGCTCAGCGCTCGACCCGCGAGCCACGCTCCAGATCGAGGAGCTCATGGCCCAACTCAAGCAGAACTACACCATCGTGATCGTGACCCACAACATGCAGCAGGCTGCCCGAGCCTCCGATCTGACGGTGTTCCTGAATATGGCCGACGATCGGGCAGGCTACGTGGTCGAGCAGAGCGACACGATCACGATCTTCACCAACCCCCACAACCAGATGACCGAGGATTACGTCTCGGGTCGGTTCGGCTGAGGGAGGACGAGATGACCGGACCTGGACGACCAACTGGCTTGGAGCGCGACGTCGACGAGCTGCTCCAGGCAGCCGACACCACCAGTCCGCCGCCCTCCCCGTTCCTCGCCAAGCGCGAGGCGCTCGACCTCCAGGAGGGCGAGATCAAGGACGCGGTCCTGCGCATGGGCGCGCTGGTCGAAGAGGCGATCCGGCGGGCCAGCCAGTCACTCGTCGGTCACGACGCGGACCTGGCGCTCGACGTGATCAAGTCGGACGCCCGGATCAACGACGCCCAGCGGGAGGTCTCGCGGCTGATCAGCGTGACGATCGCCACGCAGAACCCGGTCGCTCGCGACCTGCGGTATCTGCTGACGCTCGACCACGTGACCTACGAGCTCGAGCGGATCGGCGATCACGCCGCCTCCCTCGCCAAGCAGGTCATCAAGCTGGCGCCGGAGCCGCCACTCGCCGAGTACGTCAAGCTGCCCGAGATGGCCGAGCGGGCCGCCGTGCTGGTCCACGGCGTGCTGCGCGCCCTGGTCGACGCCGACGCGGTCGCCGCCCGCGAGGTGGCCGTGCTCGACGACGACATCGACCGCCTGTACCACGCCACCTTCGACGAGGTCATCGACCTCATGCGGGCCGACCCCGCCAACGTCGAGCGCGGGACGCGCATCGTCATCGCCTCGCACTATCTCGAACGGATCGGGGACCGCTCCACGAACATCGCGGAGGACATCGTCTATCTCGTCACCGGTGACGTCGAGGACCTCAACCCGTGAGGGGGCCCGCGGCCACCCGCGACCGGCCGATCCGGGTGCTGTTCGTGTGCACCGGCAACTCGGCCCGAAGCATCATGGCCGAGGCGCTGCTTCGGCACCACGGCGGCGACACCTTCGAGGTCCACAGCGCGGGCACCGACCCACGAGGCGTGAACCCACTCACGCTCAGGGTGCTCGCCGAGGCCGGGATCGATGCCTCGTGGGCTCGATCGAAGTCGGTCAACGAGTACCTCGGCCAGACGTTCGACTACGTCGTCACCGTCTGCGACCAGGCACGCCAGGTCTGTCCGGTCTTCCCCGGGGTTCACGAGTCGCTTCACTGGGGCTACGAGGATCCGGCGGAGGCGACGGGCTCGGAGGACGAACGACTGGCGGTCTTCCGCCGTGTGTTCATCCAGATCGGCGAGCGCGTCCGGCAGTTCGCGACCGTGACCCGCCGCCAGGCGGTCTGATGCTGCTCCACCTCCTCCGACACGCCGATGCGGGCGATCCTGAGGCCTGGGAAGGCCCGGACGCGGCGCGACCGCTGAGCGACAAGGGTCGCAGTCAGTCGGAGCGGCTTGGGAAATACCTCGCCGGCATCGCGTTCAAGGGCGGACTGTTCATCTCCTCGCCGAAGGTCCGCGCCGTGGAGACGGCGGAGCTCGTCGCCGAAACGTTGAAGACGAAGGTCGACCTCGACGACCGACTCGGCGAGGCGCTCGGCCTCGACGCCGTCGAGGCGATCCTTCACGACGCCGGCGACCCGGAGCGTGCCGTCCTCATCGGTCACGACCCGGACTTCAGCGACCTCCTCGCGGAGCTGGTCGAGACATCGCGCGTCCCCATGCGCAAGGGAGCTCTCGCCAGGATCGAAGTGGACCGACCGCTGCGGCCGGGCGGCGGAACCCTGCGCTGGCTGATCCCGCCGGACGCCCTCAAGCCGCAGCGCTGACGCTTGCCGGGGTGGGGTATGCCACGTCAGCCTAGGCTTGTGCGCAGCCCAAGATCCGCCGCACCGCGATCGGTGTAACGGACGACGATCGCCAGCACCGATCCAAGCACGATCGCGGCGCCGAGCCATTGGCTGGGCGCCAGCCGTTCGCCCAGGAGCACCGCTCCTCCGGCCAGCCCGACGACCGGGATCAGGTAGAACGACGACGCGGCGATGGATGCCGGGACTCGTCGTAATGCTCCGAGGTAGAACCAGTAGGCACCGGCGTAGTACAGGACGCCGGAGCCGACGGCGCTCGCGAGTCCGAGCGGCGTCTGTCCCGTCGGTACGACCTTCCCGCCGAGCAGCGCGACGAGCGGGATGAGGACGAACGCGAGCAGGAGGGCGTGCGCCTGTTGGGAAAGGACGACCTGGCCCGTCTCGGCCGCGTTCGGGATGAACCGTCGAGTGATCACGGTATACACGGCACAGCAGCCGACACCCGCGAGCGTCAATGTGACCCCGACGAGCTCGCCGCCGCCGACGGACGGCTCGTAGACCGCGAACACCATCCCGGCCACCGCAGCGAACGACAGTGTGATCAGACCCGGCGTGATTCGCTCGCCGAGGAAGGCGCTCGCCAGGACGACGATCACGAGGGGTTCGAGCGCCCAGAGGACGACCGACAGGCTGGCCGTGATCGTGAGCAGCCCGAGCAGGCTCAGGGCATAGGCGACGCCCGGGTTCAGCAGTCCGAGTCGTCCGAGCAACACGTGGCGGTCATCGCGCAGAGGGATCCCCTGGCGACGCATGATCAGCGCGAGGACCGCCACGCTCGACGCGAGCTGGATCGTGAGCAGCGAGAGCGGTGGGATCTCGGCGAGCGCCGCCTTGCTGATCACGGTCCCGAGCCCCCAGCACACGGCGGCGAGGCCCAACGCCGCGCTGTCGCGGCCGGCGATCGACGGATGGATCATTCCGCTACCTGCCTTATCCGAGTCCCGATCAGCAACAGCCGGTCCCGCCGCAGCACCCGGCCGCCGCGACCGGAAGTTCGCGGGTCGCGGCAAGATCGACCGCGGCCGGCGCATCCACCGGTTTGGTCGCCTTGATGATCGCGCTGATCATCCCTTCGGCCACAGTGTGCGAGCTCGTGATCGAAACGTCGGTCAGGCCGACGCGCTCGAGTCCGGCTCGGAACTCCGCCACGGACAGCGCGCCGGCGATGCAGCCGGCGTACGACCCACGCTCGGCACGCTGCTCCGGGGTCAGCGAATCCTCGGCGACGATGTCGCTGATCCCGATGCGGCCACCTGGCCGGAGGACACGCGCGATCTCCGCGAAGACGGCCGGCTTGTCGGCCGCCAGGTTGACCACGCAGTTGCTGATCACCACATCGATCGAATCGGCGGGCAGCGGGATCGCCTCGATGTGGCCCTTGAGGAACTCGACGTTCGTGGCACCCGCCTCGGCGGCGTTCCGCTGCGCCAGCGCCAGCATCTCGTCGGTCATGTCGATGCCGAAGGCCCGTCCGGTCGGACCGACGCGCTTGGCGGACAGCAGGACGTCGATACCGCCACCGGAGCCGAGATCGAGGACCCGCTCGCCAGGATGGAGATCCGCGACGGCCGTCGGGTTGCCGCAGCCCAGGGACGCGAGGACCGCGGCGTCGGGCAGCTCGTGACGCTCCAGGGCGGAGTACAGCTCGGGGCCGATCGTTGCAGGGTCACCGCAACACGACACGCCCTCTGACGCGCGGACGGCCGCGGCGGCGTAATGCTCGCGGACGGTCTCGTGGATGGTCTCGGTGGACATCTTGGGGTGCCCCGTGCTTCGATGGGCGTCGCTTCCTATATTGATACTTGTAAACATAGACATCTGTCAATATAGTGATCCACGTGAAACGCCAGACCGATCCCGACGTGCTTCTCCTCCAGGCAGCGGCGGACCCGACCCGTCTCGCCATCCTCCGCCAGCTCAGTGACTTTGGCGAGGTCTGCGCATGTGACTTCACTGCATGCTGCGACGTCAGCCAACCGACGGTCTCGCACCACCTCAAAGTGCTGCGCGAGGCGGGCTGGATCGACGGCGAGCGACGCGGGACGTGGATCTACTACTCGCTCCGCCCCCAGGCCGTCACCCGGTTCCGGCAATTGGCGGGGGACGTCGGGGCAGGCATTGGTACGCCGCCGCCCGTCGCTCGTCGACTCCCGGTCGTCCAGGTCGGAGCCTAGCCGCGGTCAGTCCGCCGCGACGCTCGGGAACGGCAGCGCGACTGGGTCGGCCGCCAGACGGCTGCGGCCTTCGGCATCGAAGCGATCGAGGCCGTATTCGTCCACGCTGATGAGATCCGTGGTCCCGTGCAGGACCAGGTCTGCAGCGACGCGGGCCACACCCGGGCCCCACATCATCCCGTGACCCGCCGCCGATGCGATCGTAACGCCCTCGATGACCGACCCGTCCGGGCGCATGGCCGGGCCCAGGATCGGCAGGTGGTCGGGCGTGTAGTCGATCGTGGCCGCCCAGATCCGCCGCAGGCCGAGCCCGCGCGTCATCGGTACGAGGTCGGCGAGACGGTCACGGTTCCGCTCGTACGCAGCCCAGTCGATCTCACGGGCTTCGCCCGGCTGTTCGTCAGGATCGCTCCAGCCGAACAACAGCCCACCCTCCTCCAGGCGCCAGTACAGGCCGGCGCCGATGTCGAAGACCATCGGCATCCGCTCGGCGGCGAACGCTTCGTGCGGTTCGAGGACCGCCACCGAATGGCGCGCCGCGCCGGCCGGGATCCGTAACCCGGCTATAGCCCCGACCGCGCGTAGCGACGGCCCGCCCGTCAACAGGACGCGTTCGGTCGCGATGGACCCGGCGCTCGTTTCGACGCCGAGCACCCGGCGCCCATCGTCGCTGGTCCGCAACCCCGTGAACGCGGTGCGCTCGCGCAGCTCGACCCCGGCCCCCTGGATCGCGAGCGAATACGCGCGGACGTTCCGAGGCGGATCGATGTGGCCGTCGCCGTCCCGGTAACTGCCGCCGCGATGGCCCGTCGGGGCGAGCGTGCCCGCGACCCGCGCGGCTTCGGCCGGATCCAGCCACCGGACGTCGGTCAGGCCGGCAGCATGCTGCATCGCGATGCGCACACGCCCGTTGCGCTCGTCCTCCTCGGTGACCGCAAGGATCAGGTAGCCGAGCTCACGGAACCCCGAATCGGTGCCGTAGATGGCCGCCTGGCCGCGATAGAAGTCGATCGACCAACGACCCAATGCGACCGTCGCCGGCGTCCCGCCCTGCGCTCGGACGATCCCGGCCGCTCGAGACGAGGCGCCCATCCCGGCCAGACCCCGCTCGAGCACGATGACCCGGCCGATGCCGTCCGCCTGGGCGAACACCGAGGCCCAGCCACCGACCGTGCCGGCACCGACGACGACCAGGTCCGCTCGATCCGTCATCACGGCGATCCTCCTCCCTCGTCAACCGTCGAGGGCCGCGCCTTCGACGCATGCCGAGATCACGCCCAGGCGCTGCAGTCGGCCGAACGTGTCCCGACGGCGAACCGTGAACGCGGCGATCTCGAGCTCGGCGGCACGGGCCGCGGCGATCGACCCTCGATCGATGACGTGGAAGTCGACCGAGATGGCGCGGCATCCGAGCTCGGCCGCGCGCCGGATCGTGCCCGTTGAGAGGTCCCAGGCATTGAGCCAGCGCGGCCAGGCCGGGGCGAGCCCACCGACCCGCTCGAGCGTATCCGGATCGAACGAGGACACCACGGCGTTCACCAACCCTGGGCCGCGGCCTGCGGCAAGGATCTCGACGACGACCCGATCGTGCCGCCCCTTGAGCTCCACGTCGAGATGAGCGCGATGCGGGATCGCGGCGAGCACGTCGGCCAATGACGGTACGCCAAGGTCCTCGAGGGTGCGTGCGGGGACCTCGTCGACCCGTTCGGGACGTCCCTGGACGCGCGCCAGCGTCTCGTCATGGATCAGCACGGGGACCCCGTCGCCCGACAGCCGTACATCGAACTCGACACCGTCGCAGCCGGCCACGGCCAACGCCGCCTCGATCGCCCCGAGCGTATTCTCCGGGGCGCGCCGCCAGTCGCCGCGGTGCGCGATTCGGAGCATCAGCCCGCGCCGATCTCGAGCTCGGCACTGATGCCGACGTGGTCGCTCGGGTAGAGCGTCGGATCCTCCGGATCGGGACGGTCGAACGACAGCCGGGCCGCCAGCACGCGGACGTCGCCGCGGACCCAGATGTAGTCGAGGCACTCCGGGCTGCCGTCGGTGTCCATCGCGGGCGCCTGGAGACCCGACGGCCACGTGACGGACGGCTCGTGACCGTTCGCCTCAGTGAACGCCGATCGGAAGCCGGCGGCCTGCATGCGCGCGTATGTCGGTTCGCCCGGATCGGCATTGAAGTCGCCCATCGCGATCGTGGCGTGCTTGCCCGGGCCGCCGTCGAGCCAATCGACGAGGGCCCTCGTCTGCTCGTCGCGTGCCGCCTCATCGGGCCCGCGATGGTGGAGGTGGGTGACGACGACCCAGACGCTCGCCCCACTTGGGAGGTCCACGCGCGCCCGAAGCGCCGAGCGCCCGAGGCCAAGATCCAGTCGGTCGACCTCGCGACCCACGAGCGGCGAGCGCAGCAGCAGGCTGTTCCCGTACTCGGGGCGGCCGGCCCAGCTTCGGACCGCCTCGTACCTGCCCTCCCCCGCCGCGCCGATCAGCCGGTCCTGCTGCATGACGTAGACGACCTCCTGGAGCGCGAGGAGATCGGGCTGCAGGGCCGCCATGTCGGCCAGGATCAGCGGCAGCCGCTCAGGCCAGCGGTCGGCCAGGTTCAGGATGTTCAGCGTCGCGACGCGGAGTCGGTCCATGATCCTCCGTTCGATGCCGGCCGCCGGTCAGCGGGCGCCATCGGGCGAGATCGGCAGGGCGAACGAGAACGTCGCGCCGGCGCCCTCCTCCGACTCCACCCAGATCCGACCACCATGCTGCTCGACGACATGCCGGGCGATCGCGAGCCCCAGGCCCGTCCCACCGCCCGCCTCTGCCCGGAGCCGGGCCCGATCGACCTTGTAGAACCGCTCGAAGATGCGGTCACGGGCAGTCGCCGGCACGCCGATCCCGTGATCCTCGACCGCGGTCACGACCTCGGCGCCGTTGGAGAATATGCGGACCGTCACGTCACCACCGGCCGGACTGAACTTGACGGCGTTGTGGACGAGGTTCACGACGACCTGGCCGAGGCGGGCGGCGTCACCCTTGACCCGAGGCAGGTCGGTCGGTGCATCGACCCTGAGGGTCACTCCCTGGCGATCGGCGAACAGGCGCAACCGTTCTGCCGAGTCGGCCGCGAGGCGCGCCATGTCCACGCCGTCGGTGAGCTGAAGCGTCCCGCCGCTCTCGATCCGGCTCAGGTCGAGCAGCTCGCTCACCATCTGGACGAGGTGACCGGTCTCGACCTCGATCTTGGCGATCCGGTCGCGCATCTTGGCGGGGATCGCATCGCCGACCGCCTCGGCCTCACGCTGGAGCGTCTCGGCGAGGAGACTCACGGTGGTCAACGGGGTGCGGAGCTCGTGCGAGAGGTTGTCGATGAACTCGGCGCGGATCCGCTGCAAGCGCCGGAGCTCGGAAACGTCGTCGAGGACCAGCCAGACCCCATCGTTGGGGACGCGTCGAGCCCGGACGATGAGGGCGGGGCCGTCGGGCCCGGCTGAGCGGATCTCCCCCGTCGCGGAGCCGGCGTCGGCGGCCGTTCGCGCCAGCGTCTCGACCGCCGGATCCAGGAAAGCCTCCATGACCGATCGACCGACGAGCGTCCCCGAGGCCCGACCGAGCAGTACGTGCGCCCGGCCGTTCGCCTCGCTGATGTGGAGCGCCGAATCGAGTCGGATCAGCCCCGAATCGAGCGTTTCGCGGAGCGCCGTCTCGTCCGCGGTTCGCGCGCCGGCCAACCTTGCCCGATGGGCCTCGTCCGCCTTGAGTCGTTCGACGCTCGCCAGCGCTCGACGGAGCGATCGATCGCGGCGGACGGCGACGACGATCGCGATCGCCGCCGCGATCGCGAGCAGGACGGCGAGGAGGTCGACGGCGGCCACGATGCGAGCATCGCACAGCGCGCGGCGACGGACCGCCGCGTACCGCGCCGGCGGTCAGCCCTGAGCAGATCGACCGCGGACGTGGCTACCCCAGGGCGCGATGCGCTCGATGAGGCCGCCGAGCCACGGAGCGGCGTGGCGCTCGAAGGCCGGGATCGGAAACGCGTGACGCAGTACGAGCAGGTGGGCGACCCGGGCCGCGGCGCGTCGCGCGGCCGGACTGCCCCGGACGCCGATCCCCGGTGCGTCCGCGAGCGCGCGGACCGCATCCCTCGCCGCGAGCTCGCTGGAAACGCGCAGCGCCTCGTCCTCCTCGGGTGACGTCGCGGTCGGCCAGGGAGCCGGGCCGAGATGATCGCCGCTGGCGGTCGCGGCCAGGGCACGGACTGCGTCGGGGGTCAGGCGAGACAGTCGATCGAGGAGGACCGACACGGCCTCCGTCGCGGGTCCGTAACGCGGCTGCCCGACGGCCGCTTCCCAGCCGCGTGTCAGACGTTCACGCGCCCGCGTACCCGCCAGCTCCCCGAGGATCTCATCGATCAGGTCGCCCAGGACGATGTCCGCCAGGCGCCCGACGACGGCATCGCGGATCGGCACGAGCCGGCGGGCGGCCGGCGGCAGGTTTGCCAGGGCATCGCGCTCGGCGGCGTCCAACACCCGTTCGAGATCGGGGGCGACGAACTGGCGAAGCGTGGCGAGGAAGGCGATCGGCGCGGGTTCGGCGAGCGCCATGCGGTCGAGCTCGTCGGCGGTCAGGCGACCGACCCGCTCCACGACCAGGGCGACCTGCTCCGCCGTGGTGAGGGGTCGCCGGGCCGGACGTCGAATTGGCACGTCCCAGGTGTAGGCCGCGCGAGGCGATCGGCCGGACCTGATGCCGGGTGCTCGGTCCCGGTCGTACCGGCGACGAAGGTCGGGGTCGCTCAGCCAATCGTGGGCGACGTTGATGCGCTTGGCGATCTCCAGGCTGTCCGGCCCGGCCACATCGGGGTGGTGCTTCCGCAGCAGGCCGCGCCAGGCGAGGTCGATCGCCTCCGGGCTGGCATCGTGCGGGATGCCGAGCCGAGCGTAGAGGTCGTCGGGCGGCAGTGTCGGGCGGGGCGGCATGTCGCCGACATCGTAGTGGCGGGCCGCGGGCGTCTCGCTATGCTCCGCTCCGACGGGTGAGCGCAAGCCGGGAGGTCACGCCGTGAGCTTCATCAAGAAGGCCCAGGAGGCGGCGGCGCAGGCCGCCGAGGTCGCGCGAGCTCGAGCGCAGGAGGCGGCCGCAGTCGCGAATCGCACGGCCAGCGACCCGGCGACCGCCGAGAGCTTCGCGCGCGGTGCCCGGGACGCCGTCGGGATGGCCCGCCGCGGTGTCACGACCGTGATCGAGAAGATCGACCCGGCAACGCTGGCCGACCTGATCATCAAGGCGACGGCCCTCCAGGAGCTGACGAACAAGTCGTTGCGCAGGAAGGGCTCGCCGTACCGCATCGCGGAAATCTCGATCTCCGCGTCGATCCCGCCGGCCGTCAGCTTCGCGATCGGCCGGCTCGGCGACGAGCCCGAGGAGGTCGTGGGTGAGGTCGTGGCGTCGGCCGACCTGGTCGATCGATCAGCCGAGGCTGGCGAGCTCGTCCTGGCACTCGATGGGACGACCGTCGATGAGGCAGCGGTTATCCCGACGGCCGAAGTCGAGGGGATGCGGAGGCGATGCCTCCGAGCTCGGTCTCGCAGCGGAGCTAAGCCGGGAGGGCAAGCGGGACGGGGTGTCGCGGTACTGCTAGTACCGAGTCCGCCACGAACGTGCGTGGAACTCGAGCGGGAGGTGGGGTCGCGGTACTGCCAGTACCGATTCCGCCACGAACGTGCACGGCGATCATCGAGTTTCGACAGAATCTGTCAGATCTGTGCCCTGTCCACGCTCACTCGTTCCGATCTCGGTACCGACAGGATCATCGCGTTCCCGCGGCCGTGCCACGAGCCTCGGTCGGCGGATCCTCGCCGCGACCGCGCCTAGCCTGGACGGGCTCCCGCTTCGAAGCCCTCGACGAGGAGGCGCTCGACCTCCTCGATCGGGCGGATCGATCGCTCGCCGGTCGCACGCTCGGTCACTTCGATCCCGTCCGCCGCCAGGGATCGCGGCGACACCGTCAGGATCCACGGCATCCCGAGGAGCTCGGCATCGGTGAACTTCACGCCGGGCGACTCGTCGCGGTCGTCCCACAGGATCTCGTGGCGGTCACCCGCCTCCGCGGCGATCGAGTGGAGCCGCTCGGCGACCTCGGTGACACGAGGCTGCTTCGCCCCGCCGATCGACACGAGGTGGGCGGCGTACGGCGCGACCTCGGCCGGCCAGACGATGCCCTTGTCGTCGTGATGCTCCTCG
>JBIOWA010000170.1:0-3786 GCA_044868045.1 Candidatus Limnocylindrales bacterium
CCAGTTCGCAAGGACACGATCGACGAGCTCTGCGAGGCGGCCGGTCCGTGGGTGCGCACGGCGGTCGACGGCCTGACCGTGACCGTCCGGCCGTCGCGGGAGCATCTGGATCGCACCGAGGAGGTCACGCCGACGCAGGCGCCGTCACCGGCCTGAGGCTGCGGTCGAGTCGATACCGACCGACTCCCGGAGCGACGCGATCGACTCCTTTGCCGTCGCGGCACGCACCCGATCGGCCGCCGCGGCCTCCGGGTCGTCTCCGGAAGCCAGGTCTGCCGCTTGCGTCCAGAACGCCGCTGCCTCCGCGGCTGCCCCGAGCGCCAGCGCGGAATCGCCCGCCTCCCGAAGCAACGGGATGGCCTTGGCGATGTCTCCTGCCGCGACCCTGTGCGCGGCGACCTGTCCCGACGTCCCGGAGCCGTTCGCCTCGAGACGGTCAGCGGCCCGGCCATGCAGCACGCGCCGCCGGCTGGCAAGGAGGCCGGCATAGGCGGCATCGTGGATCAGCGCATGGGAGAACCGCCACGCCCCGTTCTCGTGCGGCACGATGAGCGCGGCATCGACGAGGTGGTCGAAGGTGGCCTGCTCGAGCGGCTCCGCGAGCAGGTCTTCGACCGTGGACGGCCGGAAGGTGATGCCGATGACCGATGCGACACCGAGCGCCGTCCGGGCTTTCGGTGGCAGCGCATCGATGCGCGCCCCGAGCACGGCCCGCAGGGTGATCGGCAGACGCGCCTCGCCGGTGCCGGTCAACGCGGCACGGCCGTCGCGCAGCAGGAGCGTGCCGTCCTGGAGGAACGCGCGCACGGTCTCGCCGACGAACAACGGGTTGCCGCCCGTCCGTTCATGGATCGCTCGGGCGCCGTCCACGTCCACGGCCGCGCGGGCGACGATCGTCGCCAGCCGTGCTGTGTCGGGCTCCGCGAGGCCGTCGAGTTCGAGGCGCTCCACGCCGGGCGCACTCGCCCAAGGGGGCAGCGAGCCTGGTCGCGAGGCGGTCAGGACGAGCACCGGATGCTCCCTCGTCCGCTCGATCAGGAGGTCGATCATCCCTGTACTGGACGCGTCGAGCCAGTGGAGGTCATCGATGACGATCACGCGCGGTCCGGTCGACTCGAGGAGCCGATCGAGATAAGCCGACGCGACCTCGACGAGGGTCGCGGCGACCTCCGCCGGGTCCGCGGGCATGTCGACGGCCTCGGCCTCCCAGCCGGAGAAGGCCGCGTCGCGTGCGATCGCCGCGATCGCGCCCCCGTACCGGCGTGCGACGTCGGTCGGCACACCCTCGCGGAAGAGGAACTGGCGGACGAGGCTGCCCGAATCCGTTCCATGCTCATCCGCGATCGCCTGCGCGAACTGGCGACCCCATCGGTACGGCTCGCCGCGCCCGTACGAGACATTCTCGGTCCAGGTCCAGTGGAAGTTCGCGGTTCGCGCCGCGGCCTCGGCGGCCTGCAGGAGTCTTGACTTCCCCATCCCGGCATCGCCGACGATCACGATGGCCTCACCGCGCTGGGTTCGACCGGTCCGCTCGATCGCGGCTTCGATCGTCGCGAGCTCGTGGGTCCGACCGACCAGTGGGCCCGGGGCCGTCGTCCCGTACGGGATCCAGGGGCCCATCCCGGCCTCGCCGCGGAGGGCGTGGAGCTCGACCGTCGTCGACTGACCGCGGAGCACGACCGACCCGCGTGGCTCGGTGGCGAGCCGGCCGCGCGCGGCCTGCCGTGTTGCGTCGTCGAGCAGGATCTCGCCGGGAGGCGCCATCGACTGGATGCGCGCCGCGGTGGTGATCGCCTCTCCGGTCAGGCGCAGGTCGTCGTCACGATCGGCGCTTGCCGCCGCGACCACCTCACCCGTGGCGATGCCGATCCGCACTTCGAGCGGCTCGCCGCCGTCGCTGCCTTCCTGAAGGCCGGCTCGGATCGCGAGCGCCGCCAGCGCGGCCCGGACCGCGTCGTCATCGTGCGCCCGGGGCCAGCCGAACACCGCGAACACGGCATCGCCGATGAACTTCTCGCGCGTTCCATCGAGCCGCTCGATCGCCGTAGCCATCGTGGCCAACGCGGCGGTGACGCGAGCGCGCACGTCCTCGGGGTCGTGCTCCGCGAGCATGCGGACGTAATCCACCAGGTCGGCGAAGAGGGCGGTGACGATCCGCCGATCGCCCGTCGGTGTCCCGCCGGGTTCGACCCCACGATCCGTCCAGCCGGCTGCGATCGGCCGCGTGCGGCCCGTGAGGGGCGTGCCGCAATTGGCACAGAATCGCGCGCCTTCCCCTCCCTTCACCCCGCACGTCGGACACTGCACGACCGCGGGTCCCTCCTCAGGAGATGGTCAGGAGTGGTCGAGCCTCCGCTGCGGCGGCTCGGACGCTCATGCGCGCGGCGACGGTCTTGGCGACGGCGGTCAGGGCCTGCGATGCGGGTCCGGGCTCGCGCTGGGCGACCGCCGGGACCCCGACGTCGCCACCCTGGCGCACTGTGATGTCGAGCGGCACGCCGCCAAGGTACTCCAGGCCGTGCTGGGCGGCGAAGCGCTCGCCGCCACCCCGTCCGAAGATCTCGGTCAGTTCGCCACAATGCGGGCAGGCGAATGCGGTCATGTTCTCGACCACGCCGAGGACCGGCACGTTCATGCGCTGGAACATCGCCAGGGCCTTGGTGACGTCGCTGAGGCTGACGTCCTGCGGAGTCGTGACGAGGACCGCGCCGCTGATCGGCACGGCCTGGGCGAGGGTCAGCTGGGCATCGGAGGTGCCGGGCGGGAGGTCGATCACGAGGTAGTCGAGCTCTCCCCACTCGACGTCCCTGAGGAACTGCTGGATCGCGCCGCCGACCAGCGGACCGCGCCACACGATCGGCTGGCCCTCGGGGACGAAGAACTGGATCGAGATGGTCTTGACGCCGTAACGCTCGAGCGGCGTGATCTTGTTGTTCGGGCTGGCCTTAGGCTGGCCTTCGACACCGAGCATCTGCGGGATGTTGGGGCCGGTGATGTCGGCATCCAGGAGACCCACGCTGGCACCGGCCTGCGCGAGCGCGACGGCGAGGTTGACGCTGACGGTCGACTTGCCCACACCGCCCTTGCCGGATGCGACCGCGACGATGTTCTTGACGCCCGGGACGAGCTGCTCGGCCTGGCGGGGCTGGGCGCGCCGGACCATGGCGCCCCACGTGATCTCGACGTCGCTTGCGCCGAGATCGTGCAGGACGGCGCGCGCGTTGCGCTCGATCTCATCCTTGAGGGGGCAGGCCGGCGTGGTGAGCTCGATCGTGAAGGCGATACGGCTGTCGTCGATCGCGATCGACTTGACCATCTCGAGGGTGACGATGTCCCGGCCGAGCTCGGGCTCCTGAACGGTGCGCAAGGCGTCGAGGACGGCGCCTTCGGTGATGGGGGTCATGCGACGGCGGGACCTCGTTCTGTCACGGAAAGTGTCGGAATACATCGTAGCGTGCCTGGCCGGATTGGCCACCTCGGCTTTCAGCGGCTTGGGTCCCGCGGGCTGCGGCGGCCCTCGTCCGGGAATCGCGGATCGACGATCGCTTGAGGGATCACAGACTCCGTTGGTCCACCCGGCGGACCACCAGACCGCCAAGGCCGCCCGAGACCCTTCATGAGGCGGTCGCGAGTTCATGTGCGGTGGGCATGGTCGCCCGATGGACCATCCGACCGGCGACGCGGACTGCGCGGGGCTGCAACACGCGATTCCTGCGCCGCGAGCGGGTCTGCCGGTCGAGTGGTCCGCCCGGTGGACCGCTGAGCCGGGCGACCCGTCGTTGGGGC
>JBIOWA010000171.1:0-18221 GCA_044868045.1 Candidatus Limnocylindrales bacterium
CCGGCATGACCGAGCGGTTCGACCAGACGGTCCCCTCGACCAACACCTACAAGGTCACCGCCGAGGCCAGCGATGCGTCGGTCGCGGCCACCGGCGCCACCGGTCCACGGGTCGCGCTCGCGGCCAATTCGGCGGCCAACGTCGGCCAGCTCATCGCCCTGCGACCAGCCCCCTGACGCGGACAGATGGGGGAGAACGCGCTGGTCCTGCATACCTCGATCAGTGGTGCGCGGACGCACAACGTTGATGGGTTTGTAGTGGTCCGCTGGGGTTACGAGTGGTACGTTTCGGGTACCCGAGAGTCCTGTCTTCCGGGCCGTGATGGATGTGGGGGAGCTTTGTGATCCGTCGTCATGTGACCGCGCTCAGAGTGGCTTTGACGACGGCCGATGCGGCGTCGTCCATCGTCCTGTTCGTCGCCCTCTCGTCGATCGTCCTGGGTCTCGACTGGCGCCGGAAGTGGGAGGTCAGCACCGGGACCGACCCGCTGATCCCAGCCCTGGCCTTCGCACTGGCCTGGACCACCGCGTCCTGGCTGGTCGGCATGTATCGACTGCGGTCCAACTGGACGATCGCCGGCGACATCCGCGACATCCTGCGCCTCGGGGCGACCGTGGCATGCGCGACGATCATCACGATCTTCGTGCTGAACCTCGACGAGGTCAGCCGTCCGCTGGTCGTCTCACTGATCCTCGGCCAGATGGCGATCACGTTCCTGGTGCGGTTGGCCATCCGCGGCATCTTCGGCTGGCTGCGCATCCGCGGCTACAACACCCGCCAGATCCTGGTCTTGGGCACCGGCGAAACCGCCCGATCGTTCACGAACCTGATCCATCGCCACCAGGAGCTGGGGCTCGACATCGCCGGGTATCTCCGCCCGAACGAGCGCGGCTCGATCGTGGTGGAAGGCCCGATCCTCGGCGGCATCGACGACCTCGTCCGCATCTTCCACGAGCGCGTCGTGGATGAGGTTGCGATCTGCCTGCCGGTGAGTGACTGGGAGTACATCGAGCCGGTCACCGTGCTCTGCCGGGAGGAAGGCAAGGCGGTTCGGATCCCGCTGGCCGACATCGGCCTGGCCTGGTTCGCCGGGCGGGTCGAGGATCTCGACGGCGTGCCGGTCCTGTCACACGTCCATGTGCCGGACCAGACCGTCGGCCTGGTCGCGAAGAAGGCCATGGACATCGGGTTGGCCATCGTCGGCCTCATCGCGCTGAGTCCGTTGTTCCTGGCGGTCTCTGCGATCATGCTCGCGACCGACGGGGGGCCGATCTTCTTCCGGCAAGTCCGCGTCGGCCTCCAGGGTCGCCCCTTCACGATCATCAAATTCCGCACGATGGTGGCGGACGCCGAGGATCGCTATGCCGCGATCGCTGCGATGTCCGATACACAGGGCGCGGCCTTCAAGATGACCAACGATCCGCGAATCACGCCACTCGGCGCGTTCCTGCGTAGGACCAGCATCGACGAACTCCCCCAGCTCTGGAACGTGCTGCGCGGCCAGATGAGCATCGTCGGACCACGTCCCGCGCCACCGCGCGAGGTCGCCGATTACGACATCTGGCACCGACGGCGCCTGTCCATGAAGCCCGGGATCACCGGCCTTTGGCAGGTCGAAGCCAGGCTCGACGAGAGCTTCGATCGGCGCGCGGCGCTCGATCTGCGCTACATCGACGGCTGGTCGGTCTGGCTCGATCTCAAGATCATCCTGCGGACCATCCCGGCGATGCTCCAGGGCCGCTGACGCCCGGCCTCCCAGCGGTGGCGCCCCTCAGGGACGGACCACCAGCAGGTGCGACACCGTCGCTGATCGACCACCGGCCGCGGCCACCAGCCCGCTGATCGAACCGCGGTCGGCAGCGCCGGCCGAGATCTCGAGCGTGGCCTTGTAGCGGCCCGACGACGAGACCGCCTCGGCGACCTCGGTCATGTCGGTCGGCGGCGCGATCGACGTGGCACGTGCCGCACCGAAGACCGCGAGGACGAGGCTGGCGTCCCGGTCCGCGACCCCATTGGGCGCGGGGATGGCCGCTCGTTTCGCGTCGGCCCGGCCGTTGGCGTCGGCGATCGCATCGGCGTCGGCGCCGCGCACGGCGACGAGGAGTGCCACCATCGCAGTCGATCGGCTCACGACCCAGCGATACGTCGAGGGCTCGTTGTCGCCCGCGATGCGGACATAGGTCGCGAGCGCGAGCGTCGGGTCGGCACTGTCGGTCCGCACTCGCCGCCAACCGTCCGGAGCGGTGATCGACGGCTGGCCGCGCGTCTCGACCGCCGCCACCAGGAGATCGCCCGCGCGGACGCCTGTCGGCCTGTCGAGGTCGATCGACGCCGCACCCGGCGTTTGCGCCGCGCTCGAACCCACGATGTCGGCACCCGCCCGGGAGGGAGGCTCGATCGACGGCGGCGGCTCAGCCGTGGGGGCCGGCGTGGCGGTCGCGCTCGTCGGTGTCGCGGTCGGGATGGCCGTCGGCGTAGGTGTCGACGGGGGCGACGGCGTCGGTGTCAGTGCGGCGGTCGGCTGGGTCGACGGCGTGGCAGTGGCGGCCGGGGCTGGCGTCGATGTCGGCACCAGCGTCGGTCGAGGCGTCGCGGCCGGTGTCGGCGAGGACGATGGCACCGGCACGGTTCCCGACAGCGGGGAACCGTAGAGCCAATCGGTATAACCGAAGACGCGGCCCATCGCGGCCGGCCTGGTGGCAAGCGACCAGCCGAACCGCTCGTTCGCCCACCACGTCACGTGGTAGCCGACCGACGACAGGTTGAGCGCGCCGTTGCGCCGGGCCCAATCGAACGCGGGCCGGAGACGCTCCCAGGCCCCCGGGTAGCCGGCTCGCTCGAGCAGCTCGGCCTGCAGCGCGACTCCTTGCAGGATCTCCTGTGTGTAGGAAAGGCCGTCGCCGTCAGCGGTCGGCGGATCGGAACCGCGGGTGACGTCCTTGACGAACGCGCCGAAGCGGACCGCGTCGGTCGGACAACCGCTGTTGGCTGGCGTGAACGAGAGACCCGGGCACGCCCAGATGTCGGTGGCCAGATTCTCGAATCCGGCGTAGGCAGATCGATCGCCGGTCAGGCCGCGGAACACCGCCCAGCTGCGGGCGACGGCCGCGTCGTCACCCAGGTAGCGATTCGCGGCGATCAGGCTGGCGCAGGCGAACGTTCCCCAGTTGTGAGGGGAGTCCTCACACGTGCCTTTGAGCGTCCGATAGCGCCCATGCCCGCCGAGCTCGCGTGTCCGGATCCCCGCCAGCCATGTGCGGAACGTGGCGTCGTCCGGACCCGACAGGCCGATGAGATCAGCGGCAAGGACGTATGCGCCGAGCTGGCGAGCGAGTGCCAGGATGCTGTTGTCGGCCCCCACGACCTCCGTGCCCATGGCACCGAGGATGGCAAGGCGCGCCTTGGTGCGATAGGCGTCGGAGTCGAGACGGTTCGCGACCAGCGCGACGGCCAACGTCTTGACGTCGTGCTTGTTGTCCTGGTCGGTGAGGTTCGGCAGGCCCAGGTCGCCGTCCGCGACGCTCTTCAGGTACGTCCAGGCAGTCCCGGACGTCGGCAGGACCGCGAGCTCCTGTGGCGAGGCGATGAGCGATCCGCCGATCGAAGCGCGAGCCGTGATGAACGGGAGCATGAGCGCCGGCAGGAACAGCAGCAGCGGGATGGTCGCGATGATGTCGCGGATCCGGTGGAGTCGGGTCGGGGGAGATGCAGGCGGTCGGGACGGTGACGGTGCGGGACTTGAGGACCGGACGGAAGGCGGCAGGCTCTTGTATCGCAATCGCGCGTCCTCCGACGGCGGGCCGCCACGCCGCGGAGAACGTGTGGTGAGACCCCGTCGAGTCGGCGGACGAACGCTCCCCCTCTGTCCACCGGACCCCGTCGAGCCACCGTAGGGGCAGGTCCGGTCGATGGACAGTGACGAGGTCGTACCCGGAACCGGGTCGCATGGTCCGGGCCATCGTCACCAGACGGGCATCGACCTCACCGGACCTCCCCGTGGGGGATGGTGCGAGGGTGCACCGGGAGCGCCCCAACGCGCCGGGCGTGCGGCCCGCCCGCGACGTCAGCCGGCGATCGTGCCGCCCGGATCGGGGGCGTGGACCAGGACATCGGCCAGGCCACGGTCGGCCAGGGCCGAGCGGAGGTGATCCGGCGTCCCCACGAGGACCGGGAACGTGCCGTAATGCATCGGCACGACGTCTTTCACATCGAGAAACTCGACCGCGAGCGCGGCCGCGACGGGGTCCATGGTGTAGTGCCCGCCGATCGGCAACATCGCCAGTTGCGGCCGGTACAAGTCGCGGATCAACCGCATGTCGCTGTACACCAACGTGTCGCCGGCGAAGTAGATGCGGTAGCCGTCCTCAAGCTCGATCACGAAGCCGACGGGGTCGCCAAGGTAGAGCGTGGTCTCGCCGACGGGGTTCCAGTCGCCCGCGGAATGGTCCGCCCCGACCATCGTGACGTGAAGTCCGGCCGCCTCCACCGTCCCACCCTTGTTCATCCCGATCACGCCCTCATCGCCCGCCGGCAACCGTCGCGGGAGCCATAGGCTGAGCTCGTGGATGCACGGCCACACCGGGCGGAGGCGGCTCTTGAGCGCGAGCGCATCGCCGAAATGGTCGAAGTGACCGTGGCTCACGAGCAGGAGGTCGCACCTGTCGACGGCCTCTGCCTTGATCGGGCTGTTCGGGTTCTCGAAGTACGGGTCGAGGATGATCGTGCGTTGGCCTGCCGTGTCGAAACGGAAGCAGGAATGGCCGTACCACGTGATCGTCGTGCCGTTGGGGAGCGACATCCTGGACACCTCCTTGTCGTCGATGTCGATCGTAGCCCGCGGCTACACTCGCGAGGTGTCGGCGACCCAGATCGCGCAGAACCTGGCCTTCATCAACTGGACGGTCCTGACCGGCCTGGCGTTCGGAACGTATGCGGCTGTGATTCTCCTCCGTCTTCGATCGATGGCGACGCGCGGCTACCTCGGATTCGCGACGGTCTGCGCCGTCGGATTCGGGGTCCTCGCCTGGTTGAGCGACGGTGCCCTCCCATCGACGCCGGGCACGTCCCCCATCGCGGTCGACCCGACGTTCGACATCCCGCGTCGCGTCGGGCTGGCGGCCTTCTGCTTCCTCGCCGTCAGCGGACTCGTCGTGCGGCGCGCACGACCAGAAGCGGCGCCGGCCGTCGAGCTCGCTGCGCTAGCGGCCGGGGTCGTGACCCTGGCGGCCGGCGCGCTCGGGTGGGGCGGCGGCTCGGTCGGCGCCCTGGCGCTGCTCATCGAGCTTGCGGTCCTGTTCGCTGCGACCGGCGGGGTGTTCGCGGCGATGGTGCTCGGCCACTGGTATCTCGTGACGCCGAAGCTCCCGGAGGCCCCGCTCATCCTGCTTGCCCGGCTGCTGTTCGCTGTGGTCGCCGTCCAGCTAGCGCTGTTCGTCGCGTGGGTCGCGACGGGGGCCGGGCCCGCCCGTGCCGCCCCGTTCAGCGCGCTCACCGGTCCCTGGGCGCTGTTCGTGTGGCTGCGGCTGATCGTCGGCCTGATCTTCCCGTTGGTCGTGTCGTGGGCGGCGATCCAGACCGCGCGGACCCGCTCCATGGAATCGGCGACCGGCCTGCTCTACATCAACGTCGGCACGATCGCGGCTGGCACGATCCTGGCGGCCGGGCTGTATTTCGGCGCGGGGCTGCTCGTTTGAACCGCATGGAGCATGACCATCGATGAAGAGCGACCGCGACTGGATCCCTGATGCGACAGACCTCGACTGGATCGAGTCGATCGCGGCGCCGCTCCCGCCGGCCCTTGCGGCGATCGAGGCGGCCGCCCGTGAGCCCCGCGTCCCGATCGTCGATCGCGAGGCTGGCCGCGTGCTGTCCGTCCTCGCCGGCGATCGGCCGCGGATCGTGGAGGTCGGGACGGCCTTCGGTGCGTCCACGCTATGGATGGCGCTCGGCCAGCCGGCCGGCGGCACGATCGTGACGATCGACCCGGACCGCGAGCGGACCGACCGCGCCCGTGAGTGGTGGCGTCAGGCCGGGATCCCGGACGTGCGGATCACGGTCCTGACCGCGAAGGCCCTCGATGCATTCGCGGCCGCCGAACCGGCGCTCGCCGGCCCGTTCGACCTCGCGTTCATCGATGCCCTGAAGCCCGAGTACGAGGCGTATCTCGACGCACTGATCGACGGGCGCCTTCGTCGCGGAGCCCTCGTCCTCGCCGACAACGTCCTCTGGAGCGGGCGTGTGTCCGGCGCCAGGCCGGCGGAGCACGAGGAGGATCGGAATACCGTGGCGTTGCGCGCCTTCAGCGAGCGCGTGCTCGGCGACGAACGGTTCACAGCCACGATCCTGCCGGTCGGTGACGGGCTCCTGGCCGCGACCTGGCGCGGGTGAGGGCTCCGTCCGGGATGCGCATCCGGGTCCGGCTGTTCGCGATCCAGCGCGAGCTGGCAGGGACGCGCGAGCACCCGCTTGAGCTGCTGGATGGCGCGACCATCGGGGACGCGTGGGAGGCGCTCGTGGCCGCCTATCCGGCACTGGCGCCCGGGCGAGCGTCCGTACGCTTCGCCCGGAACGGGGCCTATGCCGATGCGGCGACCCGGCTCGCCGAGGGCGACGAGGTCGCGATGATCCCGCCGGTATCCGGGGGCGCCTCGGACGCCGAAGCGAGGCCGACACGCATCCTCGAGATCCGCTCGGAGCCGTTCGACGCCAGGATCCTGGCCGAGCTCACGGATCGGCTCGCAACCACCGTTGATGGCGCGGCGGTCGGGTTTCTCGGGCGAACGAGGGTGACGCCCGGCACACCGGCCCCGGGCCAGGAGACGGCGGCCGCAGGACACGCTGGCCGATCGGTGGAATCGCTCGAGTACGAGGCCCACCAGTCGATGGCCATCGACGTGCTCGAGCAGATCGCCGATGAGGTCTCGGCGCGCTTCGCCGTCGATCGACTGGCCATCGTCCATCGGACCGGCGACGTTCCGTTGGGGGAAGCGTCGGTCGCGATCGTGGCCGTCAGCCCGCATCGTGATGCGGCATTCGATGCCGCACGCTACGCCATCGACGAGACGAAAGCGCGAGCGCCGATCTGGAAGGCGGAGCATTTCGTCGACGGCCACGTGTGGATCGGCGAGGCCGCGCGCACCGGACCGCGGGAGGGATCGTGAGGGTCTACATCAGCGTCGACATGGAGGGGATCGCCGGCGTCAACCATCCGGCGCCGACCGATCCGTCGGATCGACGCTACCCGGTCTCGGTGGACCTGATGGTCGGCGAGACGAACGCGGCGATCGAGGGGGCGCTGGCCGCCGGCGCGACCGACATCCTCGTCAACGACAGCCACTGGAACATGTACAACCTGCTGCCGGCCGACCTCAACCCGGCGGCGAGGGTCCTCCAGGGCCAGAAGGCCTGGTCGATGGTGGCCGGGGCGCGGCCGGGCGCCGACGGCACGCCGTTATTCGACGTCGCGTTGTTCGTCGGATATCACACGCGGGCCGGCCATCCGAGCGGCACGATCGCCCACACCTACTCCGGAGCACCGGTCGAGACTCGCCTGGACGGCCGGCCGACCGGCGAGTACGGCATGAACGCGCTGGTCCTCGGGGCGTGGGGTGTCCCGGTCGGGATGGTCGCGGGCGACGACGCCCTCGCCGAGGAGGTCGGGGGCTGGCTGCCGTGGGCCGAACGCGTGGTGGTCAAGACCGTCGATGGCGGACGCAGCGCGATCTCGGCGCACCCATCCGTCGCCCGGGAACGGGTACGGGACGGCGCCGAACGGGCCGTGCGCCGGGCCGCCGCCGGTGAGCTATGGACGCTCCAGGTCGACCGGCCGGTCGAGATCGAGATCGACTTTGCCAAGGGTGTCATCGCCGACCACGCGGCGATCATGCCGGGCGCGGAGCGGGTCGGCGACCGAACGGTCCGAGCGTCGTCGGACGATCCGGAGACTGCGTTCCGGGCGTTGCTGACGATCGTCCGCCTGGTCGAGGGCGTCAGTGCCTGAGCGCAGCGCGACGAGCCGCGCGATCGACAAGCTGACGGACCGCGCCGACACGCTCGCCGGGGCGTGGGGGGCGCGCGCCAGGGCGTCGACGACCCTGGGGCAGGAGCGGGCCATGTTGCGCCTGTACGGCGTGACCGGGTTGGATCGGGCCGGCCGGCCCCTGGCCGGGGCCGCGGTCGACCGCTGGGTGGCCAGCTCACGTGACGGGCTCGCCGGCGGCATCGCGCTGCCGTTCGCCATGGCGCTCGTCGAGTACGACCTCGACCCGCAACAGCTGGCCCTCGACGTGGCGTCCGGGGCGATCGACCTCGCGCTGGAGGCTGAGCTGCTGCGCGAGCGCGACCGGCGCGAGTTGGCCGTCGCCGAGGCCTCGAGGTTGGTCGGAGCGGCGGTCGATCGAGTCGACGCCGACCGGGTGGCGCGCCGTGAGCTCCTCGACCTGCTCGGCGAGGCAGGCCGGCCGTGGATCGGCACGACGTTGTCGGAGCCCGACGTGGACGGTGCGCTCGACGAGGCGGCCGCGCTCGCTGCCGCCGGCTACGACCTGCTCCGGGTCGAGGTTCCGGTCGGTCGGGAGCTCGCGGCTCGGATGGAGGCCGCGGGCGTCGAAGTGCCGCAGTGGCGACCAGGGCAGACGTCGCGCGGCGGCCGGCGGGGTTCCGACATCGGTGACCTCGACGAGACCGACCCGGCCCCGTCGGGCAGCCAGCGCGCGCTTGCTCGGCTCCGCCACACGGCCGATGGCGTGGCCGCCCAGCGACGAGGTTACGTCCGACTCGGGACCGCGATCCCGCCGCTCGGTGTGCCGGAAGGGGCCGTGGTCGCCGCGTTCGAGCGCGTCGACCTGGTCGAGGCGGATCCCGTCGCCGAGATCGTGGTGGGCGGCGTGGACCCCGATCGCTCGCTCGCGGATCACGCGTTTGCGCGACGCCTGCACCGACGGGCCGATACGTTCGTGTCGATCGGCCCCGGCCCGCTGGTCGTGGCCCCGGACCTCGTATCCGGCATCCCGTCGGATCCGGCGACGCGATCGGGTCGGGCCCTGGCCCTCCAGCTCCTCGGGGTCGCCCTCGCGCGTGCCGATGGCCTCGCGGCGGAGCGACTGGTCGTCGGGGCGTATCCGGAATGGCTGGCCGAGGAGCCGTCGGCTACGGCGCGGGTGCTCGCCGAGGTCGCCCTCCGGCGGTCCCTGTTCCCGGGCCAGATCATCCGTTTCGACGAGCCGGCGGGTAGCCGCGACGGGCGGCTGTCCGTCGCCTGGCCGTTCGTCGTGGCGGCCGCCCTGCATCGGGTCGGCCGGACCGCCCTGATCATGCGTCGTGCCCACGCCGGGGGAGTGGCCGCGGTCGACGAGGCACGGGCCGCGGCACGGATCGCGGCCGACATCGCGGACGTGGCCGACCCAGGGGCACTGCACGGCGTGGCAGAGGAGCACTCGACGGCGATGCTGGCCGCGGCGACGGCCACGCTCGAGCGGCTGTCGGATCTCGGCTGGCGCGCGGTCGTCGGCGATCCGCCGCGCGCCGCCGGACGGAGCACGGAGGGTCGTACCAATCGAGCGATCGGCGGGGACGCGGTGGCCGAGCGGACCGAATCCTTCGACCCGCTGACCGCGTTCGACCCTGACTGAGCGATGGCCGGCGATCGAACGTTCCCCGTCGGACGTGAGGATCCCGCGTCGATGATCCGGATCGAATTCGCGTCGGCCGATCAGCGAGACGACATCTACCGGATGCGTCACGATGTCTACGCGGTCGAGCTGGGACAGCACGCGGTCAACAGCGAAGGTCGGCTGACCGACCCCCTTGACGCGTTCAACCATTACGTGGTGGCCACGCGGAATGGCCGCGTCATCGGGTTCGTGGCGATCACGCCGCCTGGCCACGGGCAGTACTCCGTCGATAAGTACGTCCCTCGCGAGGCGCTCCCCTTCGTCGTCGACGATGGCCTATTCGAGGTGCGGATCCTCACGGTCGACGCCGCGCATCGTGGCGGGCCGGTCGCCGGCTTGCTGATGTATGCGGCTCTGCGTTGGGTAGAGGATCACGGCGCGACTCGAATGGTCATCATCGGACGGTCCGAGGTCGCTGGGCTCTATGAACGGGCTGGCCTCCGTCGGTTGGGCCGGACGATCCGGTCCGGAGCGGTCTCGTACGAGCTTATGGCCGCAACGATCGACGACATCCGGGCGGGACTCCCGCGATTCCGTCGACTCCTCGGCCGCTTCCCAGGTCGGGTCGAATGGTCGCTGACGGTGCCGTTCGAGCGTGGCCCCGGAGCCTTCCACGGAGGCGCCTCGCACGCGGCGCTCGGGGCTCGGCCATCAGCTCGGCGGCGCGGCGAAGTCATTGCCGCCGACGTCCTGGATGCCTGGTTCGAGCCGGCACCCGCGGTCGTACGCGCCCTTTCAGGCGACGCCGCCTTCCTGGCCGCCACATCGCCCACGACGTATCCGACCGATCTAAGGAATGCAATCGCCGATATGCACGGCATCAAGCCGGAGTCGGTCGCGGTCGGCGCCGGCCTTTCGGATCTCATCTACCGATGCCTGCCACGCTGGATCGACGGGTCGGCGCGGGTCGCGCTCATCGAGCCGCAATATGGCGAGTATCGGCACGTTCTCGGCGAGCACATCGGTTGTCGGATCGCGTCGATCTGGATCGATCCCGGGGACGACCCGACGCCGCAGCGTCTACCGTCGGCCATCGTCGATGGGGGCTACGACTGGGTGTTCATCGTCGACCCCAACAATCCACTCGGCTATCGATTTTCCCCCAGGCTCACTGATGGCCGGGCTGACGGACATCCCTCCAACAACACGTGTCTGGATCGATCGGACATACGCCCCGTTTTCGATGCCAGGCTCCACCTTGGAACGATTAGCAGCCGCCAGTAGCAATATCGTCGTCGCGACCTCGATGTCGAAAGCCTGGGCACTCAGCGGGCTTCGCGTCGGGTTCCTGTGCGGACCGCCTGAGCTCATCGCCGACGCGTGGCAGGCAACCCCGCCCTGGATCGTGGGCCGACCCGCACAGATCGGTGCGTTGGCCGCTCTTTCGGATCCCGTCTACTACGCCGACCGATTCCGTGCCACAGCTGTCCTTCGCGACCAACTTCGCGCGGGTCTCTCGAGCATCACGGGGGTGCAAGCCCGTGATGGTCACGCGAACTTTGCGCTTTGCGAACTCGACCCGCCGTTGGATGCGTCGACGGTCCTCGAGCGCAGCGCGGCCCGCGGACTGTACGTGCGAGATTTCCCGACCGAAGCCCGCCTCCGCCATCGGGCGCTTCGGATCGCCGTACGGGACGGCGCGAGGCAGCGGCGGCTCCTCGCGCTATTTGCGGACGCCGTGGCGGAGACGCGTGCGGCGCGAGCAGCTGCTTCGCCGGTCGCAAGGGATGCTGAGGCACACCCCGTAGCGGTGGTCTAGCCCCCTCCCGATACGGCGGGGATCACGTGCACGGTCGCACCGTCCGCGACCGGCGTCGAGAGGTCGGCCGGTTGGCCATCCACGAAGACGTTGATGTGCGGCCGGAGCCGCGGGCCGGCCTCGACCAGACGGTCGCGCATCCCCGGCGCGCGCAGCTCGAGCGCCGTGATGATCGCGTCGACGGAGTCGCCGTCGAGATCGTGGCGCCGCTCCACGCCGGGGAACAGGGCCAACAACGACCGCGGCAGCAGGACCATGGCCACGTCCGTCAGTCCCGGACGACCGCCTCGACCGCCCAGATCTCGGGCAGGTTGGCGGTCACCAACCGCCAATGCTCACCTTCATCGGAGCTGTGCCAGAGCTGTCCGGTCTTGGTCCCGAAGGTCACCCCGACCGGGTCGAGCGTGTCTCGCGCCATCGCCTCGCGTAGGACGCCGAAGTACGCGTCCTGCTGCGGCAGGCCGTTCTGGCCACGGATCCAGGTATCGCCGCGATCGTGGGTCCGCCACACGGCGGCGCTCGCGTCGGGCATGTAGCGACCGTCCTCCGGCTGGGTCAGCGGGATGACCCAGAAGGTCTTCGGATCGCGCGGGTGCGTGACCAGCGGGAACCCGAACTGGCTGGGCACGCCGTTGGCCGACAGGTCGGTCCACGACGCGCCGCCGTCGGTCGAGCGGTACTGCCCGCAGTGGTTCTGCTGGTAGAGCGTCTCGGGCTCGCCGGCCGCCATGGCCAGCTTGTGGACGCACTGCCCGGTCTCGGGCGCCGGTCCCGGGACGAAGTCCGCGCGGACGCCCTTGTTGCGCGGCTCCCACGTCGCGCCGCCGTCGCGCGTCTCGAACACGCCGACCGCCGAGATGCCGACCCACATGCGCTGCGGGTCGTTCGGGTGCGGCACGATGGTGTGAAGGATCAGTCCGCCGGCTCCGGGTCCCCAGGTCGGTCGCGTCGGATGGTTCGTCAGCCCCTCGACGTGGGTCCAGGTCGCGCCACCGTCCGGGCTCCGGAAGAGTCCGGCCGGCTCGACCCCGGCGAACAGCGTGCCGTCCGGGCCGCTCGCCAGGGCCCAGACCGTCGTGACAGATCGCGCGCCCTCGCCGGGTCCGGCGTCGGAGCCTTCGACGGCGTCGGCGCCCGGGGGTCCGTCGGTGTCCTGAGGACGGTCCGCTCCGTCGCTGGGCGTTCCGTCATCGTCGCCGTACGTTAGGCCGACACTCGAATGTGTCCAGGTCGCGCCGCCGTCCTCGCTCCGCCACACCGCCGGCCCGTACCACGGGCTGCCGCCGGCCGCGAGGATCGCGCCGCTTGACGGCTCGACGATCAGGTCGTGGATCGGCCAGCCCTCACAGAGCGGGCCACGCAGCGCCCAGTCGCGCCGGACGGCGTCACTGTCGAGGATGAACGCGCCCTTGGGCGTGCCAACGAGGAGCTGGACGGTCGTCATCGTGCGCGTCGCCTCCGCGGTATCGGTTCCTGTCTTGCCTGCGGTCCCTATTGCCCTGCCTTGAACGGATAGACGACCCATTGGCCCGTCTCGACCGCGTGGACGTCGGGGCGGTCGGGGACCGTCGAGCGTTCGGGCTTGTAGTGCAGCACCGCCGTCACGGGCGCGCCGCCGGCCTGGCGGACTCGCTCGGTGACGGCGTGGATCGTCGTGCCGCTGTCCCACACCTCGTCGACGATGAGCACCCGTTTGCCGCGCAGCAGCGGATCTGCCGGGAACTGGAAGAACCTGGGGCGCGACGCGGGCTGGCCGTGCTCGTCGTAGTACTCGACCGCGGCGACGAGGATGTCGCGCAGCTTGAGCCGGTATGCCAGCATCCCGGCCGGGACCATGCCGCCGCGCGTGATCGCGAGGAGGACGTCGAACTGCCGACCGGCGAGCCGCTCGGCGAGCACGCCGACCAGTCGGTCGAGCTCCTCCCAGCTGACGATGTCGCGCACCGGGGCGGCGATCTGGGTCACGTGGGCAGGATAGCGCTCGAAACCAGTTCCATGGTCCCAGCGCGTTGGGGACCATCGGGTGCGGCGAATCCCCGGATCGCGCCGATACGATCGAGGCATCCAGTCGCCTCGCGGTGCGCCCCAGTCCGCCGTGCTGGCATGCCTCCTGCCGACATCGGAGCGGGACGGCTGACCCAAGCCCACCCCAGAAGAGGTGTTCCCATGCGACGACTATCGATCCTGATCGCGCTCATCGCCGTCCTGGCATTCGTCGGGACGGCCGTTGCGTCGAATGGGCTACAGAGCTTCGGTAGCGGCGACGTGACCATCAATGGTGACGCTGCCACCCTGACCAACGGCGCCGGCGAGTTCTCCGGCGTCTATCTGAAGTCGAGGAGCGAGAGCGGCAAGCCGCTAGCTGCCGTCGACTTTTCGTTCGAATACACAGGTTCGACAGCCGGTGGCGCGCCCCGCTTCAGCATCCCGCTCGACACGGGTGCGACCGAGAGCGTTACACCGTACGCCTTCGTCGACGCCCTCAATTGTGGCGACACCGGGACCGTCGATACCAACGCCTCGAACTGCCAGGTATTCCTGAACTTCAGCAACGAATCGTTCACGAACTGGGATGCCTTCGCGGCCGCCCACCCGACGTGGCGGATCGCTCCGGGGTCGATCCCCTTCGTGATCGCCGATCAGCCGGGGACGTACGTCCTCACTGAAATCGAGCTTCGCTGACCGGACCACCGCACGGGCGAAAAGGGCGGGCGAAGGCCCGCCCTTTCGATTCAGCCCTTCGCGGCCGGTGATCGCGCCTGGATCTCGGCGATCGAGCCCGGATCGTCGAGCGCGGATACGTCACCGGGATCCAGCCCTAGCCAGGCTGCCCGGATCACCCGACGCATCACCTTGCCGGAGCGTGTCTTGGGGAGGGCCCGGACGACGGCGACGACCTCCGGTTTGAGTGGCTTGCCGAGCTCATCCGCGACCGCCTTGGCGACCGACGCTCGAAGCCCGGCGTCGTCCGCCTCGCCGGGTCGCAACACGCAGAGCACCACGATCGCCTCTCCCTTGATCTCGTGCGGGACGCCGATCGCGGCCGCCTCGAGGACCGATGGATGGCCGACGGCGGCGCTCTCGACCTCGGCGGGCCCGACGCGCTTGCCGGCGACCTTGAGCGTGTCGTCCGAGCGACCATGGATGTACCAAAAGCCGTCGGCATCGATCGACGCCCAGTCGCCGTGGGCCCACAACCCGGGCCAGCGCGACCAGTACGTCGATTCGTAACGCTCGCGATCGCCCCAGAACCCGCGAGTCATACCGGGGAGGGGCGCCCGGATCACGAGCTCGCCGACGCGGCCGCGGACGGGCTCGCCGGCGTCGTCGACGACGTCCGCCGCAGTGCCGATGCATGGCCCGGAGAAGCTGGCCGGCTTGATCGGCCCCACGACGTTGCCGCCGACGATCCCGCCGGACACCTCGGTCCCTCCGGAGTAGTTGACGATCGGGCAGCGCCCCTGGCCTACCTCGCGAAAGAACCACCACCACGGCTCGGCGTTCCACGGCTCGCCGGTCGAGCCTAGGACGCGGAGCGACGAGCGGTCGTGGGCACGGACCGGTTCTTCGCCATGGGCCATCAGCGCGCGGATGACGGTGGGGGAGAGACCGAGGTGGCTGACACGGTGCCGGTCCACGATCGACCAGAGTCGATCTGGCCCCGGAAAGTCCGGCGCGCCCTCGTACAGGACGAGCCGCGCTCCGAGCAACAGGCTCCCGGCGATCGCCCAGGGGCCCATCATCCAGCCGAGGTCGGTGAACCAGAACAGCGCGTCGCGGTCGGTGAGGTCGAACGTGTGGGCGAGGTCCTGCGCGGCCTTGATCGGGAAGCCGCCATGGACGTGGACGGCGCCCTTCGGCCGGCCGGTCGTGCCGGAGGTGTAGATGATCATGTAGGGAGACTCGGGGTCGCGGTCGGCGGCGTCGCCCGTGTCCGCCGGTCTCTCGCCGGTGGCCTCCCACCAGGTGTCCCGATCGTCACGCCACGACGTCGTCAGCGACTCGCCGGCCCGTCGAACGACGACGACCCGCTCGACGCTCGGCGCCTGTTCGACCGCCGCGTCCGCGACCGATTTGAGATTGACCCACGATCCGCGGCGCAGGAAGCCGTCCGCCGTGATCAGCAGCTTCGCCCCGCAGTCGACCAGCCTCGCCGCGATCGCCGGTGCGGCGTAGCCGGAGAAGATCGGCGTGAAGATCGCCCCGATCCGGCTGACCGCGAGCACCGAGATAACGGTCTCGGGAAGCATCGGCAGCAGGATCCCGACGCGGTCGCCCTCGGTCACGCCGAGCGCTCGAAGCTGGGCGACGGCGCCTCGGACGCCAGTTGCCAGCTCTGCGTTGGTCAGGCTACGGACCGACCCGTCCTCGCCTTCCCAGGTGACGGCGATCCCGTCCGGATCGCGCCCAGCCCACGGTTCCAGCGCCGCCCATGACCAGTCGAAGGAGCCGCCGATCCACCAACGGACCCAGGCCGGACCCCCGGAGAAGTCGGCCACCTCCCGCGGGCGCCGTGCCCACGGGATCGCGATGTCGTCGGTCGCGGCGCCCCAGAACCAGCCGGGGTCTGCGACCGCCCGAGCCTGGAGCGCCTCGAGGCCCGGCTCGCCGGTCGACTTCAGGAACCGGGCAAGGCGGGCGTCGGCCGCCGCGGCAGGATCCGGCCGCCAGGCGACGTCATCCGCGTCGCGCCCGAAGATCGGCCACGAGCGATCGCTGCTCGACATGGATCAAGCCTACTGGCCGGAGCGAGGTCCGTGACGGGGGTGCCTGACCGGGCCGAACCGATGTCGTCTCCTGGAGTGACGCGATCGCAATGGACGGGCATGGCTCGGCGATCAATTCGACCGAATCGCGACTCACCCATCCGAGGCTGTCGCCCGATGGTCACTCGTGGCGACGGCCCTGAAGCCCGGCCGACCTGGATGTCTAAGTGGCTCCAGCCAATTTGTAGGTTGTCGATCGGACGGTGCAGGCGTCTCAGAACCGGGCCGACGTTCCGATCGAGGGCTGGACGAACGCCTCCGGCATCGCCCGAGCGAGAGCGTGGACGGCTCGCCAGCCCGTGCAATGCGCCGGCACGACGATACCGACGTGCATCTCGGCGAGCGCCGCGACGGTCTCCCCGATGATCGGCTCGAACAGACCACCTGTGAGGTGCAGCCCGCCTACGAACCCGGCGATCCGATCCTCGCCAGTCAGGCGCTGGGCGTTCCGTAGCACGTTCACCGCGCCAGCGTGTGAGCAGCCGGAGACGACAACGAGGCCTTTGCCGCGGACGTTGACGACGACGTTCTGGTCGTCCCAGATCATCGGATCGGGCTCCCAGCCGCTCTCAGCGCGAGCGTAGTGGATCGGGAAACCCCGTTCGAAGCTAGTCGAGCGTTTGACCTGACCTGAGACGAGGACGGTCCCATCGAGCCGCAGAGTCGGTCCCTTCTCCTCGATGACGGTCAGGCCCTCGGCCTCGAGGTCGGCCCGACTCGGTGGTGGGAGGCGCAGCTCGGCCCCGGTCGGGAAGACGATCTTCCGCTCACGCCATGCGCCCGGATGGATGACTAGCGGGAGCCGGCGACGACCCAGCCGTCGCGCCAGGCCTTCGAGCCCGCCCTGGTGGTCGGTGTGGCCATGCGAGATCACGATCGCCCGGAGGTCCGCGACGCGAACCCCGAGGACGTCGAGGTTCCGACCGAGGACTGTCGGGGTGAGCCCGCCGTCGTAGAGGAGAGACCGGCGATCCCCATCAACGGTGACGGTCACGAGCACCGCGAAGCCGTGCTCTGCGATGAGTTCGTTGGGATCGCCGAAGTCCGACGCTCGATACCGCTCGACGCCGGGCGCATCTGCCATGAGGACGTCGACGAAGCCGTCGACGACGATCCTCACCTCAATCCCGTCGACGGCCAAGAGGGCGATCGGCGATCGACCAGCCATCGGTCAGAGCGTGGCGGAACCCATCGAGCCCGTCAACGATTTGCCGTCGGACGCGACCCATCCGAATTCAAGCCCGAACCGTGATCGACCCCGAACGATCCCGCCGGTTCGAGCGGGATCATTCCGCTCCGGGCTCTAAGTCGCCTGACGGCCACCGGGCATGCCTGCCGGTCGCTGCAGAGGTAGACGCACCGTGAACCGCGCTCCGCCCTCCTCTCGGTTCGCGGCCGCGATCCGGCCACCGTGCCGCTCGACGATCCAGGCCGCGATCGCCAGGCCCAGCCCCGTCCCGCCACCCGGCGCGCCGGCGCCGCGGTAGAACCGGTCGAACAAATGGGGCAGGTCCTCCGACCGGATGCCCGGTCCGGTGTCGTCGACGACGAGGACCGCCTCCGGACCGTCGGTCCTGACGCGCACGTCGACCCGAGAGCCCTCCGGCGCGTGTCGGATCGCGTTGTCCACGAGGATGCCCACGAGCTGCCGCAGCCGCGCCGGATCGCCCGTCACCTCGGCCGGGACCGGATCGACCACCACGTCGACCCCGCGGTCGGCGGCCGGCCGCGCCAACCCGGACGCACCCGTGGACGCGACGTCCCCGAGATCGAGCGGCACGCGCTCGAGCGCGACGGCCCCGGAGTCGGATCGGGCCAGCAGCAGCAGGTCGTCGACCATGGCCGTGAGGTGGTCGACCTCGTCGCGGATGTCGGTCAGCGCCGACCCGACGTTCGCTACGGCCTGTCGTGGATGACGCTGGAGGTCCTCGACGCTCGCACGGATCACCGTGAGTGGCGTCCGCAGCTCATGGGATGCGTCGGCGGCGAACTCACGCTGACGGCGCAGCGCCTCTCGCTGGCTGA
>JBIOWA010000172.1:0-2206 GCA_044868045.1 Candidatus Limnocylindrales bacterium
CCAGCAGGTGTGGGGGCCGTGCTAGCAGCCATACCCATCGATGGGACACCACTAGTTCGAGTCGGCGGATCAATCCGCATGAGGGCGTTGGCCATCTCCTACGCTGCAGCCTTTGAGCTGGTACCGCATACCGGATTCCCGGTGAAGCGTCTCATGCGTCTCAGCCGCGTTCACCGAGCACCACCAAGAGACGCATAAGACACGAGAAGCAGGACCGATCAGGGCTCCGATAAGGGCTCCCCAGACATGTGCTACTGTTAGCACATGGCATCGACAGGCATCCGAGAACTACGTCAGCGCGCCAGTGACCTGCTGCGACGGGTGGAGGCCGGCGAGACGATCGAGATCACCGATCGCGGCCGACCGGTGGCGGTGCTCGCACCCCTGCCGGATCAGCGTCCGATCGACCGCTTGCGGGCGACCGGCGACCTCGAGCCGGCCGGAGCCGACCTGAAGGACCTGCCCGAGCCATTGCCTCTTGCTGCCGGGCAGGAGGCCCCGTCGAGCGTCCTCGATCGACTGCGCCGTGATGAGCGCTGAGCGAGCGACCTACGTCGACTCGTCGGCGCTCGTGAAGCTCGCCGTTCGCGAACCCGAGTCGGCGGCGTTGCGGCGGTATCTGGCTCGCCATCGGCCGCTTGTGTCAAGTGCCCTTGCCCGGACGGAGGTCGTGCGCGCGCTGCTTCCCCTTGGGTCTGACGCGGTTCGAAGAGGCCGGGAGGTGCTCGCGCGGGTGGATTTGCTGCGTGTCAACGATCGCGTCCTCGACGCCGCGGGGCTGCTGGCGCCGCCCGAGCTCCGATCGCTCGACGCCATCCACCTCGCGAGCGCCGAGCAGCTCGGTTCGGACCTGCGCGGGTTCGTGACGTACGACGAGCGCCTCGCGCTTGCCGCCGCGGGTGGGGGGTTCCGGGTGATCCGACCGGCCTGACCGCCGAACCTGACCGACGAACGGATCGCGGTCGAGGTGCCAAGGGACAGCGTCAGTGCGTTAGCGAGTCTGTGCCCCCTCAACCATCGCTTGTTGCACGCTCAACTCCTGCCGAGGACGCCATAACAAACTCTTCGGGCAGCGCCACCGCGCGCACTGGTTCGCATGCGTCCCGCGTCAGATGCGCGGCCAGGAACAGACACGGCTGGCGATGGGTGACTCTGAATGCGACGATTGCGGCGATGGAGTTCAAGGTCCTGGGACCGCTCGAAGCCATCGGGCCAAGCGGCCCCATCAAGATTGGCAGCGGTCTGCAGCGGGCGATCCTCGCGCTCCTCGTCCTGAACGTTGGCGAGACTGTCTCGACGGACCACCTCATCGACGAGGTCTGGGGCGACGATCCACCACCCAGTGCGCAACACGCACTTGGGGTCCACGTGTCGCGCCTGCGTCGGGTGCTGGGGGTCGACTGCATCGAGTCGCAGCCTCACGGCTACCGGCTTCGCGCGGAGGGGAGCGTCATCGACCTCGGGCGCTTCGAGGCCCTCGTTGCCGAGGCGTCCCGGGCATTTGCAGGTGGCGATCCGCAGGCCGCTTCCGATGCCCTGGCGGTCGCGCTCGCCCTGTGGCGTGGCCCCGCGCTCGGGGATCTAGCAACCACCAACACGGCTCGAGCTGACCGTGCACGGCTCGACGAACTTCGGGCCGTGGCCCTCGAACGGCGGATCGATGCCGAGCTCGCCTGTGGTCGTCATCTGGAGCTCGTGCCCGACCTTCGACGGCTCGTTGGCGAAATGCCGTTGCGCGAGGTCTTCTACGCTCGCCTGATGCTGGCGCTCTACCGGTCGGGGCGGCAGGCCGAGGCCCTCGAGGTGTACCACCGGGCGCGCGAGGTCCTCGACCGCGAACTGGGGGTGGATCCGGGACGAGAACTGGAATCGCTGCAGCGCGCCGTTCTGGATCACGATTCGGCGCTGGACCTTGCAGCCGCTCCGGGACCCGTGCCGGTTGACGATCTGGTGTCCGAGCAAGCGACACGTCCGATCCCGTCGGTCCCTCGTCCGCGCGACACGCGCCGCACGGTCACCACGCTCATCGCGGACGTGCGCGTATCGGCTCTCGCCGGCGAACCCCTCGATCCAGAATCGAGACGGGAGCCGCTGGACCGCTGCTTCCAGGAGATGCGGGCGCTGCTCGAGCGGCACGGCGGAACGGTCGAGCTGGTCGTCGGTGACGCGGTCGTGGCCGTCTTTGGCATGCCGCTCGTCCATGAGG
>JBIOWA010000173.1:0-19194 GCA_044868045.1 Candidatus Limnocylindrales bacterium
CATCTCGTCCTCAGGGTCGCATACCATGGGCGCTCATGTCCGGGCACCGTCACCCCGGCCGACCGCCGGGGCCCCTCGACAATCTCCCGCGCCCACTGTCCGAACGCGATCGACGCGGTCGCGGCCGCCGCCGCGTCGCCAAGCTCGCGGTCGGGGCATTGCTTGTTGCTGTCGGAGGCGCCGCCGCCACGTCGTGGGGAACCGGGGGGCTCGCCCCGGTGGGAGCGGTCCAGGGCGCGGTCGGGAGCCCGGGCCTCGATGGCGCGAGTCCGGACCAGGCCGCGGCGATCGTGCCGCCCGTGACCACGACCCCACGACCCACGCCGACGCTAACACCGACTCCGACTCCGGCGCCAACGCCGGCACCGCCGGGATCGCTCACCGGATATCGGTCGCCGCTGCCGCACGGCCGTCTGACGCTCCCGTTCGGCCCCTCGGCGTGGGGCTCGCGGATCGTCGATGAGACGACGTTCCATGACGGGATCGATCTCGCCACGTTCTGCGGCGACACCGTCGTCGCCGCGCACGACGGCACGGTCCTCGCCGCGGGCCGGCGGTACGACGAGCAGATGGGCTGGATCGGCGACCTTCGAGCGTACAAGGCGCGTCTCGACAAGCGGCACCTCTGGATGACGCTGCCGATCGTCGTCGTCATCGACGACCGCAACGGGTATCGAAGCATCTACGCGCACTTCTCGAAGGTCGTGGTGAAGCGGGGCCAGCCGATCAAGGCCGGCCAGCGCCTCGGCTACGAGGGGCGGACGGGGCGCGCCTCCGGCTGCCACCTCCACTACGGCCTGTTCAGCCCGCTCGAGACGACCACGTTCGCCATCGACCCCGATGTCGTGAAGCGGATGAAGGTGCCCGACCGGCAGATCGCCCGGATCGATCCGCTCATCGTGCTGCCACAGCATGCCCCGAAGGTGAGGCCGTCGGCGTCGGCCCTGGCCCCGGCCGTCGCCCGCGAACGCCGTTAGCGCTTCCGGTACCGCCGGCCCACGAGCCAGTACGCCGGCACCGATCCGAGGGCCGCCGACAACGACATCGACCGGCCGTCCCGACCTTCCAGGCCAAGCAGGCGATCGGTCGCCGTCGCATCAGCGGGGCGCGCATCGATGGCGGCAAGGTCGATCGCGACCCGACCGGGTTCGCCCTCGCCGAGCGACGCGATCAACGCTTCCGGCCGCTCGCCCGGCTCGTACTCCGCGCGGATCTCGGCCTCGGACCGCCACGTCGGCTGGCGGAGCAGGATCGCCCGCCAGGCCCCCGCGAGTTCCGCCGGGACGCGGCCGTCGCCAGGCGTGCCCGGCTGGTCGATCGACGCGACATCGAGGCCCCGTGCCCAGCGCGCCGCCTGATGCAGCAGTGCGTATTCATCGAGGTCCGCGAACGCCGCCAGTCGGTCGGCGGGCGAGCCATCGCCGAAGATCGCCCGGATCGACGGTCCGAAGACCTCCGCGAGATCGAGATCGATCGCGCGGACGGTGCGATGGAAATACACCTGCTGGTACATGAAGCGGCGTGCACTCAGGAACATCTCGAGCGCGCCGAGGCCCGGCTCGAAGAGCGTCAGCCCGTCCGGGCCGATGAACGTGTACCGGCGCAGCCGCTCGACGTCGACCGGCCCGGCCGTGACGCCGGTGAGGTACGCGTCGCGCCGGACGTAGTCGAGGTTGTCGACCGTGAAGACGCCGGACAGGAGCGGTGCAAGCCAGCGTACCCAGCGCGGCATCGTCGGGTCGCTGAGGGCCGGCTTGGCGATCAGGAACGCGACCCAGGCCGGATCGATCACTTCGTCGTCGAGCAGCGCGTCCCGCTCGGCGACCGCGCCAGGCGCGCGGCGGAGGCCGCGCAGCAGGTGGCCCAGCTCCCCGATGATCCGGCCACTCAGGTCCTCGTGGGTCAGGCGCTTCGCCTCCGGTCGGCGCGGATCGGCCGGCGCGTCGAAGGCCGACAGCACGTGGTCGTCGAAGAAATGGGCGAACGGGCCGTGGCCGACGTCGTGGAGGAGACCGGCCATCCGCATGGTCTCGGTGACCAGCCCCTCGGACGGGATCGGGGCACCGTCGCCGTGAGCGGCCAGCGCCGTCCGCAGGCTCGGGTAGAGCGACCGCGCCCAGGAGCCGGCCTCGTGCATGACACCGAGACCGTGCGTGAACCGCGAGTGCTCGGCGGTCGGGAAGACCCAGCGAGCGCTCTGGAGCTGGCTGATCCGGCGCAGGCGCTGGAGCCAGGCCGTGTCGAGGAGGTCCTCCTCGGCGACCTCCTCGTCGGGCAGTCCCGCGACCGCCGATTCGGGCGGCGTGAGTCGCTTGGTGAGTTCGATGTACCCGTGGATCGGGTCGCTGATGAGGTTGACGGCGGCGAACGGGTGCCGCCTCATGGATGGGTCAGGGGACCCAGACGCGCGACTCGCTGCTCCATACGCCCACATTGCCACGTCGATCGGTGGCTCGCACGCGGATCGAGTAGTAGCGACCGTGGGGACGGTTCCAGAGGGTGATCGAGGTGGACGAGGTGTTGTCGCGGATAAGGCTCCACGTCCCGGATCCGACGCGGTACTGGACGTCGAAGTCACGCAACCCCGCGGTATGTGTCTGCAAACGCGGGTCGTAGCCGTTCCAGGTCCAGCGGACGTCGTCGCCGGTCCGGCTCGAGCCGGTCACCCGCGCGACCGGCCGGGTGTGATCGGGCGACTCGGATAGCACCGCGGAACTGAACGTCCTGTGATTCGACGAGCGATATGCCAGCCCGACGCCGATGTAGTTGAACCGGTCGCTCAGCAGCAGGGCGCGGTGGGCGGAGCTGCCCATCCAGGCCCGGTAGATGGCCCGCGCCGAGTCCACCGGGAACCCCGCCGTCGACCAACCGATCGTCTCGCCGTAGCGATACCAGGCGACGTCGTACCAGTCGAGTTGCGCGGCGAGGTTGCCACCGACCGTGTGGTTCATCACGTTCGCCGACGCCATCCGGCTGGCCCGCAGGCCGGAGATCGCGACGAGATCGCCGTCGGTTCTCAGGGGGGCGAGACCGCGACTCGTGCGGTCGTTGTTGATCCACCCGACGACCATCGCCTCGGCGTCCGAGGGCGTCACGGCGGTCGCCGGAGCGGAGAACAGGGGCACGGCGAATGCCGCGAAGAGGGCAGCGCGCATGGCGATAGCCAGCCGCCGCCGGGCGGGGGAGTGGTGCATTGGGCACGTCCTCGGCGTGTGGGGGGTCACGTCGTCGTGTCGCGACCTACCCTACCCCAGATGCCTAGCGGTTGCCCTCGCCGGCGTACCGCTCCCCCGCACGACGGTGCGTCTGGGCAACGTCTTTTCGCAGTTCTGGCGGCGAGATCACCTCCACGTCGTCGCCCCACGACAGGATCCAGAGGCGGATCTCGATGGTCCCCGCGACCGTCGCTCGCCACGTCAGCGACCCGTCGTCGTCCTGCACCACTTGTTGGGTCGGATGCCAGGTCGCCTCGCGGACGCGTGCCGCGACCGTTGGGCTGAAGCGCAGGACGATGTCGGTCGGCGGCTGGTCCGCGATGATGTCCCACGCCCGCCGGATCGCGTTCTCGAAGCCGCCCCCCTCCGGCAGTTCGAAGGTCCGCGGGGTGAGCGCCACGTCCCGGATGCGCTCGATCTTGAAGGTGCGCAGCGCGTCGCGAGTCTCGTCCCAGCCGATCAGGTAGAGCGCATGGGTCTGGAGCGACGGCTCGATCAGGTAGGGCCGGACAACGGCGCGGCGAGCGGTCGCGTCGGGCGCATAGCGCGCCGGCTCGTAATCGAGCGTCACCACGCGTCGTTCGGCCCAGGCCCGGGTCAGGCGATGCACGCGTTCGCTGAACCCCGCGTCGCGCGGGTGCTGGGCAAGCACGTCCAGGGTGCGTTCGACGTGATCGGCCAGGGGCTGCGGCAACACGCCCTCGAGCTTCTCGAATGCCGCAGCCAGATCCGGATCGTACTTGTCCGCGTAGCGGACCATCAATCGTGCCGACAGGACGACGGCCATCGCCTCGTCGAGCGTCAACTTGAGCGGCGGCAGAAACTCCTCGCCGACGACGCCCCACAACCCGTCCTCCGACCAGACCGCGACGCCCACCTCGATCTCGAGCGCACGCAGGTCGCGGTAGACCGTCCGCGTCGCGACGCCGGTCCGTCGCGCGATCTCGGCGGGTCGGATGCCCTCGGGATGGGCGCGCAGGACCGCTACGACGCGCAGCATCCGGGCGAGGCGGTCACGTTTGCCGAACGGCCGCTCCTCTGCCTCG
The DNA here is from genome assembly GCA_044868045.1 of Candidatus Limnocylindrales bacterium. GTDB lineage: Bacteria > Chloroflexota > Limnocylindria > Limnocylindrales > CSP1-4 > SPCO01. The sequence goes on from JBIOWA010000173.1 coordinate 4,262, forward strand.
AACGTCATCGCGCCGGAGGATAGATGACGATGTCCTGGCCGCGATCGGTGGCGGTCAGGACCACCTCGATCGTGCCCTGGATCGCCTGCTCCTGGATCCGGCCGGCCTCGCCGTTGACCGAGCCCGCGACCTGGCCGAGGGCGCCGTCCAGGAAGATCCAGTAGTCGAGCTGGCCGAACCAGTGCGCGAGGTCGTCGGCGCCGATCAGCCACGAGACCTGGGGGAACGTCGCGCGGAAATCGGGCCCGTCGACGGAAACGCGGCAGCGACGCGCGCGGGCGCCTTCGATGACCTCGATGCCCCGGTCTTCCGCAGTTGCCCTGGCGCCGTAGGTGAGTGCCCGTCGGGTCGCCTGGAGGTCCAACGTCGAGTCGACCACGGTCTCGACCGTTGTCGGGAGCCAGCTCCGGTTCGGGGTCCGGGTCCACGCCGCGGATGCGACCCGTGCCTGCCCGTACTGCCCGAGCTCGCGGTTCGTCGCCACATAGGCCAGCCATCGGAAGTCGAAGCCGCGGCGCTGGCCGACGAGATCGACGGTCCCGCTCTGCCGCCCGTCGATCCAGCCAACGAACCGGGCCGACAGCCGGGCCGTCGGACCGGCGACCAGGGCACCGTTGCACCCCGGCGGCAAGGCTTCTTCGTCGGCGTCGGTCGGCCCGAAGCGAGACGCGCTGGCCGGGCGTTCCTCGTCGCGGAGGCTGATCTCGTTCGCGATGGCGGCACCGCCGAACGCCGCGCCGCCGACCAGCGTCAGCGCCGCCGCGATCGCGATCCCGAGTCGCAGGCGGTGCCGGCGGCGGGCCGCTCCGCCGATCAGCCGTCGCGCCTGGCCGAAGCCCGCGAACAGGCTGGTGCCGACCAGGGCGAGCAGCCACGGATAGGCCGCCTCGAGGGACGGCATCAGGGTCTGCGAGCCGAGCGCCTGGAGCTGGTTGAGCACCCCGCCGATGGACGGCAGCAGCACGAGGAGCGTCGCGAACGCGAGCGCGACGATCAACGCATGCGAACCGCGCCCCCGGGTCAGCGGCGGCCAGGCGACTCCGGCCGCGGCGATCCCGAGCGGGACGAGCATCGTGATGCCGACGACGACGTCGAGCGGGCCGCCCGGCCGATATGCGAGCAGGACCAGGGCGGCGGCCAGACCCCAGGCTGCGACCAGCGCGAGGCCGATGAGCTGCAACCCCAGACGTCGGACACGCACATCCTGAGTCTACCGAGGGCTCGTCCGCGGCCGGATCGGCCCCGCCGCGGCCACCGCCGGAAGTACCGGGTGGCATGGGACTGATGGGTCATCGCGACCGATGGGGTCCGATACGAGCATGCCCGTACCGCACCGGATCCTCCGGGGCGGGACACGATGGGTCGAGGGGCCACAGACAGTGGACGGGCCGGCACAGCGAGGTTCTCGGGGACGCGGGCGATCACCTCGCCACGCATCGTCGCCGCGGCTCCTCGCGGCGGCCACACCGGGGCGACCCGGCTCCGCGGCGACAGGTCGGGCGACGCCGGCGGCCCGGCCCGGCATCCCCGACGAGACCACCCAGCTCGTGACGCGCTCGACCTACCGCCTGCTGATCAGCCGGGGCCTCGCACCGGACGAGGCGGCGACGCTGACCGCGTTCATGTGCGGCATCCCGATCGACGACGTGCGCTGGTCGATCCGCCAGGTGAACCAGTTGCTCTTCCTCCGCGAACTGGCCCGCAACGGCCGGTTTGGACCGCTCGACGGAGGTCGGCCCCGACCCCACTGAGGGACCGCTCCGTCTCATCCCGCATCTTCCCGATCGCGACGGCGCGACCCTCCTCCCGCCCGAGCGATCGACCGATCCGAAGCGGCGCCGACCCTCCTCCCGGCGCCGCTTCGGTGCGTCTGGGACCCTTGGTACCATCCGCCGATGCGTCCGGTGATCACGTTCCTCACCGACTTTGGACCGTCCGCGCCGGCTGTCTGTCGCGGCGTGATGTTTAGGATCTGCCCCGACGCCAACATCATCGACATCAATCACCAAGTGCCGCGCTATTCGATCCGCGACGGCGCGAGCTCGCTCCTGTTTGCGCTCAAGCACATGCCGATCGGGATCCACGTGGCAGTCGTCGATCCGGGGGTCGGCACCGAGCGCCTGCCGGTGGGGCTGCGGGTGGCGCGCGGCGACGTGCTGATCGGACCGGACAACGGCCTGCTCATCGGCGCGGCCGAGTCACTGGGCGGCATCGTCGAAGCGCGGGTCCTCGAGAACCGCGACCTGATGCTCCCCGAGGTCTCGGCGAGCTTCCACGGTCGGGACATCTTCGCGCCGATGGCCGCCCACCTCGCCAACGGTGTGCCGTTCGAATCGATCGGGCGGACCGTTCCGATCGACGGCCTCGTGCGACTACCCGACATCCGGCCGACCATCCACGAAGGCGCGCTCGATACGACGATCGTCAAGATCATGGTCTTCGGCAACGTGACGTTCGCCGGAACACCGGCGGATCTCGAGGCCGCGATCGGTCCGCTCGAGCCGGGGCGTCCCTTGGCCATCGAGTTCCCCGACCACGAGGGCGCGCCGGCGATCGCGGAGCGGACCGTCTGGGAGCGGACGTTCGGACGCGTCCCGGTCGGGTCGTCCCTGCTGATGGCCGACTCCGAGGGACAGCTCTCGCTGGCGGACAACCAGGGGGACGCGGCCAAGCGGTTGGGCCTCGCCGTCGATCGGCCGGCGCGAATCCGGGCAGCCTGAGCGGCACCAGCGGATGCCGGGGCCGCTCATCTCGTTCCTGACCGACTTCGGGACCGAGTCCGCACCGGCCACCTGCCGGGGTGTCATCTGGGGCATCGCCGAGGACGCGCGCATCCTCGACCTGAGTCATACCGTGCGCAAGTTCGCGGTCCGGGACGGCGCGTTCCTGCTCTCGCGGATGGTCGGCTACCTGCCGATCGGCGTCCATCTGGCGGTCGTCGACCCGGGCGTCGGCACCGCGCGTCGCCCGATCGCCATGCGTGTGGGGCGAGGCGATCTGCTGGTCGGTCCCGACAACGGATTATTGCTGCCAGCCGCCCGCGTCCTCGGCGGGGTGATGGCCGCGCACGTCGTCACGGCCGCCGAGCTGTTTTTGCCGCATGTCTCGTCGACATTCCACGGCCGCGACATCTTCGCGCCGGTCGCGGCGCACCTCGCCAACGGGGTGCCGCTCGAGCGGGTCGGTCCCCCGATCGAGCCGACGGAGCTGCTGGACCTCCGTCTGCCCGAGCCGGTCGTCGGCGATGGCGTGCTCGAGACGTCGGTGCTGTTCATCGACTCGTTCGGGAACGCCCGATTGGCCGGGGCGCCCGAGGACCTCGCCAGCGCGGCCGGCGGCGAGCTCGAGGCCGGGCGTTCGTTCCGGCTCAGCGGCGGCTCGATCGCACCCGGCGGCATCGTCGTCCCGTGGCATGCGACCTTCGGCGACGTGGCAGGCGGCGAGCCCCTGTTGTACGAGGACGCCGACTACGGCGGGCTCGGCATCGCCGTCAACCAGGCCTCGGCAGCCGATCGGTTCGGGTTCGGCATCGATACACCGGTGCGCATCGAGGTGGTCGACGCGTGACCGAACCCGGCTCCGCACCGCTCGTCGAGGTCGACGGGCTCACCTTCCGATACCGCCGCGCCTCCGAGCCGGCCATCCGCGACGTCTCCCTCACGGTCGAGCCAGGCGAGGTCGTCCTGGTCGCCGGTCCGTCCGGCTGTGGCAAGAGCACGCTCATCCGGGCGATCAACGGGCTGATCCCGCACGCGTATCCGGGTGAGCTCAGCGGCCTCGTCCGAGTGGAGGGCCGTTCGACCGCAGAGCTGAAGCTGCGCGACATCGCCCGCACCGTCGGGACGGTGCTGCAGGATCCCGGTAAGCAGATCATCGGCGCCACGGTCGAGGCGGAGATCGCCTTCGGGCCCGAGAACCTCGGGACGCCGCGCGACGAGATGCGGCGACGACTGCGGGAAGTCGCTGCGCGGGCCGGCATCGAGTCCTTGCTCGGCCGCGAGACTAGCGCGCTCTCCGGTGGTGAGCGGCAGCTGCTGGCGGTGGCCGGGATCCTGATGATGCAACCGCGGCTGTACCTGGTGGATGAGCCGCTCGCGAACCTCGATCCGGCGACCGCGTCGCGATTGCTCGCGATCCTGCGCGACCTCGCCGATGCCGGCGATGCGGTGGTCATCGTCGAACATCGGGTCGAGGAAGCCCTGGACCTACGGCCCGACCGGGTCCTGTATCTCGAGGAAGGGGAGACGCGCTATCTCGGTCCGGTCGATGCCTTTCTCGAGGTCGCCGATCCCCGGACGGTCAAGCTGCCGTTCGAGGTGGTGCTGGACCGGGCGCGATCCGGTCGCCTGGCGCCGCCGCTGGAGCCAGCGCGGGGTCGCTCGACACCGGCGGACGAGGACGGCGAGCCTCCTCGCCTCACGTTTCGTGACGTCCACGCTTCGATCGGCGACCACCCGGTCCTGCACGGCGTCGAGGCGAGCCTCGGCCGGACCGAGGTCGTAGCCATGCTCGGGCCCAATGGGTCGGGCAAGACCACCGCGTTCCGGACCGCCATGCGGCTCCTGCCGCTGACCGACGGGGCGATCCTGGTCGATGGACGAGACGCGGCCGAGCGGACCACGGCTGAGCTGGCGACGACCTTCGGATATGTGTTCCAGAGCCCGAGCCAGATGCTTTTCGCGCGCACCGTCCGCGAGGAGATCCTGTTCGGGCCGAAGAACCTGGGCCACGACCCTGCCACGTTCGACGACTTGCTCGACGACGTGCTCACGCGGACGTCGCTGGCCGACCTCGAGAACATCCTCGGGCGGCCGCCGCTGGCGCTGTCCTTCGGGCAGCAGAAGCGCCTCGCGCTGGCCATCGCGCTGGGCCTGCGCCCGTCCACGCTGATCCTCGATGAGCCCTCCGCAGGGCAGGATCACCGCACCGCAGAGGCCTTCATCCGCGAGGTCCTGGCCATCCCCGGGCTCGAGAGTGTGTACCTCGTCACGCACGACGTGGACCTTGCATTGACGCACGCGGACCGTATCCTGCTGTTCAGGGACGGTCGGATCGTCGCCGACGGCCCGCCACATGAGGTCATCACGGACTCGGATCGCTGGATCGCTTGCAACCTGCGGATCACGTCGCTGATGGCGGCGAATGCCCGGTGGGGGGACCGGGAGCAGGGTTTCCTCGATGCCGAAACGCTCGCGCGACAGGTCGTGCGGGCCGAGCGTGATGCAGTTGGGGCGGAAGGAGGGTCGGTCGTCGTCGATCGTTGATCGGACCTTGGGATGAGGGAAGGGAATCGGTAAGGAGGTTCTGTCCATGTCCACCGCAGCCTTCCGACGAGAAGGCCTCTGGGAGGTCAACTCCCGGACCATCGTCTATGCCGCGATCGGCGCCGCCCTGTACGGCGTCCTGGGCGCGCTGATCAGCATCGTGATTCCTGGGACGAACAACGTGTCCGTCCGCCCGGCCTATGCCCTGGTGCCATTCTTCGGGATCGCGTTCGGGCCGATCGTTGGTTTCTTCACCGGACTCGTCGGCAACGCGATCCTCGATCAGATCACCGGCTATGGCGCGTTCACGGCCTGGAACTGGAGCATCGCCAACGGCCTCGCCGGTCTGGTGGCCGGCCTGTTCGCGGCGTCGATGTCCGATCGGCTGCAGACTCAGAGCGGCCGGATCATCGGCGCTGCGTTCATCGCGGCGGCCGCCACGGTCATCGGGTTCCTGTTCGTCATCACCGACGTGGTTGTCTTCGGCAACACCCTGGAAGCCGCCCTGACCGGCAGCTACCTGGGCGTCATCGTGCCCAACCTGATCGCCTCGGTCATCCTCACGCCGATCCTCGTGGCGGCCTGGGAGCCGCTGAAGGACGCGATCGGGCGATGAATCTGCCTCGACGTCGCCTCGCGACGCCGAGGTGAACATCGCGCCTCGCTATCTGGGCCGGGGATCGTGGCTCGCGCGTCGCGATCCCCGGACCATCATCCTGGTCGTGGCCCTCATCGGGATCACGGTCATCCAGATCTGGGACATTCGGATCGTCCTCGCCTTTTTCGCCGGTGCGCTGCTCTGGTACCGCTCGGCGCGCATCCCGTTCGCGATGGTCAGGCGGCAGTGGGCGTTCGTCGTCGTCTTCGTCAGCCTGATCGTGCTCTGGAACACGATCCTGACCGGTGGCGAGGTCGGCGGTTTCATCCGGGACGAGATGCACGTCATCTTCTTCCTGCCGCTCCTCGGCACCCCGATCTCGGCCGAGGCGCTGTCGTACGGTACGACGCAGTTCGCCCGCTTCTTCACGTTCGCGACGCTCGGCTTCACGATGGCCTACGCCATCGCCCCGGCCGACCTGGGCGTCAGCTTCGCCAGGCTCAAGGTGCCGGAGAAGTTCGCCTATGCGATCGACCTGACCTTCCGCTTCATGCCGTCGCTCGCCAGCGATCTTGGGGCCACGATGGACGCCCAACGCGTCCGCGGCCATGAGTGGGACAAAGGGAAGGGCGGACCGATCACCAAGATCCGGCGGACGGTCCCGCTCGTCGTGCCGCTGACGATGAACGCGATCGTCAATGCCGAGGACACCATCGACGCGATGGACCTGCGTGCCTTCGGGACGGGCAAACGGACCTGGTTCCGGGAGCTGGTGTTCGACCGGACGGACCGCATCATCGTGGCCGGTGTCATTGCGCTCCTGGTGACATTCACGGTGCTCGGCTTCGCCGGGATCAGTTCGAAGCTGTACGTCTTCCCGTTCCTGCTGGAGCTCGCGGGGGCCTGAATTGGCGGCCGGGACCCCCCGCGACCGCGACCGCGACCCGCCAGAGCCCGGGCCGCACGGACACCTTCCTTGCCGGGGACCTGCGCATGCTCATCCGTACGGATCCGGGTACTGGGTCGGTGACGCTGACGCCGGCGCCGATGTCGGTGCCGACTCCGGCGGCAGATCCTCCGGATCGAGCTCCAGGTCGGGAATGAGCAGCAGGATCCAGCCGACCTCGATCCGGTTCGGTGAATACCTCGGCGAGTCCGGGTCGAGCGAGGGATGCTGGATCCGGTTCCAGAACGCGATGCTCCTGGCGGTCGTTCCGTGGGCGAGCGCGATCGATGTCAGCGTGTCGCCCCGCTTGACGACGTAGCTGAGGAACGTGGGCTGTGGCGTCGGTGTCGGTCGGACGAATGACGGGCGGCCGGATGGACCCGGAGTCGGAGGAAGCGCCGTCGCGGCGGCTCCCGGTGGGCTGCTGCTCGGGAGCGCGGTCGCGCCGGGGCGGCCGAATCCGTCCGGAATGCACGCGCCGACGACGATCGAAACGATGATCGCAACGGCGCTGTCCGGCGAGGACCGCATACGCATCGCGGCCATCGTGCCGCAGCCCGACCGAACCGGCTACGCGACCTGCGACTCGGAGTCGACCGGGGTGGGCGCCTGCTGGCGGAATTCCGATGCGAGCGCCAGGCCCTCGGCGGCCGTCGCGACGCGGTCGCGACCGCGGCGCTTGGCAAGGAAACATGCGCGGTCGGCTGCGAGCAGCACCTCGGCGGCCGTGGTGCCGTCGGCCGGGAACGTCGCGACGCCGAACGACGCGGTCACCGGGCCGCCGAGCACCTTCACGGCGGCCCGCGCCCGCTCGGCTACGGCCATCGCACCGGGACCGTCGGTGTGCGGGAGGAGGAACGCGAACTCGTCGCCGCCGTAACGGAAGACGAGGTCCGAGTCGCGTCCCGATCGACGCAATGCTGTGGCGATCCGGCGAAGCGTCTGGTCCCCGGCTTGGTGACCCATCCGGTTGTTGATCTCACGGAAGTCGTCGAGGTCGAGCATGATCAATCCGAAGCCCATGCCCTCGCGTGCCACCCGCTCGAGGTGGTCCTCGAACGTGGCGTGGTTCAGGAGCCCGGTGAGCCCGTCGGTCTGCGCCCGGATCTCCACAGCGCGATACACCTCCGCGTTCTGCAGTGCGATCGACACCTGGGCCGCGAACAACTTCACGAGGTCGAACTCCTCTGGTGTGAACGTATTCCCGGCCCCGAGCCGCTCGATCGTCAGGACGCCGGTAGCGCCGGACCGGCCGCGCAGCGGCACGACGATCAGGCTGCCGTCCAGCACGTCGTCCTCATCCGGAAGCCGGAAGTGGTTGACCCGAGGATCGGTGCGCTCGTCCTCGATGAGGGCCGGCTCGTTGTGCTCGACGACCCAGGTCGCGACGCCGGTCTCCCCGGGCGCCCACGGTTCGAGGTACGCGGCCGCGTGGACGCCCCGCGCGGTCAGCGGCATCAGCAGGCTGGTCGCTGGGTCGACGATCTCGATCGCGATGTTGTCGCAGGCGACGAGCCCGCCGAGCCGCTCCGTGATGCCATCGAGCACGGCCCTTGCATCGAGCGTGGTCAGGATCGACTCGGTGATCTGCAGGAGTTCGCGCTGGCTGCGCACCTGACGCTCGAGCGCCGTCGACTGCTCCCGCAGCCGTTCGGTCGTATCCGCGTTGGCCATCGCTTGGGCGGCGAAGCTGGCATAGATCACCAGCAGGCGCAGGTCGTCGTCACTGAACTGATGCAGGCCGAGCTTCGAGAGCACGAGAACACCGAGCACGTCGTCCTCGAAAAGCATCGGCGCGAGCAGCATCGATTCCTCGAGGTCGTCCTGGGTGCCCGGGATCGTGTTCGCTCGCGGATCCGAGCTTGCATCGGGCAGGTACTGGGCGATCCGGTGCTGGGCGACCCAACCGGTGATGCCCTGCCCGACCTGGACCTTCAGGTCGTCCGGCGTCTCGTCGAAGTATTCGCCGACCTGGCCGCGGAGTGCCACCGGCTCGAGCTCGTCGCCGCGGACGCGATAAACCCGGACGTTGTGGTAGTCGATCAGCTGGCGCAGCTCGGTCGCGATGGCAAGACCGATGTCGCGGACGTTCGAGAGGTGGTTCAGTCGCGCCCCGAGCTGCTGGATCGACTGGAGCTGCGCCGTCCAGGTCGCCATCTTCTCGAAGTTCTGGGCGGTCCGGATCGCGACGCTTGCCTGGGTCGCGAGGGCGGTCATCGTCTCGAGCTCGTCGGCCGACCAAGCGTGCGGACGGTCGTGGTAGACGTTGAGCAGGCCGAGCACCTCGTCGCCGTCGAGCAACGGCGCAGTGGCCAGGGTGTCGAAGCCCTCCTGGACCACGGCGGCCCGGACGCCGCCGCCGCGCGGATCGTCGCGGTAGCCCATCGCGAACAGCGGACGCCGAGCCGCGATGGCCGCGGACGGCAGCGACCGCTCCGGGAACTCGCGCACGGCATTGAGGTAGGCGGCCGACAGCCCGCGACTGACCTCCGCGACGGCGCGGCCGTCGGGCTGACGGAGGAAGACGGCGCCGCGGTCGCCATCGAATAGCACCATCGCGTGGTCGACCAGCCCGGCGAGGATGCGGTCGAGGTCGAGCCCGCTGCCGATGTCGCCGGCCACACGGCGGAGCGCCTCGGCGCGATGGAGCAGGTGGGCGACCTCATCCTCGCGCCGTACGACGCCGACGATCGCGCCGAGCGCATCGGCGAGCACCGTCACGAGGTCGCGATCGGCCGGACCGAAGTCCTCGCCGGCGCCGGCCACGACGAGCAGCGCGCCCCACGGTCCGTCGGGTCCCGGGATCGCCGCGGCGACTTCGGCCCGATCGCCGGGGAGGATCGTCGGCGTGACGCGATCACTCGGTCCACTTCGAACGGCGGTCGTCCCCGGAGGCTCGCCGAGTGAGCGCTCGTCGCGCCGGCCCGCGGCGTCCAGTGCTCGCCCGAGGAGGCCGAACGTCCGCGGAAGATCGAACAGCCGGGGTGGCGCCACGCCCGGCGGCACGGCAAGGGCCTGTGGTACCAACCGATCGCCACGACACTCCCAGATCACGACGAGGGCACGGTCGCCGGCGTCGCGGATCTCGTCGGCGACCCGCTGCAAGTCATCCTCGAGTGTGGCCGCGGCGAACGTGCCACGGGCGATGGAATCGAGCAGAGCAAGGTCGCGCCGATGCCGTTCGGTGTCTTCGGAGGCGAGCGTCGAGTCGAGGTCCATCCTGAGCGCCGCGGCCCGAGCCAGCCGCTCCGCGCCGATCGCCGTGATCGACGCGGTTCCCGGTGACCGGCGCTGGAAGCCTTCGGTCGTACCCGGACCGAACGGGGCCTTCTCGGCCGCCGCGAGGAACCGTTGCAGGTCCCCAAGCCGGTACCGCCGATCGCCGCGCGGGTTGATGCGGTAATAGCGCAGGCGCCCGGCGTCACTCCAGGCACGGACCGTGTTGGGGTGGACGCCGAGCAACCGCGCGGCCTTCGTGACGGAGAGGGTCGCATCGATGGGTCGGGGCGGCATCTGAGCGGTCATCGTCATGGAAGAACTGTGAAGTCCACGAACCCGAGGCTAACAAGCTCACAGTTCTTGACATATAGGTCGATGGTCCCGCTCGTTCGCGAGGCTCTGCGAGCCCGAACAAAACGGCGCCGATCAGGTCCGGCGGCCTCCAGTCAGGCGGACGTAGAGGCTCGTGAGGAGGACGGCCCCGAGGCCGATCGCCAGCATCAGCCCGATGGCCGACAGCGGATCACCGACGAGCCCGGGACCCTGACCACTGCTCCGCGGGTCGCCGCCGACCGCGGCCGACGGGGTCGGCGAGGCGGCCAGCACCGAGCCTGTCGCGGCGCCGATGAGCGCCCACACGAGACCGACCGTCACCGCCACCAGCCCGATGGCCAGGGCGATGGCTGCGACGAGCGGGCGGCGGGGCGCGTCGGAGGCGAGGACCCGCATGGCCTCATCCTGCTCGAGGGTGGAAAGGATGAGCGGGCGCCCGAGCCCGGCCGTCATCCACGGGTCCCCGGTGCCGGGCTGTCGTGACGGCACGCCGACGACGAGTGCATGTTCGACCGACGAGAGCTGATCGATGCGCAGCCGGATCGGGGTCGTCGGGGGAGTCCCGGCCGGCACCCGGTCCGGCACGTCTGCAGCCGATCCCGTCGACTCGCGCGGCATGACGACGAGGCCCGGGCCAAGCGAGTCATGGTCGACGGCGATCGAATCGAGGCCTTCGCGAACGGAGAAGTCGATCGCCTCGCGGTGCTCGTCGACGGTCATCCAATTGGTCCCGCCGCCGGCCTGGATCCGGACCCGTCGGAGCACGAGCGGCCGATGGAGCTCGTCCTCGAACGACTCCACCGCGTCGATCCGCCCGCGGACGGCGACGTAGCGGGGCGGGCCGGCAGCAAACGCACGGGCCTCGGCCACGGTTACGACCGGCGTGACCGCCAACAACCGGCCGACCCGATAGTTCGGTCCGAAGCTCCGCAGGATGGCCACGCCGATCGCGAGCGCGATGAAACCGACGGCGATGGGGAGCAGGGGAGTCACGGCGGCGACTATACCCGCCGGACATGGAAGGGCCCGAAGGAACCTCCTCGACACGTGGGCGTTGATGCGATCGCCGCCGTTAGTATCGTTCGACCCCTCCGGGCTGCCCGCTACGCTACGGGCCGCGACGCAGCCGGGTCAACGGGCGTCGTCCACGAATGTGCATGATCACCGGCGGGTTATCCACCGCCCGTCCACAGTCCGCTCGTGGCGAGGCCGCTCAGGCTGGGCGCCCGGTCGCCGGATCGAGCGCATTGAGTTGGCCGTCGAACCCCGTCAGGACGAGTCGACCGCCCATCAGGGCCGCCGCGGTCACGACGTCGGTGTGGGCCACGCGCCAGGCGACCGACCCGTCCCGCTCGAGTGCGAACGTCTCGATCTCGGACTGGACGATCACGTGCCGAAGCCGCGACGAACCGAACAGCGCGATGATCGGCGTTGCCGAGCGGTGCTCCCAGCGCATCTCGCCGCCCGCAGCATCGAGACCGAACGTGTGGAAGCCGTAGGCGACGACGAGCAGCCCCTCCGTGTCCCAGTAGATCGCGCGCGGCTCGTCGAAGATCGTGGAGGCGAAACGGGCCGTCCACGCCCCGCGCGGTCCCTCGAGCCGGAGCTCGGCACGACAGAGGCTGTCGGGTTCTTCACTGACTCGCGGCCCGAGGTCGACGAGCGTGCCGCCCGCTTCGCTCAGAGCGAACACCTTGGCCGCCTGGCCGCTGCCGCCCCATCGCCATCGGCCGCGCAACCCACCCGGGTAGGTGACGGTTGCGTTGCGGGGTTCAGCGGCCATGGCTACGGGGTGCGGTTCACGCCCCCGTGGAGGCGAATCGCCCGGATGATGCCTCGGCGTCCGCGCCCCGCTGCTCCTCCGTGATCGGCGCGACGGTCGCGTTGGCCAGGGTCCGGAGCGTCGCCGGTGGGACCTCGAAGACGGTGGTCGGCAGGCCGGCGGCCGCCCACACGGTGCGATAGCGCCCGAGGTCCGGATCCATGATCACGCGGACCGGTCGCTCGAACCCGATCGGCGGGATCCCACCGATCACGAACCCGACGAGTTCGTGGGCTTCGCGGGCGGTGGCGCGACGGATCTCCGGCTCGCCGGTGACGGCCGCCAGCCGCGCCAGGTCGACCCTGTTCTGGCCGGACACGAGGCAGACGATCGGCTCGGCGTCGCGATCGGCGCCCGGCGCCACGAAGACCAACGACTTCACGATCTGGCCGAGCTCGCCGCCGACCGCGGTCGCGGCTTGTTTGGCGGTGTGGGTCGACTCATCGAACTCGACCACCTCGAGCTCAACGCCCTTCCGCCGAGCGGCAGCGAGGACGCGTTGGACCGCAGGATGGTCGGTGGGCTTGGGCACGGGCCGGAGTCTAGCATCGGGCCGGGCGTCGACCGCTACGATCGTCCCCATGCAGGTGATCGTCCTGGCCGATGGCGCGGTCGGGTCGCGCGACGCGATCGACGCGGCGTGGCCCGGCTGGCTCACGCCTGGGGCCGCGATCGTCGCCGCCGATGGCGGGGCCAGGCACGCGTCCGGCCTGCGCCTGCCCATCGATCGATGGGTCGGTGACGGTGACTCGCTCGGCGAGGATGAGATCGCCGAGCTTGTAGCCGCCGGCATACCGGTCGACCGCGTTCCCGCGGACAAGGACCAGTCCGACACTGAGCTCGCGATCCTCGCCGCGCTCGAACGCTCCGCGACGGCCATCGCGATCCTTGGAGCGCTCGGCGGCCCGCGCATCGACCACGCACTCGCCAACCTGACACTGCTGTCGATGCCGGCGCTGGCCGGGGTCGACGTCCGCCTCGTCGCGGCCGATGCGCGCGTGCGCCTGCTCCGGGCACCGACTGCGGCCGGGTCGCCGGTGAGTGTCGAGATGGATGGTCGGGTCGGCGACCTGGTTTCGCTCCTGCCGGTTGGGGGCGACGCGGTCGGCATCTCGACCGCGGGCCTCGCCTACCCACTCGACGACGAGACGCTGCTCGACGGCCTCACCCGCGGCTTGTCGAATCGACGGACGGCCCCCACGGCACGCGTGACCCTCGGAGCGGGTCGGCTCCTGGTCGTCGAGACCCCTGCTACGCTCTGACGATGACCATGCCGAGTGTCGGCGACACGGCCCCGCCGATCGCCTTGCCCGACGAGACGGGCACGATCCACGACCTCGCAGACCAGCGCGGGCGATGGACGATCCTCTACTTCTATCCGAAGGACGACACGCCCGGCTGCACGGTCGAAGCCTGCGAGTTCCGCGACGCGAACGAGACGATCACCGAGCGCGGCGCCGACGTCTGGGGCATCAGCCCCCAGGGGGCCTCCAGCAAACGCAAGTTCCGCGAGAAGTTCGGCCTGCCGTTCACGCTGCTCGCCGACGAGCAGCACGGAGCCGCCGAGGCATACGGGTCATGGGTCGAGAAGCAGAACTACGGCCGGACGTACATGGGAACGGCACGGACGACGTTCCTCGTCGACCCCGACGGCCGTATCGCGCGGACCTGGCCAAAGGTCAAGCCGGAGGGCCATGCCGCGGAGGTGATGGCCGCGCTCGACGAGCTCCAGACCGTCAAGGGATGACCCGCGACACAGGTCGGTGCGGGGCAACGAAATGGAGACTTCGCTCGTGGGGGGAGACGAGCGAAGTCTCGATCGGAAGCCTACGCTCACGACATCCCCGCCGCAAGGCAACCTAGACATGGCCGCGGACACCCCGAAACCGGTGGCCCACGACTGGCGACCCGCCCGGTTCATGCTCATCGCGGCCCACCCCGATGATGCCGATTTCGGGCCGGCCGGGACGGCCGCGCGGTGGATCGACGCGGGGTCGGTCGGGTGGCTGGTCTGCTGTACTTCCGGCGACCAGGGCGGCGAGGATCCCGATGCCGATCCGCTCGAGCTGGCGGCGACCCGGGAGCGCGAGCAGCGCGCGGCGGCGGCCGTCATCGGCTACGAGGGCGTGACCTTCCTCCACCATCCCGACGGGGCGCTGGCCAACGACCTTGCCCTACGCGAGCTCCTGGTGCGGGAGATCCGGACGTTCCGCCCCGACGCCGTGCTGGCGACCGATCCGGAGGCGATCTTCCATCAGGGCGGCGGGATCAATCACACCGACCATCGCGCCGCCGGTATGGCCGCCGTCGATGCGGTCTATCCGGCCGCGCGCAACCCGATGGCCTTCGCGTCGCTCGCCCGAAACGGGCTAGCGGCCCACTCCGTTCGGCGGTTGTACCTGTTCTGGTCGGAGCGAGCCGATGCCTGGGTCGATGTAAGCGGAACGCTCCAGCGCAAGCTCGACGCGCTCGCCGAGCACCGCAGCCAGATCACGGATCCGGACGGGCTCGCCGAGCGGATACGCGCCTGGGCTGCCGAGGAGGGTGACACCATCGGCGTCGAGGCCGCGGAATCCCTGCGCTTGATCGTGATCGACGAGGACGAGGACGAGTCGAAGGGATAGCGCCGGCCACGACCGAGGTCAGGCCTCCTCGAGCATCAGCGGCCGGACGCGGCCCCAGGCGTTCAAGATTTCGGTGAGGCCGTCCGCGCGGCGACCCAGCATCGAGACCAGCTCGCCCAGCGTCAGG